>CAIOMN010000218.1 GCA_903859415.1 uncultured Methylococcaceae bacterium
AGTTAAGAAGAAAAAACTGAGCTATAAAGAACAGCAAGAGCTTGAGCAATTACCAAAAGTTATTGATGAGTTAGAAGCTAAGCAGGCAAGTTTGAATGCCCAGATCAGCGCCGCCTCATTTTATAAGCAAGAGCCCTTAGCGATTGCCAAGACCTTGGATGAAATGAAAGCCATTGAAGCTAAATTAGAGCAGGTTTATGATCGCTGGAATGAGTTAGAAGCCTTGATGGACTGAGTCTTCAGATAAAATACATTGCAACTGCTTTGAAACTGGTTTATGCTTTCGGGTTCTCATTAAATGAGAGTGAAGGATAGTTAGGAGAAATGGCCGAGTGGCCGATGGCGCACGCCTGGAAAGTGTGTATACGGCAACGTATCGAGGGTTCGAATCCCTCTTTCTCCGCCACCTATTCATGGTAAGTGCTTAATAATTAAGCTAAATATATTTTTTATTTTCTTTTAGCCCTAGCCCTAACCTCGGCGCTGGTTCACATTTAACCTTGTTGAACAATACATCCGCAAGACTTGCCGATACTAAAGTTTAGTATTAAGCCAAGTCTTTTTATTTCCCTAAAGTGTTCGCTTTCCATGTTAGCAATAAATTTTGTATTTAATGCAGGTTATCCTGATAATGTGCAATTTATTAGATAGCCATAGCCCGTTGTGATTCATTAAGGTGTCTACGCTTAAACCATCTCCTTATCTGCATATTGATAGCTGACTTTAGTATTACCAATCAAAGCGGGTTCTGGTAATGGCAAAGCATGACTAAATCGAATTATTGTAATCTCCATTAGTTCGGGGTTGTTTCTTCCTTCGAGCTTTTCAAGCCTTGCCTTAATGCTCGCTTGATAGACCTCTATATTGATTAATCCACTCATGCTGTTCTGTTGTTAGTGGCTCGGCTTCGATGTTCTGCCCACTAAATGCGTTCCCCCATTGTTTAGGTGTAAGCGTGGGCGCTAATGTTGGTGGTGTCCATCCATTAGCAACATTACCTTGTTCTAATTTCTCGACTCGATTTTTTATACTCATTTCTTTTGCTCCAAGATTTCAATACGCTTCTCTAAGTCCGATCCTTCAATGGCTTTCTGTACCGCTTGCAACATCCAAACCAGCTTAGTACCCGTTACAGGGTCAATCACTTCTGATCTCGATTCACGATACACTTTAGCCATCTCCGCCTTAACATCAGCTAGTGTATTTAATTTACATCTGTAACGCTTGCCTTTAACAGCGGTTATAGGCTTACCCGCTACTATCCATGCTCGAATAATTGTTAAAGCAGCACTGATAAATTCACCACGCTTTTCAGCAACATCATTCACGGGATTTTTCTTAAACTCACGGGTTGCAGGGGTTTCACATTCTGGATCTAAATTAATAGTGACTGTTCGCCGCGTCATATCTCGAACTGGGTCAACATTATTTCCACTGGATAAAAATAACGCGCGTGTACCCACTATGGCCGTTTTGCTTTGCCCCAATATTCGCCCACTTATATTTTCAGAAGTCAGCACCGTGCATAAACTTTTATGAGGGATTAAATCTGTTGTGAGATTATCAAACTCGATCACTGCGGGTGCGGTCAATAACTCGGCCAGTAACATTTTTTTCATTTCGTCGTCGTCACTGGGAAAACTGTGCGGGGTAGACTTTTCGGGGGTAGCAAATAAAGTAAGTAATTCACACAAAAATGATTTACCGCTCCCAATTTGATGGGCGCTTACATGCATCATGGGCGCTAATCGAAGTGTAGAGCGAATGGCTGCGGTTAATATGCCTGATAACGCGGCGGCCTTGTCATGCTCTGTTTTAAAGCTAAACTCGCTAAATTGTTCATTGGTTATATGTGAATAATCGGTTCTATCGGTTCTATCGGTTATTTCATGCTCGTTAAGCAAATTTGGCAAACTGGTTTTTATTTGTTCGGCTGACTGACTCATATATTCACGCCTACTAATCTTAACCATGATGCTATTTTGATTAACAATGGTTTTACTGAGGTGATAAAATAACTGTGCTTGATTTCTTTTGTGCCGTCATTACCAGTGGCGGCGAGGCCTAATCTGTCCATGATTAAGCTCCCATTGATTCAATAAGGGCGCGGATGTCTCCCACTCTCCAAGCTGTTGTACGCTCTCCTAATTTGACGGGCTTGGGATATTTTCCAGACTTCACGCCGTTTAAGAATGACGTGCGACCTATTGGAATTAAAGCGGGAATGTTTTGTTTTTTATTACCTACGATCTGCCAAATTCTTACAAATCCGGTTTCTGGTAATTGTGGGGCATGTGGTTTTAACGCTGTAGTAGATTGAACCATGTTGATGCACTCCTAGTGCTTATTGAACATGTTTAGGCACTATACGCACATAAATTGATTTGTCGTGGGGGCGACTAGCTTCACTCCGGCTACTTATTCTTAAGCCAGTCTTTCATGGTAACCTCAGATACTCCCCCAAAGCCGCCTTTTTCTTTAAAATCTTTTGCCGCCTGAAGCCTGCCACCTTTACCTCGTGGCTCGTAAAGTCTTCTGTTTTCTTGCCAATATTCAATCAACGCGAATTCTTTGAGCCGATTGTTACTATAATTATTTTTACCCGCGTCTTGACGCTGTTTCCTTGCAATGTAATGGCTCCCATAATAGTCACCTATATCAAAATTGCCATCAGCTACATATTTCAAGGCTGTAATGAAGTCGCCATCATCACGAGATATTTCAGCCATCAACAAATTATTAAAAGCTTTAATAAAACCTAGTTCTTTATAACCAGTTATGAAGTCGTCGTATGATGGCCCCTCGTTACTTCTCTGAGTGCCTAGAACTCTAATCAATGAATCGGTTATACGTGCTCTATCATAGGACTCTACTGCTTGGCTTATTTTATGCTCAAGGTCTTGTATCTGATCATCTACAAACTTCGCTAAAAGCAAAAGGTCAGTCATCATCAACACTCCATTCAAGTGCAATCATTACGAAGGGATTAACCGGAAATAGGGTAATGAGTCCTACTTGTTGCCCCGTCGGGCTATCCTGTTAAGTTTGATTATATCAGGGGTATTAGCGATATATATCTTTACGGTGTCCGATCTCGATTATTAAAACAATGAGTTCACCGTCTTTAATATGGCAAATTAGCCGATAATCACCAACACGATAGCGCCAATAACTAGCAAGCTTACCTTGTAAGGCTTTACCTGTGGCGCGTGGGTTGTCTGAGTTTTGTACTCTTTCAACTAAAAACGTTGTTATTCTTTGTTGAAGTTGCTTATTAAGCTTCTTTAATTCCCGTATTGCATCGTCTGAAAACTCAACTACCCAAACCAAGCTCTTTCACCACGTCATTAAGTTTGTGTGTAATAGCACCATTATCAATATGACGTTGATAGGCTTTATCTGCTAAACGTGCATCCTGATAATCTTCTAAACATTCAATCAATAGCCTATTGGCTAATTGCGCCAAAGAGATATGCTCGTTTTCTGCTATCTCAGTAAGCAAGGCGGTTGTTTCGTTGTCTAACTCTAATGTTGTCATCGTTCACAATCCTTTTTTATACTTTATTAATTCTTATTATACTTCGGTGAATTATTTACCCAATCTTTTTAAACTCGATCACTTGGGCGCCATCCATTATCATGGTGTTTGGTTTTTAATGGCATGAGCAAGCGCCATTTCTACGACTTCACTGGTATAGGCAGTTGATTCCGCTGCCCAATCTCTAAACGTGGATCGAAAGCCGTGTACGGTTATCTCTCCCTGATCCATGCGCTTTAACAGTTTCAGCATTGCCATGTTGCTTAAGCCTTTTCTGTTGCTTGGGAAAACATAATCATTAGTCCTTATGGCTGCCATCTCGTTAATGATAGCTAGAGCCTGTGGGCTTAGTGGAACAATATGCCCCTTTTTCATCTTCATGCGCTCCGCTGGAATAGTCCATGTTTTTGCAGTTAAATCTATTTCATCCCATGTTGCGCCAATGCTTTCGCCTGTCCTAGCTGCTGTCAAAATAGTAAACTCTAAGCACTTCGCTGCTATTCCTTCCTGATTGTGTAACAGGTTAATAAACGCGTTAATTTCGGCATAGGGTAGGGCGCTATGATGCTCTACTTTTTGTATATCAGAAGGCTTTGGAAAGATTTTATCAAGATGTCCTCTCCAGCGTGCGGGGTTGTTACCTTTGCGAAACTTTTTAACTGTTGCCCAATCTAACACAGATTCTATGCGCCCACGAACGCGCCCCGCTGTTTCATTTTTAGTTAGCCATATCGGTTCAAGGCATTTTGTAATTAATCCCGTGTCGATGGATTTAACGTCAAGATCACCAAAAACAGGGAAGGCATATTGAGCAAGTGTGTTTTGCCATTGTTGAATATGTTTTTTATTCTGCCATCCAGCTTGGTGCGCGTTGATGTAAGCATCTGCACATTGTTTAAATGTCATGGCCTTTGCTATGTTCGCCCTTAACTCATTGTCTAGGCGTTGCTTTTCGGTTAGTGGATCAATGCCGTTGGTAATTTGCTTGCGTAACGTGTTTGTTTTTTCTCGCGCTTCCTCCAATGTCACTAAATCAACTGGGCCTAATCCTATCTCTGTGCGCTTTTTCTCTTTCCGGTAAATAAACGCCCATGACTTAGTTAGATTGGGTGTAATCCTTAAATACAAGTTACCGCCATCTGAGTAATAACCCTCTGTTTTTTTTGTTTCGACTGTTCGCGCTGTCAACTTATTTTTTATCATGATGGCATTGTCCTGCTCATTCTCGCCCTAACCCTCGCCCTAACCTTGGCGGTGGATTGAAGTGTATTTCATTGAGTCTCGTTGAACAATGATTTTATAAGTTGCTGTTAAATAACAGTGATTTAATGACTTTTTGAACTTCTTTGAATCTGAGTTGGGCGGAATCTTTCTCCGCCACTTCTTTTATGAGCAACAGGATTTTTAAACCCGCAAGCCTAAGGCTTGGCGGGTTTTTTATTGCCCGGTTGTTTTTACAGTCCATTAATCGGTAGTTAAGTTTCATTTCAGGTAAACGCACTAGCCATCAAATCATAGTCACAATAATTTTTAAATACTGTTGTGGCGTCGGTGTTTGAAAAGTCATACAATCAGAATTCTGAATTTTTAAGATATCATAAAAGACGACAGCGAGCCAGGGGCCGGTTAATAGACTGTCTCGTGAGCGCGACTATTAATAAACCTGTCAAACTATTAACTTATAATCCACCAAATTGTTGAATTAAGGAAAAATGTATGAAACTAGATATTGGAAAATGGGCTGTAGTTATTCTGCTGAGCTTTCTTACTTCAGGTTGTTCAAGCATACGTGCGAGGACAGAAACATCTGATAATAAATGGCCTGTCTATCCAGGTGTTCAGCTTGACGTAAAAGAGACTGGGAAGTTATTCAGTAGCGAGAATTCTGATCCTGTTTTGGTTAAAGGGATCATGTCCATCATCTATGCAATTGATCTACCTATTTCATCCGTATTTGATACGGCTGTAGCGCCCTATGATCTTTATCAAAGTCAAGCCAGGAAGTAGAGTGGTTGGTTTACAATCCGCCATTTAATCTAACCTTTTTGTAGGTTATTAAAATATACACTGACACTGGCTATAACTAAATAATTCGCTATGAATCAAGCGTTGATATTACCGGTTGTAGCAACCGTGTTGCTCTGGGGATGCATGGTCTTTTTGCCGAAACTTGCATTGTCTGAGCTGAGTCCTCTCAGCGCTATGATTTATGAAATCTGTGGCGGCCTAACTGTTGCGTTGTTTGTGCTGTTTTTTATCGGTGGACGACCCGAATTCAATCTGCGGGGTGCCGCATTGTGTTATATTGTGGGTGTCTGCGGGTTTCTGGGGACATTGACCTATTTTTACGCTATTACGAAAGGCCCAGTAAGCACCATAGCCACCATGACGGCCATGTATCCTGTCGTTGCTGTCATCTGTGGTGTTTTCTTTCTAAATGAAGCACTGACACTTAAACAAGCTATCGGCATAGGGCTAAGCCTGTGTGGTTTAATGCTATTGGTTTAGGCAAACAGATTAACTGTTCATCTTGCTGGATTAGCAATACTCGTTCATTTCTTATTCCTCAATTGTTTTTGCACGTATTTGCAAGGAGGATTTATTTGATTATAATTAACGCGCAATAAAAGTGGTTACTAGATCAATAACTCATTACGGGCTGTTCGGGCTTTTTAGCTATTTAATCCTTACTTGATTTAATCACAGATTTCATTATGAAGACTACTTGTCCTAAATGCGACTCAGACTTAGAGCGCACTAGAAGAAAATTACTGGACAAAATAATTAATATTTTTGTCCCTGTTATGCGTTTTAAATGTTATCGCTACGGTTATGGCTGCGACTACTCTGCGTTAAAAAAAGTTGATGTTAAAGATCACTCCAAAGACCCAGAAGTGTAATTGTTAGTGGATGCATATATGCTTTTTCTGCAGGTATGATATAACAATCAAGGCCAGGCATAGGTCACCTGAAGAGATGAGGGTTAAAAACGACTTTTTGTCACCCTTGCAATTCTTAACTCAGTACCTTTAATTAACTCAGCCCATTCGATTGGTTTTTTCGGTATAATATCAATGAACAGCATTACTTAAGTCACCACCTTATTAAGATGCACAGCCATATAAAAACCTGCGAGGTATTAACTTAGCGGGTTTTTTAATGTCCCGTACTAAATGCAAGCAGTCAAGTCAGTCAGATTTCAATTGAAGGGGAAGGTAAATAAGATGATAAATATACTGGTACGTTTAATTAAATTAGCCATCAAATGGGCGCCAAAAAATATCGTAATGCGGGTCGCTAACTATAAGCTCAAAGGCATTGCAGACGTTAAGGATTATGCCGTAGACCTTGATGCTAAAACGGCTTATGCGCATATCCACTTATACGGTGAAGCCGAGTCGATTGAGGTGTGGGTAGAGAACTTTGGCATCTTGATCGATGAAGATTCTTATAAGTTTATTCTTCAACAGGCTAAATCGAACAAGCCCTGGCTTAATAACTCCTTTGCTTTTGTTCTTGGAAAAGCCTGGAAAATACCGGTTATTCCACAATTAACGCCGTTTATGCCGCTGGCTTATGCCTTGTTAAAAATAGAGATTCCAGTTCAGAAAGTAACGGGTTACATAGAAGATAGCCATTGAATCGCTAGAGGTTTTAGTAATTGTTAATGACCAAAGTGATATAATTTTGTATATTGATACAGTTTGATTTTTTATAGCGGGATGAACACTCAACGGCTCATCCCGTTTTGTCTATTTGAGGTAAGTTGTTTGGCTAAGTCTGCATTATTAGTGTTAGAAGATGGAACAGTATTTAACGGTGTATCGATAGGTGCTGACGGTTGTTCTGTAGGTGAGGTCGTTTTTAATACTGCGATGACGGGGTATCAAGAAATTCTCAGCGATCCTTCTTATGCTCAGCAAATTGTGACCTTAACTTATCCACATATTGGAAATGTGGGCACCAATAGCGAAGATGATGAGTCAGCGGGTGTTTTTGTTAGTGGTTTGGTAATTAGGGATTTACCGATTCTAGCCAGTAACTGGCGCAGTGAAAAAACCTTGCAACAATACCTTCTGGATAACAAGGTAGTGGCTATCGCTGATATTGATACCCGAAAATTAACGCGATTGTTACGCGATAAAGGGGCGCAGCGTGGTTGCATCATAGCGGGGGATTCTATTTCAGTAGAGACTGCAACAGCGGCAATTGAAGGTTTCCCTGGTTTAAAAGGGCTGGATCTGGCTAAAGAAGTGACGGTCGCCGAGTCTTATGAATGGACTGAAAACATTTGGACTTTAGAAGACGGTCATACCCAAGGCAAAAATCTAACAAAGCATGTCGTGGCGTATGATTTTGGTGTTAAACGTAACATTCTTAGATTATTGGTTAATCGTGGCTGTCGAGTGACGGTTGTTCCTGCGACTACGTCTGCTGAAACAGTGTTGGCTCTGAAGCCAGACGGGGTATTTCTATCCAATGGCCCAGGTGATCCAGAGCCATGTACTTATGCGATTGAAGCAATTAAAGCGATTCTTGAGAGCAAAACCCCCGTGTTTGGTATTTGTTTAGGCCATCAATTATTGGCCTTAGCCAGTGGTGCAAAAACTGAAAAGATGAAGTTCGGCCATCATGGAGCGAATCATCCCGTGCAAGAAATTGCCACAGATCGCGTGATGATCAGCAGTCAAAATCATGGCTTTGCAGTGAATGAAGCCAGTCTAACCGATAATGTAGTCGCCACGTATCGCTCGTTATTCGATGGTAGCTTACAAGGGATTAAGCGTACTGACTGCCCTGCGTTCAGTTTTCAAGGGCACCCTGAAGCGAGTCCGGGCCCGAATGATGTGGAATCTTTATTCGATGATTTCATCACGATGATGAATGAAGCAAGCCAACAATAAATACACTATAAAAATTATAAAATGCCAAAAAGAACCGACATAAAATCGATTTTATTATTAGGCGCTGGGCCAATTGTTATTGGTCAGGCCTGTGAGTTTGATTATTCAGGGACGCAAGCCTGTAAAGCGCTTAGGGAAGAAGGGTATCGCGTTATTCTGGTGAACTCTAATCCTGCGACGATTATGACGGATCCTGATATGGCTGATGCTATTTATATCGAGCCCATTGACTGGAAAACCGTTGAAAAAATTATCGCTAAGGAACGCCCCGATGCTATTTTGCCGACAATGGGTGGGCAAACGGCGTTGAACTGTGCATTAGACCTTGATGCGAATGGTGTATTAGCAAAGTACAGCGTAGAAATGATTGGTGCGACTAAAGAAGCTATTAACATGGCTGAAGATCGCCAGTTATTTAATGAAGCAATGGCGCGTATCGGTTATGAAGTGGCAAAATCTAAAATTGCTCATTCCATGGAAGAAGCCTTAGCTGCACAAAAAGAAGTCGGTTATCCAACGGTTGTGCGTCCGTCTTTTACTATGGGCGGAAGTGGCGGTGGCATTGCCTATAATAAGCAAGAGTTTGTTGAGATTTGTGAGCGTGGTTTGTATTTATCGCCGACCAAAGAGTTATTGATTGAAGAATCTGTGTTGGGCTGGAAAGAATACGAAATGGAAGTGGTGCGTGATTCTAAAGATAACTGCATCATTGTGTGTTCTATTGAGAACTTTGATCCTATGGGTGTTCATACCGGTGATTCGATTACCGTAGCACCTGCGCAAACCTTAACGGATAAGGAATATCAAATTCTGCGTAATGTTTCGATTGCGGTATTACGTGAGATTGGTGTTGATACCGGCGGTTCAAACGTTCAGGTGGCCATTAATCCGGTCAACGGTCGTATGATTGTGATTGAGATGAATCCACGGGTGTCACGTTCTTCTGCATTGGCCTCTAAAGCGACAGGTTTTCCGATTGCTAAAGTCGCGGCTAAGTTAGCGGTAGGTTACACCCTGGATGAATTGAAAAATGAAATCACTGGCGGTGCAACGCCTGCGTCTTTTGAACCGACGATTGATTACGTAGTGACAAAAGTACCTCGCTTTACCTTTGAGAAATTTCCGCAAGCAGATGATCGTCTGACTACACAAATGAAGTCAGTGGGTGAAGTGATGGCGATTGGCCGAACTTTTCAAGAGTCATTGCAAAAGGCGCTACGCGGTTTAGAAATTGGCATTAGTGGTTTGGATGAAATTGTCGACTTGAATGCCGACGATGCTAAAGAAAAAATGCAAAGGGAAATGCGTCATCCTGGCCCAGATCGTTTGTTGTATGTGGCGGATGCTTTCCGTAGCGGCATGTCGCTTGAAGAGATACATGATGTTTGTAAAATTGATCCCTGGTTCTTAGCTCAACTTGAAGATTTGATTGTTACTGAGCAATCGTTGTCTACAAAAACATTATCTACACTGGTCGCTGGAGAGCTTTACAAATTAAAACGTAAGGGCTTTTCAGATATGCGTATTGCTAAATTGCTGAATGCCTCTGAGAATGAGGTGCGTAATACACGGCATAAGCTGAATATTCGTCCGGTTTATAAGCGTATTGACTCTTGTGCAGCTGAGTTTTCATCGGATACCGCGTATTTATATTCGACATATGATGAAGAATGTGAAGCCCGAGTTTCTGATAAAGAAAAAATTATTATCTTAGGCGGTGGTCCTAATCGTATTGGTCAAGGGATTGAGTTCGATTATTGCTGCGTGCATGCTGCATTAGCTCTGCGTGAAGATGGTTATGAAACCATCATGATTAATTGTAATCCTGAAACGGTTTCAACGGATTTTGATACCTCTGATCGTTTATATTTTGAATCGTTAACGCTGGAAGATGTGCTGGAAGTGGTGCACCTTGAAAAGCCTAAAGGGGTTATTGTTCAATACGGTGGGCAGACGCCTTTAAAATTGGCAAGAGCGTTGGAGGCGGCAGGTGTACCGATTATCGGGACTTCTCCTGATTCAATTGATTTGGCAGAAGACAGGGAGCGGTTCCAAAAATTATTGGACAGATTAGGCTTAAAACAACCGCCCAATGGCACGGCGCGTTCGGTTGAGCAAGCCTTAAATGCCGCTAAAGAGCTGGGTTATCCTTTAGTGGTTAGGCCTTCTTATGTATTGGGCGGTCGTGGTATGGAAATCGTCTTTAATGATGAAGGATTGCAGCGCTATATGAAAGAGGCGGTCAGCGTCTCAAATGATGCGCCTGTGTTGCTGGATCGTTTTCTGGATGATGCGGTAGAAATGGATGTGGATGCCATCTATGATGGTGAGCGTATCTTGATTGGTGGCTTGATGGAGCATATTGAACAGGCGGGAGTTCATTCGGGTGATTCAGCCTGTTCTTTGCCGCCTTACGGTCTTGCGTCCAGTATTCAGGATAAATTACGTGAGCAAGTCGCTAAAATGGCAGAAGCGTTAGGTGTTAGAGGTTTAATGAATACCCAGTTCGCCATCCAGGGTGAAGATATTTATGTGCTCGAAGTTAATCCAAGAGCTTCACGTACTGCGCCCTTCGTTTCTAAGGCAACGGGCTATCCCTTGGCAAAGATTGCTGCAAGGGTGATGGCTGGGCAAAGTTTGACTCAACAAGGTGTTACTGAAGAGCGTATTCCTGGTTACTATTCAGTTAAGGAAGCAGTGTTTCCTTTTGTAAAGTTTCCGGGTGTTGATCCTTTACTTGGCCCTGAAATGAAATCAACCGGTGAAGTGATGGGAGTCGGTAAAACATTTGGTGAAGCCTTTGCTAAATCGCAACGGGCAGCAGGCGTCAGTTTAAATGAGAGTGGCAAAGTACTGATTAGTATTCGTCACAACGATAAGCCTAAAGTAGCTGAAATTGCCAGGATGTTGGTCGATAAAAAATATGAAATTGTAGCCACAAGTGGTACTGCAAAATTTATTAGAGAAGCGGGTATACCTTGTGAAGTCGTTTATAAAGTCAACGAAGGGCGTCCGAATACGGTTGATATGATTAAAAATGATCAGATTCAGTTGATCATTAATACCACCGAAGGAAAAATAGCTATTTCAGACTCTTTCACGATGCGTAGAGAAGCCTTACAGCATAGAGTAGCTTATTATACGACGATGGCAGGTGCCCGTGCCGCTTGTTACGCCTTAGGTGAGTTAGAAGCAGGTGATGTTAATTGCTTGCAGGACTTACACAATAGTCTGATTTGAAATGGTTAGGGTAAACGTATTGATGAAGTTTTAATGATCAGCTTTTACCCAATAAAGAATGATTAATGGAGTTTATAGAAAATGATAAAAGTACCGCTCACTGTTAAAGGTGCTGAGAAACTGCGTGCAGAGTTGGATGAGTTAAAGTCAGTAGTGCGTCCACGCATTATCGCGTCTATTGCCACAGCTCGTGCACACGGTGATTTAAAGGAAAATGCTGAATATCATGCAGCAAAGGAGCAACAAAGCTTTGCCGAAGGTCGTATCGCTGAAATTGAAGGTAAGCTATCAAATGCACAGATAATTGATGTGACTAAAGTTGATGCTAATGGTCGAGTAGTTTTTGGCGCAACGGTTGAGATAGAAGATATTGAATCTGAGAAAAAAGTGACTTATCAGATTGTCGGTGAAGACGAAGCCAGCATTAAAGAGGGCCGTATTTCGATTGGGTCACCTATTGCACGGGCTCTGATTGGAAAAGAAGTCGAGGATGTCGTGACGGTTAAAGCGCCCGGCGGTGATGTTGATTATGAAATTCTTTCAATTAAGTATATTTAATTGATTGGTTAAGGCGAAAGGGTCAGTTTATTGCGCTTTCGCCTTAATCGGACTTATTTATTGGGGTTTAATCGATAAATAACGGCGATTTGACCAATCGTTTGAATGAGTTCTGCGCCAGCTTCTGTACACATTTGCTCAATAATTAACTTTCGTTCATCGCGTTCTGCACGTATTCTTACTTTAAGTAATTCGTGTGTATTAAGCGCTATGTCTAGTTCCGCAAGTACAGCGGCAGTAAGACCTGATTGTCCAATCATAACGACGGGCTTTAAAGTATGAGCCTCAGCTCGGAATTTTTTCTTGTCTGCAGTGTTCACTCATTATTCCTAAATCAAAAAGTTACAATGCACTATACAACATATTATGGCTCGAAGTAAAAGCAGTAGTCGCTGGATGGCGGAACATTTTGAAGATGAATATGTCAAAATGGCTCAAGCGCAGGGATATCGGTCGCGAGCTGTTTTTAAGCTTAAGGAAATTCAGGAAAAGGATCAGCTAATCAAACCAGGAATGAATATTGTAGATCTGGGAGCAGCTCCAGGTGGATGGTCTCAGTATGCAAGACAATTAATGGGTAAAAAAAACAAACTGGTTGCTTTGGATATTTTGCCCATGGATGCGTTGGAAGGAGTGGAATTTATTCAGGGTGACTTTCGGGAAGATTCTGTGTTTGAGCAGCTTCAAGTTGCTTTAGCGGGAGCACCTGTTACATTGGTCATGTCGGATATGGCGCCTAATATGAGTGGTAACAAAGGCGTTGATATGCCTCGCGCCATTTATTTAGGGGAACTAGCTTTAGAGACAGCTAGAGTCGTTCTGAGTAAATACGGCTGTTTTTTGGTTAAGTTGTTTCATGGCGAGGGCTTTGAGTCATTTTATCAAGATGTACAGCAAAGTTTTTCAAAAGTAGTTATCAGAAAGCCTAAAGCATCAAGGCCACGCAGTAATGAAGTTTATATTTTGGCTAAAGGGTTTAAATCGTAGAATATTGCCCTTATATCTGCGAAACGAGAATTTTGCCTGACTTTAGACTGAGTTCAAGATAAATAACGACGATCAGGCAGTTGACTCCTGATATAATTAATTAGTTTTTTAAACCGACAGCCGTTCGGGGCTAGGGTGTGTTTGTGAATGATATGGTAAAAAATATAATCCTGTGGGTGGTCATCGCTGTGGTATTGATGACTCTGTTTAACAATTTTGGCTCACAAGGAGAAAGAATCGATTCATCATTATCATATTCGCAATTCATTGAGTCAGTGAAGGCGGGTCAGGTTCAACAGGTAATGATTGATGAGCACATTATTAAGGGTAAAACCCAAAATGGCCAAGTCTTTAGGACTTACGCGCCAAATGATGCACATTTAATTGATGACCTGTTAGCGAATAACGTTGATATAAAAGCAGTTCCGCCCGAACAGCCTTCATTGTTGATGCAGTTATTGGTTTCTTTTGGACCGATGTTATTACTGATTGGTGTCTGGGTCTTTTTTATGAGGCAGATGCAAGGCGGTGGCGCAGGTGGACGAGGCGCGATGAGCTTTGGTAAAAGCAAAGCCCGAATGCTTGAAGAAGATCAGATTAAAGTCACCTTTGCTGATGTCGCTGGTTGTGATGAAGCCAAAGAAGAAGTCGTTGAAATGGTTGACTTCCTAAGGGACCCTGCAAAATATCAAAGGCTGGGTGGTAAAATTCCACGTGGCGCGTTAATGATAGGTCCTCCAGGAACCGGTAAGACTTTATTGGCCAGAGCCATTGCGGGAGAAGCTAAAGTTCCGTTCTTTACTATTTCTGGTTCTGACTTTGTTGAAATGTTTGTAGGGGTTGGTGCTTCGCGTGTTCGTGACATGTTTGAGCAAGCCAAGAAACATGCGCCCTGTATCATTTTTATTGATGAAATTGATGCGGTCGGTCGTCAACGTGGCGCTGGTTTAGGTGGCGGCAATGATGAACGTGAGCAGACCTTAAACCAGTTACTGGTTGAAATGGATGGTTTTGAAGGTAACGAAGGTATTATCGTAATTGCTGCAACGAATCGTCCTGATGTATTGGATAAGGCACTGTTGCGTCCAGGTCGTTTTGATCGTCAAGTAACAGTCGGTTTGCCAGATGTTAGAGGTCGTGAGCAAATTCTGAATGTGCACATGAAAAAAGTGCCTTCTGATAATGATGTTGAAGTTAAATATATTGCACAAGGTACACCAGGCTTTTCGGGTGCTGATTTGGCAAATTTAATTAATGAGGCTGCTTTATTCGCTGCCAGAATGGATAAGCGCGTAGTCAACATGGCTGATTTGGAAAAAGCTAAAGATAAGTTGATTATGGGCGCTGAACGTCACACGATGGTCATGGATGAAAAAGAAAAGAAAATGACGGCCTATCATGAGGCTGGGCATGCGATTGTTGGTAAATTAGTCCCAGAGCATGACCCTGTTTATAAAGTCAGTATTATGCCAAGAGGTCGGGCTTTAGGTGTCACTATGTTCCTGCCAGAAAGAGATCAGTACAGTGCCAGCAAACAAAAACTGGATAGTATGATTTCCAGTTTGTATGGTGGACGTATTGCGGAAGAGGTCGTGTTTGGTTGGGAGCAGGTGAGTACTGGCGCTTCTAATGATATTGAGCGAGCCACTGAGCTAGCCAGAAATATGGTGACAAAGTGGGGTCTATCTCAACGTTTAGGTCCATTGTCTTATAGTGAAGAAGAGGGTGAGGTTTTTCTTGGTCGTTCTGTAACCCAACATAAAACAGTGGCTGAAGAAACGTCCCATACGATTGATGAAGAAATTCGTTCCTTTATCGATAGGAACTATGAGCGTGCAGAGCGGCTCTTAAAAGAAAACATTGATATTTTGCATGCGATGGCGGCGGCGTTAATGAAATATGAAACGATTGATAAGTTTCAAATTGATGATTTGATGGCTCGTAAACCGGTAAGAGATCCTCAGGGCTGGGATGATAAGCCGCCCCGTGGTGATATTAAGGTTGATGAAATAAAAGGGTTTGATGAGAAGCAAAACGATAAAGCTATTGGGCGTACAGCGGAACAAAATTAATTTGTTTCGACACTAATAAAAAGGAGAGGCCAGATGTCTCTCCTTTTTTTATTGTGTTAAAGCTTAGTTATTAAGTTTTGATTGGTATTCTTATAAAGCAAGTCTCCATATTTTTAGAATAGTGAGTTTTATGGTTATGGGAAGAAAGTATTTTGGCACAGATGGTATTAGAGGTAAGGTTGGTGAGTTTCCCGTTACTGCAGATTTCTTATTAAAACTGGGTTGGGCCGCTGGGAGAGTTTTTGCTAGTGAAGGTAATGGATTTGTTCTTGTCGGTAAAGATACACGTATTTCGGGGTATATGTTTGAGTCAGCTTTGGAGGCGGGGTTGTCTGCTGCGGGTGTAGATACACGCATGTTAGGGCCAATGCCAACGCCGGGGGTCGCGTATTTGACGCGTACCTTAAGGGCAAAAGCGGGAATTGTGATTAGTGCTTCACATAACCCCTATTATGATAATGGCGTGAAGTTTTTCTCAGTTCAAGGAACCAAGTTGCCTGATGATATAGAAGAAAAAATTGAGCATTATATCGACTCTCCGATGACAACGGTGGAATCGTCGGAATTGGGTAAAGCAAAGCGAGTGGTTGATGCCTCGGGTCGTTATATTGAGTTTTGTAAGGCGAGCATCCCAACTCGATTCGATTTTACTGGTATGAAGGTAGTTGTGGATTGTGCAAATGGTGCGACTTATCATATTGCCCCGCATGTGTTTAGTGAGGTGGGTGCCGAAGTTATTGTTATTGGAGCAGAACCTAACGGACTTAACATAAATGATGAGTGTGGAGCTACAAAGCCTCAAAAATTAGTTGCAGCAGTATTAGCTAACCAGGCTGATATTGGTATTGCTTTGGATGGTGATGGTGATCGCTTAATTATGGTTGATCATAAGGGCGAAATTGTTGATGGAGATGAACTTCTCTATGTCATTGCAAAATCAAGATTAAGTGTTGGACAGTTATCAGGGCCTGTTGTTGGTACGTTAATGACTAACTTAGGCATGGAGCATGGTCTGAAGAGATTAGGCGTAAATTTGTTAAGAGCGAAAGTAGGTGATCGTTATGTTTTGGAGATGATGACTGAGCATAACAGTTTGCTAGGGGGAGAAGGTTCAGGGCATATTATCTGTTTGGATAAAACGACAACGGGTGATGGAATCATCGCAGCATTACAGATCATGGCGGAGATGCATGATACGGGTAAAAGCTTGACAGAGTTGAAGTCAGGTATGCAAAAATATCCACAAGTATTGATTAATATAAAGACTGGTGGGGCTATAGATATTGATAACGATATTGTGCTACAAAAAGCAGTGTCTACCGTAGAAAATAAATTAGGTAATAAAGGACGTGTTTTACTAAGAGCGTCAGGAACAGAGCCTTTAATCCGTGTTATGGTTGAAGGTGAGTCCGAAAGTCTGGTTAATAATTTAGCTCAGGAATTAGCTGAAGTTGTTAAGAAATTAATAGTTTCTTGAATTATGAGTTATTAGCCTATATCATAGGCGGTTTGATTCTAAGTGGGAGTAATGTTAATGCGTCGGTCTCTGGTAGTCGGAAATTGGAAAATGAATGGAACTCGTGCGAGTTCTGAGTCGCTTGCAAAAGGTATTGTTGCAGGCTTAGTTTCAGATCATGCAGATATTGCTGTCTGCGCACCTTACGTCTATTTGCCATATATAGCTGAAGTGGTAAAAGGTACTGAATTAGCATTAGGCTCACAAAATGTTGCTGATCAAGCTTCAGGTGCTTATACAGGCGAAATTTCAGCAACTATGTTGAAAGAAATTGGTGTAACTTATGCTTTGGTGGGTCACTCTGAAAGACGTAGCTATTATGGCGATACAGATGCCTCAGTAGCTGCTCGTTTTAAGCAGGCACAAGAACAAGGTATTATTCCAATTCTTTGTGTAGGTGAAACATTAGAAGAGCGTGAGCAGGATAAGACTTTTTCGGTCATTAATAAGCAATTGGATGCTGTTATTGATTTAGTTGGTATTGCTTCATTTGATGCGGCTGTTATAGCTTATGAGCCTGTTTGGGCCATTGGCACAGGAAAAACAGCGACGGATGAGCAAGCGCAAGAAGTGCATTATTATATACGTCAGTATATTGCAGCCAAAGATCAGGTGATTGCTGATAAAATACAAATTTTATACGGTGGAAGTGCTAAGCCGGATAATGCAAAAGGTTTGTTTGCCATGCCTGATATTGATGGTGGCTTAATAGGTGGGGCTTCCTTGGATGCGGAATCCTTTTTAAAGATTTTTAATTCGATTTAGAGCAGTTTAGACTTTCATGTATCAGGTAATTATCGTTATTCATGTGTTGCTGGGTTTAGGTATTATTGGTTTAATATTAATGCAGCAAGGTAAAGGAGCAGATGCGGGTGCCGCTTTTGGTACAGGTTCTGCTGGATCAGTTTTTGGTGCGCAGGGAGCGGCTTCATTTTTGTCTCGTGCTACTGCAATTCTTGCGACATTATTTTTTATAACAAGCTTAGGGCTTGCTGTAATTAATGGTCACAAGGGTGCAGCATTTGACCTTATTACTGGCAGTAGTGATAGCGAAAGCGTTACTGAGGTTGCTGGACAAAAAGAGGTAAACACACAAGCTGAAGTTCCTTCAGTTCCGGAAGTAAAATCAGTTCCTGAGGCCAAAATTGATGCGCCTGTTCCTGGTGCAGAGATTAAAAATACAGAAGTCCCTAAAGCCGAAGAGTTGAAGACGATAGGTGAAGGTAAATAAATCTTTGTTGAAGTTGGATAAGGATGTGGTAAGAGTTTATGCCGACGTGGTGGAATTGGTAGACACGCCATCTTGAGGGGGTGGTGACGCAAGTCGTGCCGGTTCAAATCCGGCCGCCGGTACCAAATAGGGGTTCTAAGAGACCCAAAGAAGTATAGAAGCCTGCATGTTACCTGACTTGTGGGCTTTTTTATTGTCCAACGAGATACAATGAAATGTAGTTGTGATTACTTAGGGATTAACGCAAATTGTAAGCTGACAATGACCATTATGAATGGTAGTGTGCGTTTCCTAATCAAGGAGGTGCTAAAGAAATGGTTGAGTCAATTTGATAGCTGTTGTCGAGGATGTATGTCTGGGAAAGGAGCTAAGTTGGGTAGATTGATGCGCATTAACTGTGCAAGTCGCTGAGCCTAATAATTTCTTTGTACAGAAAACTTTGCTAATAAAATGAGCGCATCTTTATATTCGGAAGGAGGTAATACGCTTAACGCGTTTATAGCTTTTTCAGCTTCTTCTTCAGCGCGTTGTTCTGTGTAGGTGATGGCCTGAGTTTTTTGTACGATAGCGTATACTTCATTGAAAGCGTCGCGATCGCCATTTTTGATGGCATTTATTATTATTTGTGCCTCATCTTTGGTGCTGTTCTGGATGGCATAAATCAAAGGTAAGGTTGGTTTTCCTTCTGCAAGGTCGTCTCCCAAGTTTTTACCCAAGTCTTCTTGGCTGGCTTTGTAGTCGAGTGCGTCATCAATGAGTTGGAAAGCAACACCAAGGTGTTGACCATAGCCGGCCAAACTTTCCTCTGTTTCTGCTGTAGTATTTGCTATAACAGCACTTAAGCGAGTGGCAGCGCTAAATAATATGGCTGTTTTTCTAGCAATAACTTCCAGATATTTTGCTTCTGTAGTTTCTGGGTTATTGCAGTTTAAAAGTTGCAGTACTTCGCCTTCAGCTATCGCGGTGGTTGTTTTAGATAAAATTTCCATGACGCGCATATTGCCCGTGCGAACCATCATTTCAAAGGCGCTGGAATAGAGATAGTCGCCTACTAATACACTGGCTGCGTTACCCCAGACAACATTAGCTGATTCTTTGCCACGTCTAAGATCAGATTCGTCTACAACATCATCATGCAGCAGGGTTGCCGTGTGAATAAACTCAATAACAGCCGCAAGTATCAAGTGACTGTTGTTAACATTGCCAAGTGCTTTCGCTACAAGTAACAAGAGCATCGGACGTAATCTTTTGCCGCCATTACCAACAATATAATGCCCCATCTGATTGATCAGAATGACATCAGAACTAAGCTCATCGATAATAAGCTGGTCTACCGCTTTGGCTTCAGCAGTAGTTAACCTCTTGATTAAATTGAAATCAATGGGTTGATGTGTGTTTGTAGCTGAATGTGAGTTTGATGCCATTGAATTAAAGCTGGGTCTGAAAGTTTTGGTTATTTTTCATAAACATGTTCATATTTTATAAATTTATTTGTATATTATAACTTATTACGACGACAACTGCCCATCAATTGAATCGAGTTAATTTTGAGTGCAGGCATTTTGAAACAAAAGGTTGAAATTAAAGATTATGAATCCTGGGATAAGAATTAGTTGACTAGAGGGATGAATAAAAATATAATCACCGATTAAATTTTAATAGATTAATGCTTGATGGAGCTTGCTCAGATGTATGCGGTAATTCAAACAGGTGGTAAACAGTACCGCGTTGAAGAAGGTACTTATTTAAAGATAGAAAAGTTGGAGCTAGGCGTAGGCGACAGCATAGAATTCGATAAAGTACTGATGATTCAATCAGACGACGCTGTTAAAGTAGGTCTTCCTTTTATCGAAGGCGGCAAAGTTACAGCGACTGTTTTGTCTCAAGGTAGACATGACAAAGTAAAAATAATTAAATTCAGAAGACGTAAGCACCATATGAAACAACAAGGTCATCGTCAATATTACACAGAAGTCCAGATTACTGGCATTTCTGCTTAAGAAATAGGAGTTACAAATGGCTCATAAGAAAGCGGGTGGTAGTACCCGAAACGGTCGTGATTCTAATGCAAAACGCTTAGGTGTTAAGCGTTATGGTGGTGAGTTGGTGACAGCAGGAAACATTATTGTTCGTCAACGTGGCACACAATTTCATCCAGGTGAAAACGTAGGAATCGGTAAAGATCATACTATATTTGCTACTGCAGACGGTAGAGTTACTTTTCAGGTTAAAGGACCTAACAGCCGTAAATATATTAGTATCGTTGCTGCATAAAACGTATTGTTTGATTGTAGTTAAGAGCTATATTAGCCAAGCTATTCTACATTGACTTGGCGGCTTAAAAAAAGCTCCGTCCTTCATGACGGGGCTTTTTTTGTTTTTATCGGTTTGTTTTGCAGTGTGGCGGCGTATAAGTTATGAGATTTGTTGACGAAGCAGAAGTCCGTGTTGAAGCTGGAGATGGTGGTAATGGCACTATTGGCTTTAGACGTGAAAAATATATCCCCATGGGGGGGCCTGATGGCGGTGATGGCGGTGATGGTGGTAGTGTTTATTTAATTGCCGTAGAAAATGTAAATACGCTAGTCGATTTCAGATATCATGCCGTGCATAGAGCTCAGCGCGGACAAAATGGTATGAGTCGCAATTGTACGGGTAGAAAAGGCGATGATTGTTATGTTCCGGTGCCCTTAGGTACAAAAGTATCTGATTCTGAAACTGGCGAGGTTATTGGAGACTTAACTAAAGAAGGTCAGACCTTACTCGTAGCGCAAGGTGGCTTTCATGGTTTGGGTAATACCCGCTTTAAAAGCAGTATTAATCGGGCGCCACAAAAAGCCAGTAAAGGTTCGGAAGGTGAGCATCGTGTGCTCTTGTTAGAATTAACATTGATTGCCGACGTAGGGCTTTTAGGTATGCCTAATGCCGGCAAGTCCAGTTTGATTCGCTCTGTTTCTTCTGCCACACCTAAAGTCGCTGATTATCCATTTACCACCTTACACCCTAATTTGGGCGTAGTGAGTGTGGATGATTTACGCAGTTTCGTTATTGCCGATATTCCAGGTGTTATTGAAGGCGCGGCAGAAGGCGCTGGCTTAGGCTTGCAATTTCTGAAACATTTATCCCGTACCGGCTTGTTATTGCATTTAGTGGATGTGGTGCCTTATGAGAGCATGGACACACCCGTTGAAGCCGCTAAGAAAATTATTCATGAAGTTGAAAAATGGAGTGATGATTTAGCCAATAAGCCACGTTGGCTGGTGTTGAATAAAACCGATAGATTGCCAGAAGATGAAGTTGATGAGCACTGTCAAGCCATCATTGATGAGTTAAATTGGACGGCCCCTGTTTTTAAAATTGCAGCCATTAACGGGAATGGAACACGAGAGTTAATGTTTGCCATCATGAACTTTTTAGAAGAACAGCGGCGGAATCACAGTGAGCAGGAATGATTTTACAAAAGTAAAGAGAGTTGTCGTAAAGATAGGCAGTTCTCTACTGACCAAGGGTGGGCAAGGGCTTGATAAAGCCGCTATTAAAGCTTGGGTAGCTCAAATGGCCGGCTTAAGACAGCAATCAATTGATGTGGTATTGGTCTCTTCAGGTTCTGTCGCTGAAGGGATGAGTCGCTTAGGTTTGAAAGTAAGGCCAAAGTTGTTGCATGAGTTACAAGCAGCGGCTTCAGTTGGTCAAATGGGTTTGGTGCGGGTTTTTGATGATAATTTTCAGCAACATGGTTTACATGCCGCACAAGTATTGCTGACTCATGATGATTTATCTAACAGACAACGTTACTTAAATGCCCGAAGTACCTTATTGACGTTATTAAAGCTAGGTGTTGTCCCGGTTATTAATGAAAATGATGCTGTTGCCACGGAAGAAATTCGTTTTGGTGACAATGATACTTTAGCAGCTTTGGTTGCTAACTTAGTTGAAGCCGAGTTATTGATTATTTTGACCGATCAACAAGGCTTATTTACCGGGGACCCTACTTTATTTCCTGATGCAACATTAATTTCCGAGATTAGTGTTAATGACGAAAGTCTGGAGAAAATGGCTGGCGATAGTCGTAGCGGCTTAGGTAAAGGTGGAATGTCAACTAAGGTAAGAGCTGCACGTTTAGCCGCAAGGTCTGGTGCTGCAACGATTGTTGCCGCAGGTGCTGTTGAAGGCGTGATTACCGCACTGATTTCAGGAGATGATTTAGGGACTTACTTTTTACCTGATGTTGAGCCATTAGTCGCTAGAAAACGCTGGTTAGCTGGACAGTTGCAAGTCAAAGGTCAATTAGTGCTGGATGCGGGTGCCGTGAGAGTACTCAAAGGTGAGGGCAAAAGTCTACTGGCTGTCGGAGTAAAAGTCGTGTTGGGTCAGTTTGAACGCGGTGAACTGGTTTCCTGTATAGATGAAAACGGAGCTGAAGTGGCTCGTGGACTCGTTAACTATGGTAAGACAGAAGCAGAATTGATCGCTGGAAAAAGTAGCTCGGAGTTTGAGAGAATTTTGGGATATACCGATGATTCAGAAATCATACACAGAGATAATCTGGTTTTGATTTGAGGTTTGAGTAGAGATAAGATCGAGTTTTAAAAAAATGGCGGTAGGCCAGATAGCGGAGAATAATCTCACGTCGGGTTGATGGGTGTTATAAGTGGATCAGAAACATCTTTAATTATTAAAGAGTGGCAGCGAACTATGCAATCTTCTGAAAAAATTAATTCAGCACAATTCCTGGAGCATCAGCTACAGGAGGTCATTACATTGCTTGAAAAACAGCAATTGGAACGATCCTTAGTTCATCGTGGCCCGGGTGCTAATCATGAATTAGTTGAAGCGATGTTGCAGAATCAACATCAGGTTCGCCTTCAAGAGAAGTTCGCTCCATTGCATCCGGCTGATACAGCGTTTATTTTAGAGTCGTTATCCTTAGATCAACGTGAGATGGCCTGGGATGCCATTAAAACCCAACTGGATGGCCAGGTATTGCTGGAAGTATCTGATGCAGTCCGGCAGACACTCATTTCAGGTATGGCGGCAGAAGAATTAGCTACAGTTGCCGGTAAACTCAATACGGATGAGATTGCGGATTTAGCGGCTGATCTTCCCAAGCGCACAATGCTCAAAATACTGCGGTCTTTGAATGGTGAAGAACGCAAGCATCTGAATGCTATTTTGTCCTATCAAGACAATAAAGTGGGCGCCTTGATGGATTTTGGCATGATTACTATCAGGGATGATCTTAATTTAAAAGCGATCATTGCTTTTATACGTAAACTGGGTAAATTGCCTAGTCATACCGATAAATTATTTGTCGTTGATCAACATAATGTCGTGCAAGGTATTTTGCCGTTACAACGGTTGTTGACACATTTACCTTCAAAGCAAGTTGCAGATGTGATGGTGACTGACTTTATTCGCTTTCAGGTTGATCAAGAGGCCGCTGAAGCAGCAAGAGCCTTTGAGCGCTATGATTTGATCTCGGCGCCTGTTATCGATAACGAGGGTAAACTACAAGGGCGACTTTGTGTTGATAATATTCTGGATTTTATTCGCGAAAAAACAGATGAAGACTTGTTGATTCAAGCCGGTGTTGGCGAAGAAGAGGATTTATCTTCAAGTGTTTGGAAGAGTGCCAGAAACCGATGGGGGTGGTTAATCATTAACATTGGTACTGCATTCGCTTCGACGCGGATTATCGGTGTTTTTGAAGATATTATTTTACAACTCGTAGCGCTGGCCTCGTTAATGCCCATTATTGCGGCAATGGGCGGTAATACCGGTAACCAAACCAGTATGCTGATTATTCGGTCTTTGGCACTCGGGCATATAAACTCAAGCAATATAGCGCGAATAATAAAGAAAGAGCTCACCCTGGCTTTAATCAATGGGCTTTTTATTGGCTTCATTTTGGGGCTATTAAGTATGCTGCTGTATTGGGATGTCGCGCTTTCGGTGGTGATGGCAGTTGCTATGCTGATTAACCTGTTAGTTGCTGTTATAGTCGGTTTGGGTATTCCTTTGTTACGCCATAAATTTGGTAAAGATCCGGCGGTGGGGACTAGCGTTATATTGACGGCTATCACTGACTCTATGGGATTCTTTATTTTTCTGGGCTTAGCGAGTTTGTTTTTAATAAAGTAGCTGCTTTTTATTGAGGTATTTTTTTAAAAACTGAAAGACCCTATTCACAATAGACGGTTATAATTACCCAATCCATTAAATACATATAAAATGTGCGGTAAAAATATACCTTATTCTATTTTCGTAAGAGTTTAGTTGTTCATGAATTTATTAATTAATTATCTTTCCCTGTGTTGGTTTAAAAATAATCCGATAGAACTGTTTCCATCAAAGTCGTTTATGTGGAAAGCCGTCGCGTTTTATCTGGTTTCAGGCATTATTGTTGAAAGTCTGATTGCTGATCCTGCAGATGGTTCACTGGAAGTGGCGCTTCGTACCATCATGGCCTTTTCATCCATTGCGACCTATCTCGTCATTTTTAAAAAGTGGCAGTACTTTAATCAAATATATATCGCTATTTTTATATGCGAAAACTTTATCATGACTTTGGCGACTGCCACAGAAGGTCTCTATTTCTGGCTGGTGATGAAACATTATGAATATGCAGAAGAAGTTTCAATCGGTATTGGTGTGTTGTTGGTAGGCTGGTATATTGCTATCGTGAGCTACATATTAAGACAAGCCTTTATGACAAAAATGAGCATTAGCGTGATTTTGGCGTTTAGCTATTTTGTGTTGACCTATGGCCTTCCCATGATGTTTATGGATATTTAAATAACTCGTCACTATAATTATTGATTGAGGTGATTTTTGGTTTACGTTTTAAACAAGCAGGGATTTATTAGTTGGCATTGTGGTTTTTAACCCAGTCTTTTAGTTGTCTCGTGACCCATTCAGGATCATCCAGTGTTAAATCATGCCCAGCCCAGTCTTGGCGTTTCAGTTCTAATTGATACTTTTGTTGTATTTTTTCTGAACAAGTGGGGGAAACCAGTCTGTCAGTTTTACTGTTGAGCAGTAAAACAGGTGGCTTGGGTTTTGTATCGCTAGGTCGATAGTTTGCTGCGGCAGCAATTTGTCGAAAGGCGTTACTAAAACTGATGGGATGCTGGTGTTGTATATCTGCCCAATCATGTCCTATTTTGTTTGCTATATCTGGTGTATTGCTAACTAACTCCATAATTGCTCGTTCTCGACGCGTTATATCTTTCTGGCTTAGTAATTTAATTACCTGATGATAAGTTTGCCAGCGTAGCCGTTGATAAAAGGGGCTTAAATTAGCAAAACTGGTATTGATTAAAATACTGCCACGTATCTCATTGGAGTATTGGTACATCCACTCCCAAGCCACCATTGCACCGAGTGATACTGCTAGGAGTGTTATCGGTTCTTGTAAGTAGTTGTTGTCAATAGCTCTCTGCCGCGTTATTTCGGTGATTTCCTTTATGGTTTTAGGGCTGGCTTCATTATTGAAACGACCTGTGCCGGGTAGGTCCAGTACGTTTATTGTTGCATTTGGGAAGCTGAGTTGGAGTTGCTCAATAAAGCTTCCCCAGTGGGCAGATTCGCGAGCCAAGCCGCGCAGTAAGAGCCAGTTTTGACCTATTGAATTAGTCATACCAAATAGCCTGGGCTTGTGATGAATAATCTGCGATTTGTTGGGGCTGAAGATGCGCCCAATTGTCCGGATATAAGAGGCTGCGATGTAAAAAATCAAAAAGCAAAAAGTGTCTACGAAATACCCGTTGTTGGCGATGAGGTAACAGAGGGTGAAATAAGCCATACCTGGAGAAAAGGTGTGACGGGTTTTTTCGCAACCAAAGCCAAGAGCCCATTTCTAAGGTTAACGGTAGAAATAATTTCGTCGTTGAAAACTGTTGAATATAGTCATCGAAAAGATAGTCCCATAAATCGCCGTTGATGACATACTCTAGACACATAGGTTCTATTTTATAGATATGGTGTTGATAGCAGCGATCAAACAGTTCTTTTAAGGCGAGGATTTGGGGAATAAAAGCAAAGGGTGTTTTTCGGGATGCATAGGGAAACCATAAACGATCTTTAATTCCAAAGCCAGAGTGTAAGTCCACGGCAATTGAGAGTGGGGATTTAAAGAGGTGTTGCTTGACTACATTACAGAGTGCCAAGGCTTCTTTTTCCATATTTAAAATGTCGCCTCTATACCAGGGTAAATGCCGAGTAAAATTTTGACCACTATAGACTTTGGTTGCACCTATCCCATTGACAGGAGAATTACGCATAAGATCAACGCCATTTCCATTGCACCGAGTCCCCAAATAGACACCTACAGGATTAATGATTGGGACAAAGACTAATTTTGATTTTTCCAGGCGGCTCATCAACTCTTCATCCCAGTCAAGTAATTCGCTGATGGTTTCCATGTAAGATAATATGACTTCAGAGCCAATTTTTTCTAGTCCATGTACGCCGCCAAAAAAGGCTAAAACGGGTGCATCTGGATTAGTTGATCCTAAGGTAATACAATGGATAGGGAATTTATGTTTTTTATGATCAATTTTTTCTATGATTTGGGTATGCGCTTTGTCCCCAAGTCGATCAATAATGCGCTCAAGCTGCTCAAGTTCAGGGAATTTTCTTCCAGTCATAATGTTGAAATAGGGTTGTCTATAATCGTATTGCAGTGTTCTGTTAGTATTATAACCCGACTATGTTATTACAAATGTATGACAAAAAGATGAACTTTACGACTCAAGTCTTTAAGAGTCGTTGTACTATGCGGATTGTTTTGTTAACCTCATCATATGACACATTGAATTGTATCTATCAAGGCAATTATCTTTATGACGCAATAAGGACTTAATATGAAATCATTAGCGGTTTTGGGGACGGGTTCAGATGTAGGGAAGAGTACTTTAGTTATGGCATTATGTCGAATTTATGCGGACATGGGTATTAAGGTAGCTCCATTTAAGGCTCAAAATGTTTCCAATAATTCGGCTGTTACTTTAGAAGGTCGAGAAATTTCCAGGTCGCAATATTTTCAGGCCGAGGTGGCACGTATTGAGCCTAGTTATCTGAATAATCCGGTGTTACTTAAGTCACAGGGCAGCAGTTCTGTTCAGGTTATAGTGAACGGGTTGGTACATAAAAGACAGTCTGTTTCCGATTATTTTGATGATATTGAAGAGCTTAAAGTGCATGTGTTTCAAGCTTTTTCTCGTTTAGAGCAAGATTATGATTTGGTGATTGCTGAAGGAGCGGGTTCTCCAGTTGAACTTAACTTACTTGAAAAGGATTTATCAAATACTTATATTACCAATACATTTAATACGAAAAATATTTTGGTAGCCGATATTGAGCGAGGCGGTGTGTTTGCTTCAATCTACGGCACAATGGCCTTGATGAACCCAGTGATGAGAAGTAATTTGTTGGGTGTTGTTATTAATAAGTTTCGGGGCGATCGGCGTTTTTTTGATGAGGGTGAAAAGATCATTAGAACCCAGTTTGGTTTACCCGTTTTAGGGGTATTGCCTTTTCAACCTTTGAATATTGACATGGAAGATTCTCAGTCATTAAGCAACTATAAACAGCGCGTAGATAACGTAGCCATTCGTGTTGCAGTCATTGCCTATCCAGGTTTAAGTAATTACAACGATCTTGATGTATTGATGGCAGATTCAGAGGTTAGTGTTGAGTTGATTTTTTCTTATCGCTCTCTTAATGGTTTTGATTTGGTCATATTACCCGGTAGTAAGACGGTTATCCGTGATTTACAGTGGTTAAAGCAGCAGGGTTTGTTTGAGGAACTTCAGAATTATAAGGGTCTCGTTTTTGGGATTTGTGGTGGTTATCAAATGTTCTGCGAAAGTTTGCACGATCCTGATGGCTTAGAGCATAATCATGCGTGTATTGAAACGGGCTTAAAATTTATTGACGATATTGTGATTTATCAAAGTAATAAGATATTGAGTAGTGGTTACTATCAATTGTTTTCATATACGGCAATAAAAGGATATGAAATTCATAGTGGGCGCATGGATAAGTACCCTCTATCTTTTGATGACGGTCGTTACACAGGAACTCATGTGCACGGTGTTTTTGATGATAATATTTTTCGAACTGATTATTTCAAATTGATTAATCCTAGCTATCAAGGTTTTGACTATGGGATTTATCGAGAAGAGCATGTCAAACGTTATACTGACATGGTTTCTGCAAATATGGACGTGTCTTTGTTATTGCAAATGCTGCAAACAAACTGATTAATCAAAGATCAAGTTGTTTATTATTCCAGCTTACTTTTGAGTCGGAGGGTTCACTGAGTTGTGTAAGGAAATCAAATGCTGAACTTTTAATTTTTACCAGCGGTTCGGGTCGGGTCATTAAGTTGGCTCCAATTGTAGGCGTTTCATTGTTATGAATGATAAACAGGGCCGCTGTTTCTAAGTGTTTATTGAATTGATGGGCATTTTCTGAGGGCATCAACAAAGTAAATGGCCCAGAACTGGGTAGTGTAGGGTTAATATAGCCCGGATTTAGTTCGTTAAATTCTTCAAAGCTCAGGTTGGCTAGTTGAGCGATCTCTTTAAGCTCCTTTTTAGCTAAGTAATCAATCTCATGTTTACGGTCTATTTTTATTTTTACAAAATAGGGTTCGTTTTTGATTGGCGATAGTTTTAAACCATGTGCACCAGGGTCCGAAAATATGTTGGATAATGCCAAGAAACGAGGAACATATTGTTGAGTTTCTTCTGGTAAGCGTAATGACCAATAATCCGTATTAAAACCTTCTTCTTTGTTGCGAAGAATTGCATTATCTACTGTGCCTACACCACAGTTATAAGCGGCCAATGCCAGTAACCAATCCCCATTAAAGTGCTGGTTAAGAAATTGCAGAAAGCGCATTGCAGCTTGTGTAGAAGACGTAATGTCGAGTCTTGCATCATAATATTCAGTTTGATTTAAATCGAATTCCTGACCAGTGCTGGGTATGAATTGCCAAAGTCCTGCAGCACTTTTGGGTGAAAGCGCAGTGGGCTGGTAAGCGCTTTCTATAATGGGAAGTAAAGCCAGTTCATAAGGCAGTTTGTTTTGATTGAGGCTTTCAACAATATGATAAAGATAGGGCCGGGCGCGTTCTGAAACTTGGTGTAGGTAGCCAGTGTGTTGAGAGAACCAGGTAATATGTTTATTGATTCGGTCCAGCTTAATGGACTCTTGAGGATCTAAAGGCTTAGTGTCCTGGACGGTAGTGGTTGCCTCAGGCGTTAAGCTGGCTTTTTGAAGAATGCCCTGATTATTAAGGGGATTGCTTAGTTGTAGAGACTCAAAGTCCGTTGGTTTTGTAAAAACAAGAGAGTCTGTTTTCTCAGTGTTTGAAGCAGAATGGATTCGGGCATAAATACGCGCGCGTATTGCAGCCACTTTTTGGTCCGTAGTTGCCGAGTCAGAGGTAATAATACTGGTAAGCCTTTGCGGCTCATCAAATGTATTTTTAACAATAATTTTGGTAGAGCTGCTTTTAGATTCTAATTGATGGGCCGTTAAAATGTGCTCAGATTGGGTTTGGGACGGTTGCGCTAAGGTTGATTCAGTCTTTATCGGGATGTTAGTAATTTGTTCAATACCTAGAGTTTCACTTTGTGTTAGGTAAAAAGGTATTGATGTAGATAAGCCATTGTTGGCTTGGTTCGCCAATGTTTCCGCTGGAGAATGGGCGATTTTCATGCTTAAGCGGATACGTTCCCAGACATCAATGGGTGGTTTTATTTTTTTTTGTTTGCTAGCGTACAGCCGATGGTTTTTTCTTTTTGCATATGAGCTATAAGCTGGTGCGTTGAGTGCATCATATGCAGTTTGTTCTGATGCGGCCAATACTTCAGTTGGCTGAAGCAGCAACGGTAGTGAGCTTGTCACAATATAGAGTGCTAAAATTAATGCTCGCATAAGTTAATCTTAATTTTATCCAGTTTGTTGGGTAAAAATCCGAATTTATTGATTCACATTTAAGGTGCTTAACAAGTAAATCTATTCTTTTCAATCATAATATTGAGGGAATCTTAAATAAACCTTAAGGACTTAGATTGCAGGACGGATATTTGGGTTGAAATGGTATTGATTATTCTGATGCTTCCTAAAGTGCTAAAATAATCTAATAGCTGGATATTATCAAGATGTATTAGCTATTTAAAAACTATCCAGAAACTTAAAATCCCCCATTTACCTATACCTTACAGATATTTATGGCAAAAATCCCTACCGTCGGCTTTATTAGTTTAGGCTGCCCCAAAGCACTTGTAGATAGCGAAAGAATTTTAACGCAACTTAGAACAGAGGGTTATGATATTTCACCGACTTATCAGAATGCTGATTTAGTGATTGTCAATACGTGCGGATTTATTGATGCTGCGGTTGAGGAGTCATTGGATAGTATTGGTGAGGCTTTGGCTCAAAATGGTAAAGTTATCGTTACGGGTTGTTTAGGGGCCAGAGAAGAAGAAATTAGGGCACGTCACCCACAAGTCTTAAAAGTCACTGGAGCTCATGCTTTAGAGCAGGTGGTGACTGCTGTGCATGAACATTTACCTCCACGACATGATCCTTTTACCAGTCTTTTACCACCTCAGGGCGTTAAATTAACGCCTAACCATTATGCCTACCTTAAGATATCAGAAGGCTGTAATCATCGTTGTACCTTTTGTATTATTCCTTCAATGCGGGGTGATTTGGTCAGTCGACCGGTTGATGATGTTTTACGAGAGGCAGAGCGTTTGGCTAATGCCGGGGTTAAAGAGCTGTTAGTTGTTTCTCAGGATACCAGCGCCTATGGACTGGATTTAAAGTATCAAGCTAGGGATTGGCAAGGCAGATCAGTTAGAACGCGTTTTTATGATTTAGCTGAGGCTTTAGGTGATTTAGGGATTTGGGTGCGTATGCATTATGTTTATCCCTATCCTCATGTGGATGAGGTGATTCCATTAATGGCCCAAGAGAAAATTCTGCCTTATTTAGATATTCCTTTTCAGCATGCTAATGCGCGTATTCTTAAGTTAATGAAGCGTCCCGCTGCAACTCAAAATAATCTGGAGCGCATCAAGGCATGGCGAGAAATATGTCCTGATATTACCTTACGTAGTACGTTTATCGTAGGGTTTCCGGGAGAAACTGAGCAGGAGTTTGAAGAGTTATTGCAGTTTATGACGGAAGCGCAACTGGATAGAGTCGGCTGTTTTGCATATTCTCCAGTAAAAGGAGCCGTCGCTAATGATTTGCCTGATCCAATTCCTGAAGCCATTAAAGAAGAGCGCTTAGCACGTTTTATGGCGCATCAGGCTGAAATAAGTGCAGCACGTTTACAGCAGCGTGTCGGGCGGATTGAAACGGTACTTATTGATGAGGTCGTAGAAGAAGGTGCGGTTGCAAGAAGTAAGGCAGATGCACCAGAAATTGATGGTCAAGTATTTATTGATGGTGCCACACATCTCAACGTGGGTGATTTTGTGAAAGTTGAGTTGGAAGAGGCGGATGAATATGATTTGTGGGGGCGTCTTGTTTAGAGTTTAGAGCCTGAAAACAAAAAACCCAGCGTAAGCTGGGTTTTTTGGTCGAGCAGTTTGTTTAGCTTATAGAGAGATAGAGCTAGAAACTTTTTGTTTTGATCCATCTGGGTTATCCATACAACCAGACAAACCAACAATCATTAACGCCATAGCTAAAAGTGCTAAGATTTTTTTCATAAATATATCCTCCAACGGGGTTTAAATTATTTTATTATTGTGCGCTAATATAAAAAAGCACGAGTAATTTATATCATGACTAGAATGATGATGCAATACTAAAATGGTTTCGTGAGTCTGTACTGTAATATAGAGACAGGCATAGGAGATATGTAGAGGTGTATTTGTGACATAGAGAGCGGCGGATGACTTGGGTAGAGCGCCTCATCGGTCGGAGAGAGCGTAGGATCAGGCAGCTTAACTTAGCCGAAGGGTCATTTTATCATGTCTATAAATTCATATTTTCCAACCACCCATGACCGCCAAATTGTCTGGCTTTCTCATTACGGTTTAAAATTACCTATCAATGGCCCTGTTTGCGGTATTAGTGATCAAGAAATTACTGAGACTCAAACAGATATTGGCTATTATATCTGGATGCTGCAACACTGGCATCCCAGCGTTCAACGTGACGCTAAGGAGTCCACTGCCTATAAAGCCATGATGGTGTTGGGCGACGGTAATGATATTACTCATCCTCAACCCTCTATATTTCCTGATGCACCAGCTGCACCAACACGGGGCATTCAAAAACGTTTATTAAGTCAGATTAATCATATTAAAGTGAGCCTTAAATACACGGATGCGATAGGTCATGATTTAGGTATTATTGCGACAACAAGTACGGTGGAGCATTTTGTCCCCATTCCTGAGGCGTTTGTTGAACTGGGTGATACTGGACAGCGTGTCACCATTAATTTTAATAAATATGGTCATGACGGTGTCTTGATAGAAAGTCGTATTAATGGTGGGGAATGGGCTTTTCTTGCGATTTATATAATCAAACCTTATTACGATGAGCGTCCCCTGACAAGCGAAAATATCTCTGAAGTAAGGGAATATCGTTTACGTTGGTGGGATAAAAGTGTTCCTAACGGTGAATGGAGTAGCGTGCAAACCGTGTTGTTAGGTAGTTAAGCCAGGTTTGTTCAAGAAAGTCAGATAGATCGAATGGTTGTTTGGTTTATCTGATTTTATCTATAAAGCACAGCAGATTAAGAATTGAGCCGTTATAATGAGGCCATAAACACACTACTATAGCCTCTATCTCCGGGATCGACTCATGTCAGCCAAAGAAGCCACTGCCCGCATCAAGATTAATAAATTACTCGAAGCAGCGGGATGGCGTTTTTTTGCAGAAGGAAATAAACCGGCTAACATCCAGCTAGAACCCAGCATTACCATCAAAACCCAAGACCTGGATGCACTCGGTCAGGATTTTGAAAAGTCCTCAAAAGGCTACATTGATTTTCTGTTACTCAACGATAAAGGTTTTCCCTTTATCGTCCTTGAAGCCAAAGCAGAAAACAAAAGCCCTTTAATCGGTAAAGAACAAGCCCGCGCTTATGCCAAGTCCCAAAATTGTCGCTTCGTGATATTATCGAATGGCAATCTACATTACTTTTGGGATCTTAAAAGCGGCAACCCGCATATCATTACGCACTTTCCAACGCCTCAGTCGGTTTTGGGCTATCAAAAAAGTGTACCCGATCCAAAGCGTCTCATTGCTGAACCGATTAATGATGATTTTGTCGCCCTGACTCAACGACCTCTTTATGCTGAAGAAGCCGGTTGGAAGAATACCGCAGAACGGCAAAGTTTTATGATCGCAAATGATCTGCGCTTCCTGCGGCCTTATCAAAAGAATGCACTGTTAGCCTTACAGCAAGCCGTTAAAAACGGCAAAGATCGTTTTCTTTTTGAAATGGCCACAGGCACAGGTAAAACCTTAACCTCAGCCGCAGTCATTAAACTCTTCTTACGCACGGGAAATGCTCGGCGAGTACTGTTTTTAGTGGATCGTTTAGAGTTAGAAGATCAAGCCGCAAAAGCCTTTGGAAAAGTGCTTGCTAACGATTACAAAACGGTTATTTATAAAGAAAACCGTGATGATTGGCGTCGTGCTGAAATCGTCGTTACCACGGTGCAATCGTTATTGTTTAACAACAAATACCAGCGCTTATTTTCACCGACTGATTTTGATTTAGTGATCTCAGACGAAGCGCATCGTTCCATTGGTGGCAATGCCCGAGCCGTGTTTGATTTCTTTATCGGTTATAAATTAGGGATGATGCAGTTTTCAAAATACCTGTTTTGGCGAGATGGTAATATCCCACCATTTCAAAGCTGTTGAACGCTCCAGTCTTGCTTCAAGTTCACAAATCTTGTCGACGGCTAATTTAACGCCCTTTTCATAGG
>CAIOMN010000219.1 GCA_903859415.1 uncultured Methylococcaceae bacterium
AAGGAGTTAAGTCTGCCATTAAAAGAGTCCTCTGGCTTTTCTACTACGCCCAGTTCTGAGTTGAAATAGTAATGCCGTCGTCATGCTCCATGATACTGCAAAGAACTTGGGTTAAGATTCAGCTTTTTGTTCGCGCCCTAGAAGATTATGGACAGCAATTCGCGGATCGAGACCTTCATAGAGTACTTTGTAAGTTTGCTCTGTAATAGGCATGTCGATGTTGTATTTTTTAGCCAATAGAAAGGTTTCTTTAGCGGCGGAAATGCCTTCAATTTCTTGGCCGATGTTAAGCGATGCTTCTGTTCTGTCTTTTCCTTGGCCCAGAGCAAGACCAAAGCGCCTGTTTCTGGATTGGTTATCCGTACAGGTTAAGATAAGATCTCCCAAGCCTGCCAAGCCCATAAAAGTTTCCTGCTTGCCACCCAGCGCAATGCCGAGTCGGATAATTTCGTTTAGGCCACGGGTAATTAATGCCGCTCTAGTATTCGCACCAAATCCTAGACCATCTGCAATGCCAGCTGCAATCGCTAGAACATTTTTAACAGCACCTCCAACCTCCACACCGATTACATCGGTACTCGTGTAGGTTCTAAAAAGTCCACTGTGCAAGATCTCACTCAGTTGTTTAGAAAAGTCCGGACAAGTTGATGCAATGGTGATAGCAGTGGGTAGGTTAGCTGCAACTTCGTGAGCAAAAGTAGGTCCTGAAATAATGGCCGCAGGTGTTTCAGCACTAAACGTTTTTGCGACGATATTATGGAGTAAGCAACCGTCATCAGGGTTAAAACCTTTGCTAGCCCACGCTATTTTAATGTAGTTTGAGGTATAGGGTTTAAGTTTGGTAAGGGTTGTTTTAAAAGCGTGACTCGGTACGCAAATTAATATCAGGTCGCTGAAAGCTGCAATTTCAGCTATATCAGAGGTAACTTGTAAGTTGTCAGGAAATGGGTGTTGAGGTAAGTAGCGCTTATTTTCACGATCCAGTGAAAGAGCTTCAATATGATCAGCATTATGGCCCCACAAGAGAGTTTGGCAGCCATTTCTGGCTGCCAAAAGAGCTAATGCGGTTCCCCACGATCCGGAACCTAAAATAGCTATTTTCTTTGCCATTAATTAATTAATGGTTTCAGAGCTAGGTGCTTGTTGTTGAGCTTGTAGATGTTGTGCGTAAAGAGCATCAAAATTTACAGGGGCCAGTAGTAATTGTGGAAAGCCACCTTTTGTAACTAGATCAGATATGGCTTCTCTAGCATAAGGGAAAAGTATGTTGGGGCAGAAGCTGCCAACCATAGGACCTAATTCTTGATCAGAAAAGCCAAAGATAGTAAAAATGCCCGCTTGATTGACTTCGACTAAATAAGCCACTTTATCTTCACTTTTTACAGTGATAGTGACAGTCAATGCAACTTCGTATAAAAAGTTTTCCAAAGGTGAAACAGTAGAACCTAAGTTAAAGTCAACAGCAGGCTCCCATTTCTCAGTGAAGATCTTGGGTGAATTGGGTGTTTCAAAAGACATGTCTTTTGTATAGATTTTTTGAATAGAAAATTGTTTTTCTGGTGCAGCTTGTTCTTCGGCCATAATAGAGGTGTGTTAGTTGTTAAGAAATTATAGTTTGGGTGTTGCTTTTGCTTTTTGCTTACTGGTTATTTTTACGGGTAATTTATAGTCGTTCTCCCAAGCTTCCATTCCTCCAGTAATCACGAAAACCTGTTCAAATCCTGCTTTGGTTAATATTTTTCCAGCAGATGCCGCACGGGTTCCTGTTTGACAGGAAAGTAATACAGGCTTGTTTTTGCTATCAGAAATCTTCGAAAGTTCTTCAGGTAGTTTACCCAATGGTATGTTGATAGCATCACTGATATGGCTAAGGATAAATTCAGGTGGCTCCCGGACATCAATCACAATAGTGTCAGTGTCATTCATCTTGGCAACTGCCAGAAGAGGCGAAAGGGAGCCATACTTCTTAAAGGCGGTGTCGAATAGTTCTTGTATTAATAGATAGGTAACAACAGCCAGTGCGAGAGATAAGATATAGTGATTTAAGATAAATTCTAGGTAACGTTCCATGGATTATGTTTTAAGTTTAGTGGATAGTGAGTTGAGTTAAGTGTTGAACTTTAGTGTTCATGGGTTTACGTAGTTATATCTAATTATGGCTACTTTATTAAAATTAAAGAACCTATGTAGAATTATTTATACACAAGTACTATCAACGTGTATTAATATAATAACTAGGATGCCATTTAAAAGCGGACAAATTTAACAAAATCATACCTTATTTTCAATCACTTTGGGTAATGGATAATATAACGGATACTTTTTGCCCGGTTTAATTAGGCAAGTGTCTCACTAGTTATCCAAGGATAACGGGGTCTTATAGTGGGTTAATAAGTTGTTATTATCTAGCAATTATATTGATTTTAATCGCTGGTCATACCGTCATTATTTCGGGTTGGTTTTTTTAACTATTGATCAGTCAGTAGATATGACGGGTAAATTTCTTAATTAATATGTTTGATTTGTGAATAAAAAAAGATTATCAGCTGTAATTTTGCTGTGTATAGGTTGTGTTTGTAGTTATGCGGAGGACCAAATAACTGTTCAGGCTGATACAGAGGCGATGCAGCGTTTAGTAGTGCAGAAAGATAATTTGTTGAATTTATTATCTGTAATTGATAAACAATATGGTGATACTGCCGCCGTATTAAAAAAGTTGCAAGCTCAAATTGAGCAAAAGCGTAACAGCCTGGATCTTATTCGCCAAGACATCTCTAATTGCCAGAGAGATGTAGATAAACTTCGTAAAGAATTAATCGAGCAAATAAGAGTGGCTTACGCTTTTGGCCAGAAAGATAAGTTAAAGTTGTTGCTCAATCAACAGGATCTTGCAGTATCAGGTCGAATGATGCACTATTTTAACTATTTCAATAAAGACCGGTTGAAAAAACTGGCTGATTTGGATGCTGCTTTTGAGCGACTCGATAAATTGGATAAACAGAGAGAAGCTGAGGCAGCCATTTTAGAGAAGGATTTAGAAAGTAAAAAATCAGAGCAGTTAGCGCTTTTAGAGGCAAAAAAGAAGCGTAGCAATATAATTGATAAAATGGGCAGTGATTATTCTTCACCGGAACAGCAACTGAGTGAATTACAGGAAAGTGAAAACAGTTTAAGGCATTTGGTATCTTCGTTACCTGGGGCAGAAAAGGAGGGTTCCCTAATTGGAAATAAGGCAGTTACTACAACAACCGAAAAACAGAGTGAGTTTGTAAAAAATGTCGACTTTTCTAGTCTTAAGGGTAAATTATCTTGGCCCGTTACGGGTCAGTTAAGTCATAAATTCGGCAGTGCTCGAACCGTTGTAACTTGGGATGGCGTTCTGATTGATGCCAATGAAGGCGTGGAAGTAAAAGCGGTTACCCGAGGTACAGTGGTTTTTGCTGAGTGGTTACGAGGCTATGGTTTAATGATAATTCTTGATCATGGGCAGGGTTACAAGACTCTGTATGCCTTTAATCAAAGTCTTTATAAGAAAACTGGAGATTCAGTCGAAGCTGGTGAGGTCATAGCATCTGTTGGACAAAGTGGTGGGCGTAGTAAGGCGGGGTTGTATTTTGGAATACGCAGTAAAGGTGTGCCGGTTGATCCACTTGAATGGTGTCGAAGATAAGACATTCAAGTATATGTTTGTTTAGGTGTTAATATTACGTTACGTTGTAAATCTAGGATATGGAGTTTTGATCAGATGCTGAAAAAGAAAGCTATTTTTATTTTATCGTTAGGGATTATGTTGGGCGTTTTTATAGGGATCTGTGGCAGTGTATTCGCCGAAAAAGGCAGTGCAGAAGTCGCTGCTGATACAGAGACATTACCTTATGAAGACCTGAGAACATTTACAGAAATTTTTGGTCGGATAAAGAGGGATTATGTGGAGCCTGTATCCGATAAAAAATTATTGGAAGATGCCATTAGGGGCATGTTAACGGGTTTGGATCCTCATTCTGCTTATTTGGTGGCAGAGGAATACCAAGAGTTAAAAGAAGGCACCACTGGCCAATTTGGTGGGCTAGGCATCGAAGTAACGATGGAAAATGGCTTCATAAAAGTAGTTTCACCTATTGATGATACACCCGCTCAAAAAGCAGGTATAAAAACGGGCGATCTTATTATTAAGCTTGATGAGAAGCCTGTAAAAGGCATGTCATTGACTGATGCCGTTAAATTGATGCGTGGTGAACCCGGCAGTAAAATCGTGCTAACGATTGTTCGAGAGGGCTTAGAAGCGCCTCTGAAATTGACTTTAGCGCGTGACATAATAAAAGTTAAGAGCGTTAAGAGCCGAATTTTAGAAAAAGGCTATGGTTATGTTCGGATTAGTAGTTTTCAATCCGGGACGGGTGATGGTCTTAAAGAAGCTCTTGCTGCTTTGAAGAAAGAGAATGGCGGCGCCTTAAAAGGCTTGGTGCTAGACCTTAGAAACAACCCCGGTGGCGTTTTAAATGCAGCAGTTGAAGTCAGTGATGCCTTTTTGAGAAGCGGGCTGATTGTTTATACTGAAGGGCGTATTGAGAACTCAGAAATGCGCTTTAATGCATCACCTGATGATCTTATTGATGATGCCCCCATTGTTGTGCTGATAAATGCGGGTTCTGCTTCGGCTTCTGAAATTGTTGCTGGTGCATTGCAGGATCAAAAGCGAGCCGTCATTATGGGCGAGAAGTCTTTTGGTAAAGGTTCTGTGCAAACGATCTTGCCAACCAGTAATGGGGCTGCAGTCAAGTTGACAACGGCACGTTACTTCACGCCTTCTGGCCGATCTATTCAAGCCGAGGGTATTGAGCCTGATATTGCTTTGGGTAGAGTCAAGCTGGAAACTTTAGATAAGGCTGATTCTTTATCCATTAAGGAAGCCGATTTGTCGGGTCATTTGCAAAAAGCAAATAGCACTGCTAAAGGAAAAACAGAAGAGGCAGACGGTGATAAAGGTAAGGATGGTGATAAAAAAGACGGCGATAAAAAAGATAAGTCAGATGTAGAAGACTATTCTTTGCATGAAGCACTAAACTTGCTGAAGGGCATTAGTATTATCAAGAAATAATTAGTTATATTTCTGTCTTAAAAAACCGGATTTCAGCTTTTTGGAATCCGGTTTTTTTATGTGTCAGCTATTGCTTAGAGCAACAGTTTGCTATCGATTTCTATAAAGCGATTAGCTGAGTTAATCAGTGACGGGGCTGTGAATGATAGAACGCCGTAAACCTCAGTACTAACTGGGTAAGTTTGGTTAACTTTATTAAGCAGTAAATCGAAATCACCATCACCCGATAAAAGGATAATGATGTCCGATTTGCTCGAATATTCGATAACATCCAGTGTAATGCCTACATCCCAATCACCTTTCGCTGAACCATCACTACGCTGAATATAGGGTTTAAGTTTAACCTCAAAACCTATATGGCGAAGTATGTTCTGAAACCCCTGCTGCTTCTTGTCACCTTTGTCAATGGCATAAGCAAAGGCACCAACAACTATTCTATTGGTTGTTGCCTGAGCCCAGAAGGCGCTGTAGTTAAAGTGTCGTTGATAACTTTGCTTAGTGGTGTAATAAATGTTTTGCACATCGACAAAGATAGCGACTTTTTTCATTTTATTCGCTGATAAAAGAGCAGCAATAGTCTGTGGCTGTATTAATTTTTACGGTGAAAGCCGCATTAGCGGGTACATCAAATGATTGCCCACCGACTACTTTTTGCCATTGGTCAGAGCCTGGCAATAAAACCTCAAGATCACCGTCAATAATTTCCATTAATTCTGGAGCGGCGGTATTGAATAGATATTCACCCGGCAACATAAAGCCCAGTGTTTTTAAAGAGCCATCTTCAAAACGGATAGTACGACTACTGACTTTGCCATCGAAGTAAACATTGGCTTTTTTTACGATGGTTACATTATTAAATTCTGACATGCTTTTCCTGATTGATAGATTGATTCAAATTAATTAAAAGGCGCGAAATAATAGCAGATTGTTTTTTGATTAGTCGGATTAAGTGTGTTTTTGAATGATAAAAAGTTTTGGAGCTGTGGGCTTATCTTCCGGGTTTGGAACTTGATGGCTGGTAAAATGTTGTTTGTCTAAGTGTTCGCACCAAGTGCTTACACTGTCTGTTTCCAAGTCGCCGCCAGTATGTCCAGGATACGCCATAATGGTGATAATCCCATTATCTGATAGAAGTTGGCAGGCGCTGGTTAATGCGACTAAGGTAGAGTCACTGCGGGTGATGATGGTTTTATTGCCTCCTGGCAAATAGCCGAGATTAAACATGATCGTATTAATCTTGCCATGATACAGGAGCGGTATAGTGTCGCTCATAGTGGCATGACTGGCTTCTATGAGTGTTAAGTTATCCATGCCGGCCAAGCGAAATTTTAGTTGAGTGGCTTCAATGGCAGTCGATTGAATGTCGAAGCCAAAAACCAAGCCTGAAGGGCCAACCTGATGTGCGAGAAATAAAGTGTCGTGTCCATTGCCTACCGTTGCATCAATGGCAATATCACCCGATTGAAGATGTTCTTTTATAAAATGATGGGCACTATTAACCAGTGAAATGCGTTGCATAATAACGTTGGATAGAGGAGGGGGCTGGGTGGTTGTTTAATAAACTATCGGTAAATTGATGGCAATACCAGGGTATTTGCAAGCTGCCTTTAGCACCAAAACCATTAAAGATGACCAAGTCTGGATAGTTTGGATGTTCGCCAATAAAAGGCTGCTTATCTAAAGTACAGGGACGAACATTGGCTTGTTGGTCAAGTACTTTTGTTGAAAGGGAGGGTAACACACTAGCCAATGATTTTAATAGCTCCTCTTGAGCATTTGGAGTTGCTTGTCTGTTTATGTGGGTTCTGTCGAAGGTTGCTCCAAGACGAAGAGTCTGATTATCTAATGGGATCAACCAATGTCCAAAGTTAAGGATCTTATCGGCCAGTTCTCCCTGATATTCAAGTGTAACTATTTCACCTTTAGCTAATTGAAAAGGTAGCCAGGAGAACCAGGGATTTTGTATGGCCTGATACCCTTCGCAGAAAATGATTTTTTTTGGGTAAATAGCTTGCCAGGATAGTGAGGGTGTTAACTGAATATCCTGATAATTAAATAGGGCTTGCCGATAGCTACCGTTAGCGATAAAGAAATCTTTAAGGTGGCTTAACAGGTTTCGCGTTAATAAATAGCCGGTTTGTTTTTGCTCGACAAGGCCAAAGCTGGCAACAGGTTCTTTTAGGTTAGGGTCTGATGGCGTGATTGCACTTAAATAGTCTTGATAGTGCTTATCCTGCAATCGTTTAAGGCAGTGTGTTAATTCTGCTTCTTTTCGAAACAGTCTCAGCATCGGCTTTTCTATATAAAAAGGCTGCTGCAAGGTGTGGCTTAGTTGTGCGTAATAGGCTTTAGCGGCAGGTAATAATAAATCTACTTCTGAGGACTTTACAAAGCGCATCCCTGTGACAGGATTAATTAACCCCGCTGCGACTTGTGAGGCATTTTCCTGGCCGTTATCGATAACCAGTACTTTACAGTTTCGTTGTATCAGTTCCCAAGCAAGTAAGCTTCCTGCAATGCCTTGGCCGATAATTAAATAATCAATGATCATTAAGTCAGTTTTTCGTTAACAACAGCGCTTAATACCCTTCCATTTTTCATCTTGCCATTGTTTATAGAATTCGGCTTTACTTAAGGGAGCATGGCAGCTGTCATGACCGGATAAGTCAGGGTGATTATGCGCATGATGACGCTCATAATGTATTAAGTAGCGTTCATAGGCATCATCACCTGAAAGCCTTCGTAAGATACGCCAGATAGTTTTGATTTTATTCAGCATGAGTCAGCTTGTTTAAAAACTTAAATCGATAGTGGATTAGTACTCTGGATTGGTTATTATACCGCTAAAGCTTTACGTTTTATCACCACTGTAAACACGGGATTATTGCTCTCGTTTAGATAAGGTCACGATTCTTGATTATGACTCCACTATTTTTGCAATTGTATGCATTGGCAGTATTAGTCGGAGAGAGTCTGGTAAGCGAACAAAGCCATTAGCCTTATAAAAGGCTAATGCCTGTTCATTCTATCCCTACATGTATTAAGTCACCTTTAAGTTTACTCTTGATATATTCTGAATGACTGTTAATGAGTGGTGTCGCCGCCAAATACCGTGTGCAATGTGTCAGCGGTTAGAATAGCTTCACCCCACGTTTCCAGCTCTTCCTCTGCCGCGCTTTCTAACTTAGTAATCGCCCAACTCGGTAAACTACCAAAACGTTTTTCAAGCTGTTTTTTTAAGAGTTTAGCTTCACCTGTTACTACACCTTTTACAAGACCGATTTCCACGCCTTGTTCTATCCCTAATTCCACGCCTTGTTCTATCCCTAATTCCATGCCTTCGGCTCTAAACTTTTCCATATACATTCTTTGAACACTGTTGATATAACGCATGTCTTCTCTCCTTTCTATTGATTCAATTTCTTGGAATATTTTTGTTTCTAGCCACTTGGGCAGTTTCATTAACCAGTCAACGACTTCAAATAAGTCAATGATGCGTTGTTTGTCCCATTG
>CAIOMN010000220.1 GCA_903859415.1 uncultured Methylococcaceae bacterium
CTATCCTCAGCACTATTTCAAATTCAGGTAAAGGCTCGTTTTTAGCGGTATTAAAACTGTATGGTAAAGCCAATAACAACTACCTCTCCTTCCCTATCGAAGGCTATAGCCTGGCCTTGGATTTTAAAATAGAAGACGGGCTGTTTGAGCTATTGGATCAATTAGACCAACTGGTTATCAAGTACGGCGGACGCATCTACCTTGCAAAAGATGTGAGAGTCAGCAAAGCTATTTTTGACCAAGGCTACCCACAAGCTGACACCTTTAGAGCGCTAAGACAACAATACCAGATGCACAAAAAATTCAATTCATTGCAATCAACCCGAATCGGACTATAACATGAGCTATGTATTAATCATTGGCGCAAAAAGTGACATTGCTCAGGCCATTGCAAAAAAATATGCCGAAAATGGCTACAACTTATACTTAGCTGCCAGACAAGCCAACGAACTGGAAATCTTTGCAAAAGACTTAGCGATTAGAAGCAATCAAACGGTTCAGTGCTTAGAACTGGATATTTTAGACACGGCTTCTCATCCTGTTTTTTATAATGACCTACCCGAAAAACCAGAAGGTGTTATTACAGCCGTGGGTTATTTAGGAGCACAAGACCTGGCACAATCTGACTTTAATGAAGCACAAAAAATTATTGATACCAATTACACGGGAGTAGTCAGTTTATTAAATCTTATTGCTAATGATTTTGAACAGAGACAATACGGCTTTATTGTCGGCATTAGCTCTGTGGCCGGTGACAGAGGGCGTAAAAGTAATTATATTTATGGCTCTGCAAAGGCCGCCTTAAGTGCTTACCTATCCGGCTTACGGAACAGACTTGATGCCTCAGGTGTGGATGTGTTAACCGTCAAACCTGGCTTTGTGGCTACAAAAATGACCGCTGGCATGGATTTACCCGCCAAGCTAACCGCGCAACCAGAAGCTGTAGCCAACGATATCTATAAAGCGCAACAGAAAAAGAAAAACGTACTTTATACTAAAGGGCTTTGGAAATGGATTATGTTGATTATAAAACATATCCCAGAAGGCCTATTTAAGAAGATGAGTATTTAATTGCCTATGAAAATAGCCTTCTTTGATTTCGACGGCACGATCACTACCCAAGACAGTCTTCCCGATTTTATTAAATTTGCGATTGGCAAACCCAAATATTATTTGGGCTTGTGCTTATTAAGCCCTATACTGTTGGCTTATGTTTTAAAACTGTTACCGAATCATAGTGCGAAAGAAAAAATGATTTCGTACTTTTTTAAAGGCTGGCCAGAAAAAACTTTTCAGGCGGTTGCAAACGAATACTCAATCAATAAAATAGATCCTATTGTTAGGCACAAAGCCATAGAAAAACTACGCTGGCATCTGGAACAGGGCCATAAAGTGGTCATTGTCTCTGCTTCTATGAAAAGCTGGTTAAAGCAATGGTGTGATACCCAAAACGTCGAACTGATTTCTACACAACTTGAAATTAAACAGGGTAAATTGACCGGCAAGTTCGCCACAAAAAACTGTCACGGCAAAGAAAAGGTCAACCGCATTAAAGAGCAATACTCTTTACAAGATTACAGCTATATCTATGCCTACGGTGACAGCTCAGGCGATAAAGACATGCTAAAACTGGCTAATGAAGCTTTTTACAAGCCTTTTTTATAAAATCAAGCCTTACCGTCATGATTCAGATAACCGATAAAAGCACTATGCATTGGTACGTAATCCACACAAAACCCAAAGAAGAACAACGCGCTCTTCGTAATCTGGAACAACAGGGTTACGAATGTTATTTGCCACTGTTGGCCGTTGAAAAACTACGTAAAGGTGTTATAAGCGTAATAGAAGAGCCACTGTTCGCCCGCTATCTGTTTATCCGACTTGATGCAAGCCAGTCCGGCAAAAGTTGGGCACCGATACGCTCAACGCTGGGTGTTAGTCGCCTAGTGACCTTTGGCATCGAACCCGCGAGGGTAGATGAACAACTGGTAGAAACCCTGCGTGCCCAAAAGGAAAGTTTATGCACCCTCCCCCAAAGCCTGTTTACAAAAGACGAGCGCCTTATCATTACCGATGGCCCCTTTACCGGACTTGAAGCCATCTATCAAATGCATGATGGCGAAAGCCGTGCGATGGTTTTAATCAATTTGTTAAATAAAACAGTACAACTTAAAATAGCCCCTGACAAGTTGCGTAAAGCAAACGGTGAGTAAATAGTCGGCTTTACCACTACACCTATCGAATAATCAATAGAGTCACTTGATAGTGGAAACATTACGGCAAGAGCGGAAAAAGGAAAGAAAAAAGAAAAAAGATGACCCGGCATAGCAAAGATCTGGCGTGCTATACTGTCAATTCATTACCCCTACTCAAAATCACACCAAATAAATACATTCGATGAATCGTGACCTCTTCCTTAATGGTTTTATAGATCGCATCGCTAAACGCTTTAATCTTAACGTTGATTTAGCCTTTGAAATATTGGCTATCGCTGCTGTGCTTGATCAAACGTTTGATGAGGTCATGGATAATGTATCCACACTTGAAAATGGTAATGGCTCTCATGATGGAGGTATGGACGGCATTTATGTTGATGAAGAGTATGCCGTTATGCATGTGTTTCAAATCAAATCAGGCGCAAATCCAGGTGATAACATACTTGCCAAGTTTATCAATGATTATAGAAACCTGTTTGTTTTTGGCAATTTAGCCCAATTACCACTCAATACCAAAGTTAATAAAGCCTTTGAAACCTATCAGGCTTTAGCTCAGGCAGGACGTGCAATAGAAACCCAATTACACTTTGTATTTGGAGGCGAAATAACCCCACAGAATCGTGATATTGCTAAACGCCATTTAGACGCCAATGAACGGCTTTCTATTTATGACCGTAACGACCTTTATCAGCAAATAGAAAGCCTGATTGCAGAAAACAGAAAACGTAAGCCAGTCGATTTTAGCTTTATGGCGCAAAAATCGAATATTGCCTTTAAATCCGATCCACAAGCACTGATCTCTTTTCAGATTCAAAATGTTAAAGCCATCAACTTTCGCCTTGCGGCTTTAGATTTATGTCAACTTTTAGACAAAGAAAAAGCCATCAACCAACGCATTGATTCGGTCTTTAGTGATAACATCCGTGGCTTTCTAGATTACAACAAAACTAACAAAAAAATTAGAGAAACCCTAGAAAGTGATTACGCTGAATACTTTCCCTTTTTAAATAACGGAATTACCGTTATCGCTGAACAAGTAAAAATCCCTAAGGAAATGCAAGCAGGCTTATATCCCATAGAAACTAAAAACCCGGTCATCGTCAATGGACTGCAAACCACACACGTAATCTACGAAGTTTATAAAAAAAACGCGATAGACCTAGAAAATGTCTATGTCCTGGTTAGACTTTATGAAACCACAGATCCAGAACTCGTTTCAAAGATTACAGATGCCACGAATACCCAATCCCCTATTAATTTTAGAGACAAAATAAGTAATAAAAACTTTAATCTGTACACAAAAACCTTATTTGAACTCAACGGAATTGGTTATTTAACCAAACGAGGTGATACCTTTGAGAATAGTTTTAGCAGAGCCTTAAGTGAATCTATCCATGCTGATCATTTACTTAAATTCTGGTACGCCAGCTTTTATGAAAAACCAGAGTTAGCAAAGAACTCCAAGGCAAAAGTATTAGAAGATATCTTTGAAGCGACCTCTAATAAAACACATTTATTGCATCCCCTGTTTTCTGGGACTGCAGATTCAGTTATTTATGCACAACTGCTTCGCACCTATCAGTTGTATCGTTTTGTAGTCGCTCAAAGAAATCAAACTGAATTATGCAGTGAATTTATCGTCTACGCTGATGAACTGTTTTGTTACGGCCTTTATAAATTGGGTGACGTTCATTTACCGAATGCCTATCAAAAAATACATGCTGCGATAGAACAAGCTATCATCGTAGAAAAGGCCCGCTACACAAGCAAAGGCCTAACCTACTCACACAACACTTATTTTAAATCTGCCAAGTCACGTTATGATTTAGATAGCCTAATGGGCTTTATTGAATCTAGCCCACTCCATTAAGCTAAACTTATTAGCACCATGTCCTTACCGGCGAAATAGCCCCTGACAAGTTACGTAAAGCAAACGCTGAGTATTAGGTGGTCATAACAACTTCACCAACGCAGCGACTAAGCCAATTGATAACGCTATCAGGCTGCCTAATTTTATAACCAATCTTTGCTCAAACTGTATCAGGCGTGAATCCATATCGCGGCGTAAATCATCAATGTCTCTTTTGGTCGACAGTTCATGTTGAGCTTCTACAATAACCTTTACAACTGCCTCAGCCTGTTCTTGTGGTATTCCTGCAGTTTTGAGCTTATCTACTAACTCAAGAGTATCAAATGTAATAGTGCTCATCGTATTGGCCTTTAAAGAGTGTATCTTATTAAGATCATTTAATTCTGTGTAGTGTGCATTGGGTGATTTAGCGGATAATAGTACACGTTTAGGCCATACAGTGAAAGTACCTAGGTTTCTATCCACTTTAATACCCTAAGGTAAGTCGCAATAATAAAACGACTTGCCAAGCTTAACTTTGGCAAGTCATCAACGAAGCCGATAAATCCTCTATTTACTAAATCTTAATTAATTAACTTAACCACTGGTGCACAAAAATCTGAAGTGCCCTTGCGTGATACAACCGAGTACTGAAACTCAACATAGGTCGATGGCGTTAAGCCATCAACTTCACATGAAGCTTGGCTGGTGGTTTTAATACGTATCCATACAGTAGTACCCAACACCCGCATTTGCCATTCACAAGCCACACCATCAGGACCGAGTGTTCCGGTTAATTTAACACTACCACTGTGACCCCCATCAGTCACAGTCAAAATGGATTTTTGATGCGGCACTGGTTGTGAAGACACGTTAAAACCACTGCTAATAATAACGGTCTCATCACCGTCCGCTATTCTATCGACATAGTTAAGCACGATATGAAACATTTTGTCAGCGGCGGCCTCACAATCATGCATCACTGCTTTCGCAGTACGTGAGCCATCTTGTGAGGCTAATATAGCGGCTTCAAATTGGTCAATCGCTGCCTTCATGTCAGCTAAAGAGACATCGGTTGTACTAAACAAAGGGTTACTGGCAAACTGCAACGCTATATTACGATAGAACGTAACTTTAACTTCAGGTTGAAGTTTGATGAAATCTAATAATGGCTTTGATTTTCTCATTGGAAAGGCCTTTAGAAAATGAACTGCAAGCAACTCACTATAGGCCTCTTTTTTTATAAAGCCAGACATATTATTTTAAAAACCGGAATGCGTCTGAACCTCAGACTCACTTTCAACATAGGACATTGTATTCGTTGAATACCTTATAAAAAATAATTACTTAATACCCTAACTTAATTAAGAAATAATTTAAAACTTCGGTCACAAAGTGCGGCTAAATGTCACAAAAAAAGATTTAATATACAAAATACCAGACGCTATTTCCAAATACCGCACGGAATAACAATAAAACCACACGCTATTTCCAAATACCACACGGAATAACAATAAAACCACACGCTATTTCCAAATACCGTACGGAATAACAATAACACCACACGCTATTTCCAAATACCACACGGAATAAC
>CAIOMN010000221.1 GCA_903859415.1 uncultured Methylococcaceae bacterium
CTTGCCACTTATTATCTTGCCCGGTTTTTTCAGCGTCAGAGCGGTAATGAAATTGAATGACTAACTCACCATTTTCTAACAGAATCGGCGCTTGTTTATGTATATGAAAAAAGCGTTTTTGATCACTTGCCGCTTTAATATTACCGTGCTCACCTTCGCTGGCTTCAATAATTCTAAAATGCACCTTTAATTCTGTTTCATCTTCCCGTGTTGCAAAAGCATCTAAACCTGCCCCCTGGTTTTTTTGTGCCTCTTGTCTAATGGCGGCATTTAATTCAAAGGTATAGTTACTGAGATACTCAGTACTTTTTATGTAATACTGATCTTTGTTGGCCCAATGTAAGTAAACTTCTCGACCATCATAAGGCACCGAGTAAGGGGCGGCACGGCTGTCACTTTCACGCGCGTAATAACGCCGTGACATAAAATCACCGCTGTCGTAATACCGCTCAAAAAAGCGATATAAATGATCATAGATTTCGTTTTCTGCGTTGCCCTTGTCTTTTGCATTTTCGTAAGCGCTTTTAGCTTCTTGAACGCCCGGTGTCTCATCTGGATTGGGTGCGCCAAACTTTTTAGCTTGCTCTATGGCGGCTTCATAGTTAGCTTTGGCTTCAGCCGCATGTTGTTGATCAACTTCTCCAAAAGCAGCTTCGATTTCCTTGAGTAAATCACTTTGCAAAAACGTAGTGATCTGCTCACTTTTCGCGTGCATGATTTTATACAGACCAAAATCCAGTTCAGGTTGATCTAACTGGAACAATTCTTTAAGTAAAGTGATCAGGCGGTTGCGATTTTTATCAGTCGTACTCATAGCTAGTTCCGTTTATAAATTTTACCCACACTACTTACAACGATCGAAGTATGCGGGTAGATATGTGATGTGTTTAAGTTCGCAGCTTTAATAATGATCCCGACATTGTGCAATGAGTAAGGTATCTGCTTCAAAGCTATAAACCAAACGATGTTGTGCGTCGATACGACGTGACCAAAAACCTGATAACTGGTGTTTTAAAGGTTCTGGTTTGCCTTTGCCAGTAAAAGGTTCGCGTTCAATTTCTTTTATCAGCATATTAATGCGTTTAAGCAGTGCTTTATCTGTTACTTGCCAGTAAAGGTAGTCCTCCCAACCTTTGCTGGAGAATTTAATCATCATTGAGTAATTCTCTGATGTCACCTTTGCCTGCGCGTAATTCTTCAACGGCTTCAAGTAATCTGTGTGCACCTGTTGAATTTCTTAATAAATAACTGGTTTCTTCAAGGCTTTGATAATCCTCAAGCGACATAATAACTACCGGTTTAGCGTTTTGATGGGTGACTACGACAGGTGCGTGGTCATCGCTGACGGTTCGCATAACCTCAGCAAGGTTTTTACGGGCAAAGCTGAAAGTAAGGGCATTCATCATGATTTATCCTGTAAATAATCGAATTAATAGAGTATTGAGTTTTAATTAAATGACTGCCCATTCAATAGTGAATAAGCGTTCTGTGTGTGATTGTTGGGTCAGTCGCTTTTCAAGGGCATTGATCAGTTCATCACGTTTGTCGATAATGCTGTCTTCGACCTTAAAGATTTCTTGGCGCTGGCGGCGTTGTTGTTTTTCAAGACTTTGTATCTTTTGCTGTAGGTCATGTTGTTCATCTAGATTATTGGCGAGCCTCGCTTGTCGTTGTAAGATTTTAATTTGTTCTTTAGTATCTTTGAGTGCTTTCTCAGCCACTAACACTAGATCATCAGCCCATTTTTCTAGCTTTTCACGGGCTTCATTAAAATATTTATGATTCGCTTCTAAGGATTGGCTTATGGTCGCTTTGGTATGTCTTTCTAATTCTAAAGCCAAGCGTTGGTCTACATCGTCCGGTATATTACTTACCCATTTATTTTCTGCAATGCAGTTAAAAAGTTTTTCACACGTTTCTTGCTCTAGTGATTGCCCTTGATCATCTAAGGCCGAAAAGAGTAAAAACTCTTCCCGCTCATAGCTATCAATCGCTAAAAACTGCAAGGTTAAATAGCCGTGTTTACCTTTTAGTTGTTCAATAACATGCAAGCGAGTTGGATGCACAGAGATATTAAAAACGATACTGGCAGAAGCAGTTTCTAACTTCTTAGCTTGATCAATAACAAACTCACCCAAAGGATGAGAGAGGCGATATAAATGGCCACTATAATCAACGGGCTTTTCAGCCACCTTATCTTGATTTTCGCTAGGTCGTGTTTTTGATATCAGATGATAATGCCCCTTAGGTATGGTTTCTAATGGTGGTTGCTCAAGATCAAAAACCAACGCTTCATCATTAAAGGACGCCTTTTCTGCCAAAATAAATTGCGACAGTGCCCAAAATCTTTTACTAAACCGATCTAATTGCGCATTAGTATTATTTAATTGTACACGTAAGCGTTCGTGTACCTCTTCGTCAAAATTTTCTAGCAGTTGTTCACGGGTTTGGTTCATCCTATCTCTAATGCTTTCATCCATTTCTTGTTTTAGCGCATCAAATAAAGCTTGTGATAATCGACCACAGTCATTAGCTGCATGTTGCCGTGTTAGTTCGTATGCAAAATATTTCGCGTGGAATGAAGTTATCATGGTTATTTGATATTTATCTGCGACGTTAGATTTTAATGCGTGAGTATATCAATATTTACTTTGAATTAACCAAGTAGTCACATCATCTTCAAGATATTGATTTCAGCCCTTTTCAGAAAAAATAGCTATAGTTAATTTAGTCGCTTCTAAACCTTCAGTGTTTTCTTCTAACAGGAATGAGGCTCCGCTCCCAATACTTAATCATGTTTACCCTATTCTTACCCACACCCAATTCTATCGTGGATTCATTGGATGACAAAATGGCTTTCTTTTAAGGTGGCGTTGTTCTGGATTGTGATAGTAACGGCGCGCTGGTCGGGCTTGATAACGATAATAAGGAAGTTTTTTCTCGAACATAACATACCAGTCGTGGTCAGCATCATGTCCCCAATTAAAAAAGGCAGAGCTTTCACCCTGCCCATTTCTTCAAATCACCCTACAACCCCCTCTAAACCACTATAATACTCAACAAACTACTCCAGGCACCCAGACCATTGCCGCCAACGCCCCTAATACGCAGCCAATAAGTCTGAGCGGGTATCAAGCCCTCCAGTAGTATATGGCTACAGTTTTTAGATGATATGAAGTGTTGCCAGTTACTTTCTATCATGGGATCACCTTGGGTGATTTGCACATCATAACTCGCTGCGCCGGCCAACTGGGCGACACGAGCAATCAAAGTGCCACTGATCACACCATAAGTGACCTGGAAATTATCAGGCGGTGGTAAAGGATCACTGCCTTGAGTATGGGTTATATCGTGACGTAAATCATAGCCGGTGGTGGATAGTATCTTGATATTACCTTGAGCAACCACTTCTAAATAAGGTGCCAACTGTTTAAGGAGGGCAGTCAAAACAACCCGAAAGCTGTCACGCAACGCTATTTTAAGCGTGTCTTTAGTTAAAGCATCATGGTAGGCGGTTTGGTAATCATCAAAAGCACTTGCCAGTTGCTGCAATGTTGGGACTTGCACTATCCACGGCTCTGAATAATTCGGATTCCCTGTTAAAGCGGCTAAGATAGTGCCAGTTTTAGCCAAATATTCGACCTCACTTAAGCGATCAAGACTGACTATCAATTTAGCTTGCATATTGTTCTCCATCAAATGATAAGAGTGCTGGCAAGGTAACTCATTCACGCACCACTCTAAAAAGGCGGTTGCCCTGATGAGAAGCATAGTCTACTTTTGATCACTTGTGGGAAATAAAATAATATTTATTTTAGGGTTTTTTATAAGCCCTTATATGCTGTGCCTGCAGCTCAGGGATTGAAGCATCATAACTCACCGTTATCATTAACACCGATCGTATATACAACCCAAACTCTAACTCACGAACCCTACACTTTTCACCGGTAACATTAGGGCAATCCTTATACGAAGTTAGGGCATGTAAGGGTTGCATTGTGGCTTAATCAGGCAATAACTGGAAGAATCGCAAGGACAACATGCCCGCACTTCAATATCGACATTAGGGGGTTACACCGTTGCTTTGCCTGTAGTATGCCGTTGCATTTTGAAATCACACCTGATTAGCATGCAGATTTTTTACTACTGAATTCGGATCGGCTTGTACTAGCTTAAGAAGTACTTTCGCGGGGCCGGTTGGATGTCGATGACCTTGTTCCCAGTTCTGAAGCGTTCTAATATTGACGCCTATTAAGTTTGCAAACTTTGATTGGGAAAACCCCATACCTTCCCGAATAGTCTTTACATCAGGGTCTGGTATTTCATAGACACGAGAAGCAGTTAACTCCCCACGCATTATTTGTCCCGCTTCTTTAACACTTGCGATTAATTCGTTGAAACATTCATCTTTCATATTTAAACTCCGAAATAACAATTTGCCTTAGCACTGACAATTGATCTTTGGTTAAATCATCATGTTCATTCTTAGCATAAGCGAACAGCATAAAAATTTGGTTCTGATTATTGGCCCAGTAATAAATAACTCTTGCTCCACCGCGTTTACCTCTTCCACTGGCGCTACAACGGATTTTGCGAATGCCACCACTACCCTGGATAATTTCACCTGCATCCGGCATGGCTATCAACACATTCTGAAATTCTCGATAGGCCTCATCATTTAAGATAGTGGCAATTTGTTTGGTAAAGATAGATGTTTCAATAATGACCATGAGCATATTATACGTCGTTGACGTAGTGCTTCAAGATTTGTTTGTAAAATAGTCCTACCATTTTAAGAGTAACGAGAACCTAAGGGCGAGATTCATAACCTCGCCCTTTTATTTATGAGTTCTTTTTTAACTTAAGCGTACTCTTGTATTAAACATTTTTATACTTATATTGTCTGTCATTCATGTTTAACTAGCCCTGAGAACTCCTGATGAAACAAGCATTCATAAAACAACTGCTATTAAGGTCTATCGTTTCCGTTTGCTTATCGGCGCCCGTGCCATTGATAGCCGCCGGACTGCCGCCTTATGTTGGCGGACAAGCACTCCCCTCATTGGCACCCATGCTAGAACACAGTATGCCGGCTGTGGTCAATATTTCGACCTCAACCAATATTCAGGTTAATGAAAACCCGTTAATGCAGGACCCGTATTTTAGGCAATTTTTTAATGTTCCCAATCAGTCTCGTCAGCAACAAAAGAACAGCTTGGGTTCTGGTGTTATTATCGACAGCAACCAGGGCTTGGTACTGACCAATAATCATGTGATTGATAAAGCGGACAAGATTCTGGTCACCCTGACGGATGGTCGCCAACTCAATGCAGAACTCATAGGGACTGACCCAGAAGCCGATATCGCGATTATTAAAGTACCCGCCAACAACTTAACGCAACTTCCCATAGCTGACTCTAGCCAACTTAAAGTCGGTGACTTTGTCGTTGCTATTGGTAACCCCTTTGGCTTGGGACAAACCGTAACCTCAGGTATCGTTAGCGCCTTGGGTCGTTCAGGTCTGGGTATTGAAGGCTATGAAGACTTTATTCAAACTGACGCCTCTATTAACCCGGGCAATTCAGGGGGTGCACTTGTAAATCTACGGGGCGAACTGATTGGCATGAATACGGCTATTCTGGCGCCCACTGGCGGCAACGTGGGTATAGGTTTTGCGATACCCACCAATATGATTATGCCCATTAAAGACGTACTGGTTAAACACGGTGTAGTCAAACGTGGCTTGCTCGGCGTTACCACTCAGGATTTAACCCCTGAACTCGTTAATGCCTTTAACCTGGATAACAAACACGGTGCGGCTATCAGTCGTATTGAAAATAATTCTCCTGCTGCAGAAGCCGGCTTAGAACCTGGCGACATTATTGTCAGTGCCAATGGAAAACAGGTTAAGAGTAGCCAGGATATCCGTAATATCGTAGGCTTATTACAAATTGGTGATCATGTTAATATTGAATATTTCCGTGGTAATGAGAAAAAATCAGTGGTTGCTACCATAGGCAAACAAGCACTCCCTCAAATAGCGGGTGAAAAATTACACCCTCTTCTAAAAGGCACCTTATTAACAGCGACCCAAAAAGATCAAGTAGAAGGCGTCTTAATTGAAAAGATACAATCATCATCCTACGCTTGGAAGGTTGGCTTACGGCCCGGTGATATTATCGTTTCAGCCAATCGTTATCGGGTGAATAACCTTGAAGAATTAAAAAAGGTTGTTGACCCTGTTAATGCCTTACTAATTAATATCCAACGCGATCAAGAAGGCTTCTTTGTTGTGTTAAGATGATAAAAAAACAGGCGAAAGGTCATAACTCACGTTACCTTTCGCCGTTACCTTTTGTCTTTTTTAATTAAGTATGAACGATAGACACTTTATTCCCTTAAATATTGCCATATTAGTGGTTTCAGATACCCGCACCGATGCCGATGATACTTCAGGTAAAACATTGGTCGATCGCACTACGGAAACCGGACACCTTGTTCAGGAAAAAATCATCGTACCTGATAATATTTATCAAATCAGAGCCGTTGTTTCAAAGTGGATTGCCAGTGATAACATCAATGTGATCATCAGCACCGGAGGAACCGGTGTCACCGGTAGAGATGGTACACCCGAGGCCGTCTTTCCTTTACTTGATAAAGCATTGGATGGTTTTGGTGAAACCTTCAGATGGCTATCCTATCAGGATATTAAAACCTCAACGATTCAATCCAGAGCGCTCGCAGGCGTTGCTAATGGCACTTATATTTTTTGCCTGCCCGGTTCTTCTGGTGCCTGTAGAACCGCATGGGATGCTTTAATTAAGGATCAACTGGATTATCGAACCCGACCGTGTAATTTAGTGCAACTAATGCCCAGACTTATGGAAAAATAATGATGAAGTCTATATTTTTATTGCTAGCCTCACTCAGCGCGATGACCGGTGTTGGCTTGGGAGCTTTTGGTGCCCATGGCTTGAAAAATGTGTTGAGTCCCGAACTGCTAACGGTTTATCAAACCGGCGTGACTTACCAAATGTGGCACGCACTGGGATTAATGGGGATTTCCCTGATACACCAACAATCGCCAGAGTCTAAATTAATCTATTGGGCCGGTTGGTTGATGTTTATGGGTATTATTTTATTTTCTGGCAGTCTCTACCTCCTGGTCATACTCAATTTAAAGTGGATAGGTATCATTACCCCAATAGGTGGAGTCAGTTTTATCATGGCGTGGGTTTTAATCGCTATTTTTGCAACAAAAAAACAACATAACAGCAGGTATAAGAATGCGCGAAGCTAACCCACAAACCATATACTTAAAGGATTACACCGTTCCTGACTTTCTGATTAGTCACGTTGATCTAAACTTTAACTTAACTGAAGACAATACCCGGGTTATCTCGCGACTGACTTTAACCCGTAATCCTGCCAGTCAAACAGGCGATGCTCCTCTGGTTTTATTGGGCGAAAATCTAAAGCTAATCCGCGTTATTATCCATGATGACAAGGAACTCTCTGAGTCAGACTACCAGCTAACACCCGATTCATTAATCATTCACTCTGTGCCGCAACACCGTGAATTTATCTTAACGATCGAAAACACCATTAATCCCAAAGCGAATACCGCTTTAGAAGGTTTATACCTCTCTAACGGGATGCTTTGTACTCAATGCGAAGCGGAAGGCTTTAGAAAAATTACTTATTTTCTGGATAGGCCGGATGTGATGAGTCAATTTACCACCACTCTGGTAGGTGATAAAACTCAATATCCGGTGTTATTATCGAATGGTAATAAAATAGCTTCGGGTGACTTGGATAATAATCAGCATTGGGTTACCTGGGAAGATCCATTTAACAAACCCTGCTACTTATTTGCTTTAGTCGCTGGACAATTAGACTGTATTGAAGATCATTTCATCACAAAATCAGGCCGCTCGATTAGTTTACAAATCTTTATTGAACCGCATGATTTAGACAAATGTGATCATGCGATGCAATCACTTAAAAACGCCATGAAATGGGATGAAGAAGTCTATGGTCTGGAATATGACCTGGATTTATACATGATTGTAGCGGTAGGACACTTTAATATGGGCGCCATGGAAAACAAGGGCCTCAACGTGTTTAATACCAAATTTGTATTAGCCCGCCCTGATACCGCCACGGACTTTGATTATGAACATATTGAAGGCGTGATTGGTCATGAATATTTTCATAACTGGACAGGCAACCGCGTCACCTGTCGTGATTGGTTTCAGTTAAGTTTAAAAGAAGGCTTTACGGTCTTTCGTGACCAGGAGTTTACCGGTGATCGGACCTCTAAAGCCGTTAAACGCATTGAGGATGTAATCAACTTACGGACCCGTCAATTTGCTGAAGATGCCGGCCCAATGGCTCACCCGATTAGACCTGACACGTACATTGAAATTAATAATTTCTATACGCTCACCGTTTATGAGAAAGGCGCCGAAGTGGTGCGCATGATCTATACCCTGTTAGGGGCAGCAGGCTTTAGAAAAGGCTGTGACTTATACTTTGCCCGTCACGATGGTCAAGCCGTCACCTGTAATGATTTTGTTAATGCCATGGAAGCGGCTAATGACGTTGATCTGAGTCAATTCCGTCGCTGGTATGAACAAGCCGGTACTCCCGTTCTGACGGTTCAACAAGCTTATGATGCCGCTGCTCAAGCTTTGACTTTAACCATTAAACAATATTGCCCCCCTACACCAGGGCAAGACGTAAAAGAACCGCTGCATATTCCGGTGACTGTCGGATTAATTAATAAAGCCGGTGAAACGCTTAATTGCCAATTAAATGGCGCAGTAACGGCTTCAGATCAAGTGATCTTACAATTAACCGAAGCCGAACAAAGCTTTGTATTTGAAAATCTAACCGAACAACCCATCGTTTCGATATTAAGAGGTTTTTCTGCACCCGTTAAATTAGTGATGGAGCGCAGTCTTGAAGAGCTGGCCTTTTTATTAAGTTATGATCCCGATACCTTTAACCGCTGGGAAGCAGGTCAACAACTGGCCGGACAAATTATTACCGGCTTGATTAGTGATGTACAAGCCGGTCGTGAATTACACATAAATCCGATTATTGTTAATGCCTTTAAACAAGTCCTTGCACAACCTTGGGATGACTTGTCTTATTTTTCTTTATTATTAACTTTACCGTCAGAAACCTATCTGGCAGAACAAATGACCGTCATTGATGTAGACGCGATTCATACCGCACGTGAATTTGTTTTAGTGTCTTTGGCTGAGCAACTACAAACCCAATTTAAAGCGCTGTATTTAGAAAACCATCGTGAAGAATCAGGTCAATTTGACGCCGGTGCCATTGGTCGTAGACGAATCAAAAATGTCTGCCTCGCTTATTTAGGACGATTAGAACAGGCCGACATTCAGCAATGGGCAGAGCAACAATTTACTGCCGCTAAAAATATGACTGATCAAATCGCTGCTTTAGCGGTTATCGTCAATAGCGCACACCCGGCTAAAGCAACTTGCTTAGACAGCTTTTATCAGCAATGGCAGAACGAAGCCCTGGTGATTGACAAATGGTTTTCTTTACAGGCATCAAGCTCTAATCCAGATACCTTTAGTGTGGTGCAAAGCTTATTGCAACACCCGGCTTTTGACTTAAGAAACCCCAATAGAGTGCGCTCGCTTATTGGGGCCTTTAGTCAGGCAAACCCTTTACACTTCCATGCGGCCAATGGCCAGGGTTATCAATTTTTAGGTGACCACATCATTGCGCTTAATACCTTAAACCCGCAAGTAGCCTCACGGATGTTGAATGCCTTAACCTCATGGCGTCGTTATGATGCGGATCGACAAGCATTGATGAAAACACAATTAGAAAGAATCATCGCGACCGATGCCGTTTCTAAAGATGTTTATGAAGTTGCCAGCAAGAGCTTAGCCTAATATTATTAACACCCTTATCCATCGCTTATAAAGATACCCAGATACAATGACTTTTCTCACTTCTCAAACAACGGGCTCTGCTCATGATGATGTAAATTCTTCCAAATCCACTTTATGGATTTCGATAAGCACTTTCATTATTGCGGCCTATCTACTGTTTGGGCACTTAGGTGGTTCGGCTTTAATCTCTCCTGATGAAGGCCGTAACGCTGAAGTAGCCAGAGAAATGAGTGAGTCACATGCCTGGTTAGTGCCTACGTATAATGGTCTAACCTATCTTGATAAGCCGGCGTTTTATTTTAAGACGGTCGCGCTGTCTTTTTCATTATTCGGTGAAACAGAAGGTGCGGCACGCTTTTCTTCCGCGTTCTTTGGCTTTGCATTAGTCGTTGCGGTGTTTTTCTTTTGCCGAAAAGTATACGATCAGCGTACCGCACTACTGGCAACACTAATTGTTGCTTCGACACCGCTTTATATTGCGTTTGCAAGGATCGTTATTTTTGATATGACTTTAGCGTTCTTTGTTTCCAGCACCATTTTTTCGTGTTATCTGGCAGAAGAATATGACGATAAACAGCGTAAATACTGGTACTTACTGGCAGCCTTTTTAGCGGGCTGCGCCACTTTGGTAAAGGGGCCGGTTGGCTTTATTATTCCATCTCTGGTTGTCGCAATTTTTAATGGCTTTGAACATCGTTTAAGTGCTCTAAAACGGGTTTTTGCCTGGCCTAACTGGCTGCTCTTCTTCGCCATCGTATTACCGTGGTTTATTGGTTTATCGATACTCTGCCCTGATTTTCCTTATTATGGCATCATGAAAGAGTCTATTTCGCGATTCACCACCACAGAGTTTCATCGAACCGCGCCTTTTTATTATTATGCTATTATTATCGCCAGTACATTTTTCCCTTGGAGCTTTATCCTACCGGAAGCGACTGTTGTCGCTTGGCGTAACCGGACACAGTGGACTAAAGTAGATCGCTTATTCATCATCTGGGTCATTGTTGTCGTTTTATTTTTCTCTGTTTCCAAATCAAAGTTACCCGGTTATATTCTCACAGGAGTCATGGTACTGGGCGTATTAACCGCGCGTGTTTTTGCTCAGGCATTGAATAACGAAACAGGACGATCTAAACAAATTTTATGGCATGCGACTATTCCACTGTTGCTATTAAGCACAATTCTCGCTATCGCCGTGGGTGTTGTTGCAGCAGATCCTGAAATACTCCGTAGCCGACTTTCCGGTAAACAAGAGTCTTTTGATCTTTTTATACCCACTATATTGCCTATGGCAATCTCCTTTGGTATTGTCGCCTTAATCTCAATTGCAGCACTCTGGACTCGGCACAGCCGAATAGTACTTGCCGCATTTCTCAGTTTTCCGATCCTGTTAATGACGGTCAACTTTAACGTGTTAGCTACCTTTTCAGACATCCGTTCTGCACGGCATCTGGCAGAAAAGATTACCACGGCCATTCCGCCAGAAGCGGAACTCGTTTGCTTGGAATGTATGCCTAACGGCTTACCGTTTTACCTTAAACATCAGGTCACTGTCATCAGTCGTGACGGCAGTGAATTAACCAGTAATTATGTGGTATTTAATCTTAAAACACTCAAACCCTGGCCTGAAGGGATGATTCCTTTTACAGAAAAAGAAAACTGGCTTGCGTCAAGAAAGCACCCCATTTATCTGATGACCGACACTAACCATCTGCCAAGTCTACAAGCCATTGCCACGGCACAAGGCGTTGAAATCAAAGCGCTCGACTATAAATATTCAGCGGTTTTACTTCCCACACCAACAGGACATTAATTATGTGTGGTATTTGTGGTTTAGTTGCGCTAGAAGGTCTAAAAGACAACCCTGCTAGCCAGGAACACATTAACAAAATGATTGATACCTTAATGCATCGAGGCCCTGATGATACCGGTATTGATGGTGATATTTCCGCCGTATTTGGGATGACCCGCTTAGCCATACGTGGCTTAAGTGATGGCAAACAACCCATTATCGACACAGAGACCGGTGTTATGATGGCGTGCAATGGTGAAATTGATAACCACCAAGAGTTGCGTGAATGGTTATTAAGTCGCGGCAGACCCGTTGCACAAAGTACTGATGTAGCTGTTATACCCGGTTTATATTTAGAACTGGGCGATGCTTTTGTCGAACAACTAACAGGCGCTTTTGCTATCGCCATTTGGGACCCACGCTCAAAGAAGCTGCTATTAGCACGAGACCGCGCTGGAGAACGGCCCTTATTTTTCTCTGTTAACGAAGGCGTGATCTCCTTTGCCTCTCTTATCTCCGCCTTAGTATCAACCAGCGAACAGCCCTTTGAAATCAACGAAGACGCAGTCCATCGTTACTTACAATCCGGTTTTTTTGTTGCACCCAACAGCCCTTTTACCAATCTTTATAAAGTATCACCTGGCGAAATAATCACTATTAATACAGAAGGCATTGAGCGTAAACGCTATTGGCAATGGAATAATGTACAAACACCTAAAAAATCAGGCTCATTAGAGGCCTTTGATAAGGTGTTTAGAGCCGCCGTCAGAAAACAAAGCGAAGTCGATGTTGATTTTGGCTTATTTTTAAGTGGTGGGCTTGATTCATCCTTGATTACCGCAGTAACCAAAGACATTCGTCCTGAAAAAACCCTGACGGCCTACAGTCTTCGCTTTTCCGAAGCTTCGTATGATGAGGGTCATTATGCGGAACAAGTAGCCAACAGCATTGGTGTTAACTTCGTGCCAGTCTGGGTGCGCCCAGAAGATTTTCCTCCAACCATTGCCAAACTGGTTCGACAAGTCGGTGAACCCTTATCCGATCCTGCCTGGGTACCCAGTGCCTTATTGGCTAGACGGGCGGCACAAGATGTGCGGGTGGCCTTGGTGGGTGAAGGAGCCGACGAACTATTTGGCGGTTATCCCACTTACTTTGGGGCTGGATTCGCAGGTTATTATGCACAACTGCCAGCGCCCATAAGAACACTCATTCGACGTGCTGTAGATAGCTGGCCATCCAGTGATAAAAAAGTAACTATCGCGTTTCTACTCAAACGATTTATTTTGGGAGATGACTTAGACTTTCTGGGTCGCCACATTCTTTGGACGTCTTCAATCTCGCCGACCATTTTAAAGCGTTTAGGTGTCACCCCACCGTTAATGAACCATTCGATTTATTCATCGTCAGAGATGCTCAATCGTTTACAACAACATGATTTGGAAACCTCTTTAGCAGAAGGTTTATTAACTAAAGCAGACCGCGCTAGTATGAAGTCCGCCTTAGAGCTTAGAGCTCCTTTTTTAGATCAGGACGTTATGGAATTTGCGGCCACACTGCCTGAAAGTGAGCGGGTTCAGCAGATAAAAACGAAAGTGTTTCTAAAGGAATATGCGCTACGCTATTTACCCAAAGACATCGTGTACCGCAAAAAACGGGGGCTTTCGGTTCCGTTAAGCAGTTGGTTACGGGAACCGTTACATGACTGGGCGACTTTAAAACTCACATCCCCGTTCTTAGAAAAAGTCGGCGTTAGTCCCCTAGTCGCAATCCAGCTATTACAGGAACATACCCAACGCAAAGCAGATCATGCCCGACCTATCTGGACTTTATGCGTTTTGAGTGAATGGTTAGAATGGGTGTCAGAAACAGAATCTCATTCACCCACTCAATAGATAATACTGCTTAGCTCAGACTAACGTTTTTACGTTGACGCTGAGCTATAAGCCATTTTAAGGCCATCGTTAACCCAAAGAAAGCACAGGCGGCGATGGCTAAATATTGTGCTAGATGAGATATATCGGCCTGTATCGCACCCGCACCCACTAAGGTTGCAGTAACGCCTAAAGGCAAAAATCCAATAAACGTACCAATCCAAAAATCCGTATGACTGACAGCACTCATCCCTAACAATATATCATTATATAAACCACTTATAGGGAGTTGCCGTACAAATAGAACAGACTGCCATCCTTGCGCTTGAGTGGTCTGTGACAAGGCAATAATTTTAGGGAACTTCTTGTGCACATAATCACGGCCGCTCCATCGAGCAAAGACAAAAGCACCATAAGCACCCAGTACTGTACCAAAATGACTCAGAGCAACCCCCCAGTTAAAACCGAAGATAATGCCCGCTAAGGTGCATAACAACAATCTAGGCATCCCAATCGCCGTTAAAAAAGCGGCTCCTAAAGTAAATATTACCGGGCCAGCATAACCTGCTTCAGCTAACCGGGCTTTAATTTGATAACTTTGATTGAGCACCTCTTTTAAAGGCACCGCGTAAATCACATAACTACAAACAACCACTATAACCAGCAATATTAACATTGCGATTTTTTGGGATAACTTAATTCTTGAATCTGCCACTATTCACCCGAAAAATTAATGGCGAGCCATCTTATCTTAAAAATGCATACTAAGTTCAAAGAAAAGACCCTCATAAAAATAGTTAATGTTAACACATAAGTTTTAGTCATCCTCACTTCAACTCACTAAAGTGGCTTGTTAACACACGTTGTCACACAACCTTAAACAAACATTCATTTGTCTGTCACACAACAACTTTACTCTTTATGCATTAAGATTTGATTAATATAGGGTAAATATGAAGATTTTTTACGGCGTACAAGGTACAGGAAATGGACATATCACGCGCGCGCGCGTGATGGCAAGAGAACTCTATGCAGCAGGTATAGACGTCACATTTCAATTTACAGGCCGTCCGGCCGATAAATATTTTGACATGGATATCTTTAATGGCTATCAAGTACGTACTGGCCTAACTTTTAATACTCATAAAGGTAATGTTAATTACCTAAAAACCGCTTGGGATGCTAAACCACTAACCTTAATCAAGGATATAAAAAGCCTGGATTTAAGTGGCTATGATCTAGTCATTAGCGATTTTGAACCCGTGACTGCATGGGCAGCAAGAAATCAGAAAAAAGCTGTTTTGGGTATAGGACACCAATACGCCTTTAATTATGATATCCCTAGAGCGGGATCTGATCCTATTGCAAATCAGGTTATGAAATACTTTGCACCCGCAACTAAAGGCATTGGCTTGCATTGGCATCATTTTAACCAACCGATCTTGCCACCTATTATTGAAACACCCGACAGCCCCCGCTACACAGTCAGAAATAAAATTATTGTCTATCTTCCTTTTGAAGATCAAAATATAGTTATCAACCTGCTGTCCCCTTTTAAAGACTTTGAATTCCACTTGTATTCGCCCGAACTAGCGGAATCTTCGTTCGAGCATATTATTTGCCACCCGCTTTCACGTACCCAGTTTCAAGAAAACCTAATGGACAGTGGTGGCATTATCAGTAATGCAGGGTTTGAACTCGCTAGCGAAGCGCTACAGCTAGGTAAAAAGATTCTTGCCAAGCCGTTGCATTCTCAAATGGAACAAATCTCGAATGCTAAAGCCTTGCATCAACTGGGCTACGGCCAAACTATGAATGATATGGATGCCTCCATTATTGAAAAATGGCTGTATGACGAACGTGCCGTTCAAATCACCTATCCCAATATAGCGGCTGTATTAGTTAAATGGATACAAGAAGGTATGCCTGAAATGAATGCTGACTTTATTGAATCCGTTTGGAAGACGGTTGAAGTTCGACACATTAACCTTTAATATAAAAACCAGCTGCTATCAATCCCTTCTAATCAAAGCAAGCAAGATTTATAATTTTGCTTGCTATTATAAAATGGGGCCGGGATGAGGACTTTAAATAAGACGCCACTCATTGATAAAGGCTTGATAGAAATCTAAGGTTTGTACGGTGGCGCCTTGTTGAGTGACTGACGCAGAGGCAAAAGCCTGAGCTCTGTTCATGGTTACCGATAATGACCAGCCCAGATGCAGACCCAATAATAACACGGCAGAAAATGCGTCACCTGCGCCAACGGTATCGACGACTGATAATTGATCTGAAGGAAAGACTTCTACAAACTCACAGTCTTGGCTCAGGGCTTTTGCCCCTAAGTGACCACAAGTAACCACTAAAACTTCCAGCTCATATTGTATTAAGAAATGCTGCATGGTTTCATGCAAGCTATTTTGAAGACTGCTATGAACAGGGAATAAGGCAATCAATTCCTCATGATTAAGTTTTACCCAGTGAGCGGTGCTTAACCATTTTTTAACCGCATCTTTCTGCCACCAAGGGGCACGTAGATTAACGTCAATAAAGATCTTGCCGGTAGTCTGCGTGCTTAGCGCTTTAAGAGCTTGCTCAGAAACGTGGTGTCGTAACGCGAGCGTACCATGATAAATAATTGGATAAGCTGCGTTTAAATCCAGTGCTTCAGCATTAATAAAGTCATAAGCCTGTTCGGTTAAAATCTCATAACGAGGCTCACCTTGTTCAAATGTGACTGCGACAGTGCCCGTGGGGTGGATCGGATCAATTTGCAGTGCGTCTTTCGACAGTCCCCAGGTATTCATCGCATGTTGAATCAGTTCTCCTGTTTCATCGTTACCAATCCGGCTAATGAAGCAGGGTTTTTGACCAAACGCTTGTAGATGCCAAGCGACATTAAACGGCGCTCCACCTAGTATGCGTTGACCCTCAGGAAATTGATCTATGAGTACTTCCCCGAATAGGGCAATAGGATGTTTATTGTGCTTAGGCATAGATTGTTATTAGCGGTGCTTGTTTAGCCAACGGTTAAAGAGCCAACTTAGTTGTGTATGGCGTTTTGGCGAAAGTATACGCTTTAGTTTTGCCATTTTCTGCTCTCAATCTTTAATTGCCCCACAAGTAAAAAATAATAAAACCTATACCAGGCTCCCATCTGGATTATGCTAAACTCATAGTTAAGTTATTATTTTTAAATTATTACTACTCATGAATATAGTAAACAGAATTACAATTGATCCACAAATATGCGGTGGAAGACCTTGTATTCGGAATATGCGGATTAGAGTAAAAGATATTCTTGATTTATTAGCGTCAGGGGCCAGCACTTCAGAAATCCTTGAAGATTATCCCTATCTTGAACCAGAAGATATTTCAGCCTCTCTTACTTATGCTGCTCATCTCATTGATCATCCCGTATTAAGCGTGGCATAAAGTGCGCTTTCTGGTCGATGCGCAATTACCTATTGGTTTAGCTCGTATGTTGCAACAACATGGACACGAAGCTTCACATGTAGTTGATTTAGATATGATGCAAACATCAGACAGAGATATTTATGCATGGGCCAAGCAAAACGAATCGGTCATAATCTCTAAAGACGAAGATTTTGTCATTTTACATAACGCTGATAAAACCCCTTGCTCACTTTGTTGGATAAGAGTGGGGAATACTAGACGTAAAGATTTATTAGAATGGTTTGAGCGATTATTACCCGTTATTGAAGAAAAACTACTTGCCGGTGAACGATTAATCGAGCTTGCGTAATATTTACATTCATAAGACTCCCAAAAGCTGAATGATGTTTTGTGTTTCAAAGATCTCTCGTTAGTCCAGCTTTATGCTCTGCAAGTTGTTCGCGTGTATTGTGGATTTCATCAATAATTGAATCTTTGCAAGGTGGTAGGATGTTCATTATAAATTCTCCATTAGCTCAAAAGGGGTCACTAATTCAGGCAATTTATATCTTTTGGCAGCACATAAGCCACGCATTACGGGTAATTGCTTTGGATTAGCAATATGTGTGCAATTCCAAGTCAGAAGCACATCCATCTCATGATAGGCCGCGCAAGCATTATGCAATGCGTCTAATCTTGCTTTAGACGGCAACCCGCCACCGAGCAGTAAAAACTCAGCCAATACAGGAATTTCTTCTGAGATAGGTAATACTGGAATATCTTGTATTGCCTTAATGCGTTCTGATGCGGCACCGGGGTCGCCAGCATTGGCTTCTTCAATCACATAGGGCGAAATAAAATGTTCAGATACCTTCACTAGTTACTCTTACTCTTGAATTAGGCTATATTTTGATGTTGCAAAATAACTTTTGATAAGGTTCTCAATGCTTCGTTGACTGATTTTGCATCAGGAAATATTTGCGCCACATCAGCTTCAAGCATAATTAGTTTTACCCCTTCATGATATTGCTTAGCATATTTTCCACGAACGCCATTGCTCATTTGGGTAAAATCATATTCATCAAGAAGCTCATCATTTAGTTCATCATTATTTTCTGGATTCATAAAAATCTATCTCTCGTTTGGTTGCCTGTCTAGCACTTATAATTCTGATACTTTCTCCACGTTGAGTATGAGAAATGACCAAAATTCTATTTTTATTTGAAAGCCCCATTAAAATATAACGTTCTTCCAGAATTGAATGTCCTGAATCAGGGTAAGTAAATGATAAATAATCACCAAATACGGTAGATGCCTCATCAAAAGAAACACCATGTTTTTTCTCATTAATTCCTGCTTTTTGTGAATTCCATTCAAAGTCCATTGAAAAATCTCTTTTATAAAAATTATATGCTAGATATTCGAGAGCCTAACTCCATGCTTAATTGGAACGTAGAGCTAAATGAGTGCATAGCACTGACTCCTGTTATTCGTCGTCTAAATCTGCAGTCAGTACAATGTTCTTACCGTTCGTGGCAAGCAATACTCTATCATTTTTCTTGAATCCTGCTGTTTCAAGCACATGAGCCAGTTTTTTAGAAATACCATCTTGTGTCTTTATGTCTGGTGATATCCAAACATAAGCATTATTTACAGTGGCGCGAAGGCCGGCGTGGTAATGATCGCCGTTGATTTGCAGGTCTATTGGGATTCGATTTCCATTACTGTATGGCAAACCACAAGCACGGTCTATGGTAACCCAAATCTCCATAGGTTCGGTGCCATCGGCATAGCGCTTCCCTAATCCACGAATTGTTCCTTTAACCACTTGAGTCATCGTTTTATCCTGTACAAATAGTGAGCTTAATTCTTATCAATAATTAGAAGTTAATCGTTTCAGGTCGTTAATTTTCGCTGGCATCAATCGACATAGCACCGTTTATTTTTAGTTAATAGCGTTATAGTAATTTAAGAGTCATTGTCGTGTACCTTACGCAGCATATACGATACCAAATCACTTTAACCAATATCGCTTGAGTGCTGACAATACCATCTTTCATAGATAAAACAATTTATTTCGTTTTATATCAAATCGGTGGCTGTTTATCCCCCACAACCTTAACCAGCACGCTATCCCCCACTGCTAAAATACCGCTCTGATCATGTATCGCATTCTGGCCAAAATAAACTTTATTCTGCCATTTCCTTGTACGATTAAGCGTGCGTAAAGGCTCCTTACCTGTTTCTGCTGTTTCAGGATCTATCGCCGGCACAGCGCAGCGTGAACAGGGCTTGGGGAGTCTAAAGTCAATGCTGCCAATGGTTATTTCCCGCCAGTGATCTTCAGCATAGCCTTCACAACCACTAATCACCAAATTGGGTCTAAACCTCGCCATGGATAAATTTAATTGCATGTCCTGATTTAACTTAACCAGGGAGTTTTCTGAAACCACTAAAAAAGGAAAGCCATCAGAAAACGCCACACTATCAGTCGCAATGCCATAATCAGGATCGACCGGTCGAATAGCCTCCTCAGGCTGATAAACTAACCGGCATTCCGTGTTTAAAAATTGCGTCAGCCATTGATCCGCTGCTTTTGAAACATGCAGCGCATCATCCGTATTTTCCCAGACCGTAGAGCGGATAATCTCACCGTCGGTTTGATGTAAAGGTATCAGCAAATCTTCCATGCCATCCGCTGACAATATCAGATACTCATCTGTTAACGCTGTTTTGATTAACGCCATCCTGGGTAACTTACGCTGACTTAAGAACTGTCCTTCACCATCAACAAGCATCCATTTTCGATCATATAAAAGCCCTGTTTTAATAACAGGCCATTGAGAAACACTGATCCCTGCTAATGATTTGACAGGATAAAGTATTATTTCGCTTAAGGTGTTTTGTGTCATAGTTAATTGATCTTGTTTAAACTTGTTTTAATTAAAGGTGTTTCATGTCACCTTAGGTATACTGCTCGAAAGCAATACAAACAGGTGTTAATCCGTTAAAATTAACAGCTACCGAACTTTATTGTTAACAAGTCATGCGATTAGCTACTGTGCCTTATTCGATACCTGCCCTTATTTTATTATTAACTCAGTGTGTTAACCTGAGTTTTACTCAGGCTGCACCCAAGCAGACGATTAATATTGCTTATTTAACGCAAGAACAGGTTATTCCTGCACCACTTTCTAATCTTGATCCCTTCGTTAAAGACAAAGGTGTGATAGGTGCGGAACTCGGTATAGATGATGATAATACTACGGGTGAATTTACGGGGCAGCAATTTAATTTAAAAAAGTTTATTGTCCCCTTGGATGGCAATGTCGTGGATACCTTTACCAAAGAGATCAGCCCGCACTTTCAGTATGTGGTGGTGAATTTACCGGCGCAACCCTTGAACCAACTGGCTGATTTACCAGCCGCTAAGCCATTGCTATTGTTTGATGTAGGCACCCGTGATGATGCGTTGCGTAATGAAGAATGTCGTCGAAATGTGCTGCATATCTTGCCGAGTCGCGCGATGCGAGCGGATGCCTTGGCGCAATATATGATGAAGAAACGCTGGACTCAATGGTTTCTTGTGGTGGGGTCCAACCCAGAAGATCGTTTGTATGCAGAAGCCATCAAGCGCGCAGCTAAACGTTTTGGCATGAAGATCGTTGCAGAAAAAGCCTGGGAACATACCTATGATGCACGGCGTACCGTGCAATCCGATGTCGCTGTATTTACCCAGACAGAAGACCCTTATGATGTGTTAGTCGTTGCGGATGAACAAGGTCAGTTTGGTGAATATTTAGATTATCGTACCTGGATTCCACGTCCTGTGATGGGAACTCAAGGTCTGATTGCTACGCCTTGGCATAAAACCCATGAACAATGGGGGGCTGTGCAAATTCAACATCGCTTCTTAGAAAAAGCCGGGCGTTGGATGGAAGAAGAAGATTATGGCGCTTATTTAGCGGTCAGGGCTGTCGGTGAAGCAGCGACCCGCACTCAAAGTCATGAGTCCAGGTCCCTCAAAGATTATCTGTTCAGTGATGCGTTTGCTTTAAACGGTTACACAGGTACCCCTTTATCTTTTCGGTCTTGGGATAACCAATTACGACAACCTGTTTTATTGGCGGCACCACGGTCATTAGTTGCGGTTGCGCCGATAGATGGATTTTTACATCCAAAAACTGAACTTGATACGCTCGGTTATGATCAACCTGAATCACACTGTCACTGGGATAAATAAGAATGAAACAGAAGGCTTTAAAATGTTTTTTAATGCTGGCACTAACAGCCAGCGCACAGGCTGAAACAGTATTTGTCACGTTAGAAAAAGATAATGCCTTGGCCGTGGTTGACCCCATTGCCGGTAAGCTCATTAAAACGGTGCCGATTGGTCAGCGTCCTCGCGGTATCTTTGTGAGTCCTGATAATAAGTTCTTGTATATCGCAACCAGTGACGAGAACACCATAAAAATAATTGATGCCACTACCTTTAAAGAGTTGGGTAAATTACCGTCAGGTAAAGATCCAGAGACTTTTGCTTTAAATCCCGCAGGCGATCGGCTTTATGTCTCCAATGAAGATGATAGTCTGGTAACGGTGATTGATGTTGCCAAGAAGAAAGTACTGAAGCAAATTAAAGTGGGTGTAGAGCCGGAGGGGATTACGGTTAGCCCTGATAATAAATGGCTGATTAGTGTGTCAGAGACCACTAATATGGTGCATTGGATTAACACTAAAACCAATACCATTGAAGCCAATACTCTGGTTGATCCTCGGCCTCGTGCAGCAAGCTTTACAGCCGATAGTCAACAACTGTGGGTGACTTCAGAAATGGCGGGTACGTTAATGATCTTAGATAGCCAAACCAAGCAAATTATTAAAACCATTGGTTTTGAAGTGCAGGGCGTTACCCGTGACAAAATTCAGCCGGTGGGGGTGGTCATCGACAAAGAACGAAATAGAGCTTACGTTGCTTTAGGCCCTGCTAATCGCGTTGCCGTGGTTAATGCAAAAACATTCGAAGTAGAAAAGATATTGTTAGTGGGTCAGCGGGTCTGGAACCTGGCTTTTTCTCCTGATCAAAAACGTCTTTACACCACGAATGGCACCAGTAACGATATTTCATTAATTGATCTGGACACACAAACCGTGACTAAGTCGGTGGGTGTGGGTACTTATCCTTGGGGCGTTGCGGTCAAGCCATGAGTTTACAAACGGCTTTATCTATCGAAAACTTAAGCTTCTCTTATGGCGGTAAAAAAGCCTTAGATCAGCTTGGCTTTAGTATTAACTCAGGAGAATGCACGCTGTTATTAGGCCCCAACGGCGCGGGTAAAAGTACTTTATTCTCTTTAATTACCCGTTTGTACGATAGCCACGAGGGACAAATTGAATTATGTGGCTTTAATGTTAAACGACAAACTCGTCAAGCATTGGCTAAGTTGGGTGTGGTGTTTCAACAAACCACCCTGGATATGGACTTATCGGTCATGCAGAACCTACGTTATCACACGTCGTTACATGGACTGGGGCGTAAAGTGGCATTGCAACGTATTCAACAGGAATTAGAACGCCTGAATATGTATGAGCGGCGCTTTGAGAAAATACGGCAATTAAATGGTGGACACAGGCGGCGAGTTGAGATTGCTCGCGCGTTATTGCATAAGCCCGCTTTATTGTTACTCGATGAGCCGACCGTGGGTTTAGATGTGCCGAGTCGTTTAGCGATTGTTGAATATGTTCATCAATTGGTCGCTGAAGAAAAGTTAGCGGTACTCTGGGCGAGTCATTTGATTGATGAAATCTATCCTGAGGATCATTTAATCGTCCTGCATAAAGGCCAAATCAAAGCCAAAGGCACCGTGGATGAGGTCTTACTGAACACTGGGACTACATCGATAAAAGATGCATTTTACAGCTTAACACAAGGAGAGCAGGCATGAGTTTTTTGCATTATTGGCGAGCGATGTGGGGTATTGTGGGTCGTGAGTTATGGCGCTTTGTGACTCAAAGGGAACGCTTTATTTCAGCCTTGGTTAGGCCGCTGGTTTGGTTGTTTGTGTTCGCAGCAGGCTTTAGAGCGGCCTTAGGACTAGCCATTACTCCGCCTTACGAAACCTATATTCTTTATGAAGTTTACATCACCCCGGGTCTGATTGGCATGATCCAACTGTTCAATGGAATGCAGAGCTCTTTATCGATGGTCTATGATCGAGAAATGGGCAGTATGCGCATCTTGATGGTGTGTCCTTTGCCGCGCTGGTTCTTATTACTCAGTAAGTTGTTGGCAGGTACTGGCGTGTCTATTCTACAGGTGTATGTATTTTTAGCCATTGCCTGGTTTTATGATATTCATGCGCCTTGGCAAGGGTATCTTTGGATTATGCCTACCTTATTACTGTCTGGCTTAATGCTGGGTGCCTTAGGTTTATTGTTGTCGTCCTTTATCAAGCAATTAGAAAACTTTGCGGGGGTGATGAACTTTGTTATCTTCCCGATGTTTTTTATGTCCACAGCACTGTATCCTTTGTGGAAAATGAAAGAATCCAGTGTCTTTCTCAGTAAGCTGGCAGAATACAATCCTTTTTCTCAAGCCGTCGAAATGATTCGATTTGCTTTATATGGTCAGTTTGATCAACAGGCCTTTATTTATACCTTAGTGGCTTTCCTGCTTTTTATGGCGGCAGCGATTGTTGGCTATAATCCATCGAAGGGGATGATGGTGAAAAAAGGTGGGGCTTAGTTTAACGACTTATTGGAAGGCCAAGAGCCTTATTTACAAAGGCTTAACGCTGTTATAAATTGCAAGGTCTAAAATGGAATTTGTTACAAAAGGCTTATTAAGCACTTGAAAAGTTTTGTGATTATGGTAAGTTTATCGTTCAACTAGGTATATATGTAATAATCCATCTGTTTTTAAGTAAAAGTGGACGGGTTATAGGTTAGCTGTTGCTTGAATACATACTTTAATTAAGCAATGATCCACAAATATAATAATTAAGATTATAAGACCACTATGAGGATGAGAAATGAGTACTGAAGATAGCGCAAATCAAGAAGAAATCGTACAACCAGAAACAGTAGCGCCTGTTGTTGAGCCTGCAGTGGCTGCTCCGAGTGAGGGTGGCGGTTTGTTGAATTCAATTTTAGGTTTAAAAGAGTCTAATCCCAAAGTGTTTTTTGGTGGGATTGCCGGTATAGCAGTACTTATTTTAGTGTTTGCCATCAGCGGTGGCGATGAAAAACCAGCAATTACTGGCCCTGTTCTTAAAGATCTTGCCATTGGACAAAAGTATACTTTAAAGAGTGCTAATGCTTATGATGCTTCTGCAACTGTGCGTTTAGTGTCAACGCCTGGCGCTATAGCGGCTTATGATGATACTGAAGAAGCCGACAGAAACGGTGCTTGTCAGCATTTGGCTCAAGGTACTCCTGTTACTGTTCTTGAGTTTGCTGATGCTTATGGTAAGCAAAAATCTTATTCTAAAGTTAGAATTGAAGATGGATCATGTAAAGGTAATGAAGGTTGGGCATTGTCGATTGATGTTCAATAAAAATAAAGTTTGACAGTATTTTTATATTATATATAATACGCAAATCAATTCAGTGCGGGAATAGCTCAGTGGTAGAGCACAACCTTGCCAAGGTTGGGGTCGCGAGTTCGAATCTCGTTTCCCGCTCCAATATATAAATTAAAAGCCGCGAACTATCGCGGCTTTTTTATTTAACCTTTACGGCTGCGTAGCAAAACGGTTATGCAGTGGCCTGCAAAGCCATCTACGGCGGTTCGACTCCGCCCGCAGCCTCCATGGGTAGATTAAGCAAGACTCAAAGACGTACAAAAACCCGCAAGCCATAAGGCTTAGCGGGTTTTTTATTATCCAACGAAGTGCATCGAAATACAGTAACAGTCGACAATTTATGTGGTAAGTTTTACAGCTAAAGTGAGTGCTAACGTGATAAAAAGAATATTCATTGTAGGAATGATCATTGCAGTTTTGAGCTATTTGTTAGGTGGGACCACTTTAACTATCTGCAGTTCAGGAGCTTAATGGTTAGTTCATTACTAAACAATAACGGCATCAATCAATATGAAAGTAAAAAACATTATGTATTCTTCAGATCAACAAATAAGAGCAGCCATAGAATTACTTGATTCTATCGATAACGATCATAATCACCCCGTCAATAATGCTAATCACCCTGAGCATGAAAAATCATTAACCGCGTACAATCAGTTAAAAAAACGTATTAATGAGCTGAATGAGGACGTAGTTAAGCTTTAGGTTATGACAGGCTTTCGTTCAAAAAGATCTGATTGCCCGTACAAACATAGTCGTATTGGTAGTATAAGACGGTGAGTATACGGTACCATTTGAAAAGCTTGAGCCTCTGGCATTAGAGTAGCCATCCCCGGTAGAACTCCAATAGTGAGCGTTAGCAAAGCCGCCTAAATCTGTTAATGGTGCGGAAGCGCCGGGGCCAATCGTTGAAAGCATTTCATTTAATTCGTCTAGCGAAGGTAGATACCAGTCAGAAAAACCATGAAATACATATTCCTTGGCGAGAGCAGCTGCAAATTCGGCATCTGAGTGCTTACAGTGAGTAATAATTTTTGCAGTGTTAGCGGCCCCCGATCCAATTGCAGTTCCAGACGTGATTGAGATATTTGTTCCATAACAACCCCATTGAGATTTGGAAGATTGATCTACCGGGGCGGCTTCCAATCCATGCAAACCACTCGAATCTGATAAATAAAATACGATGCCTCTGGCAGGACCAAGGCCACCAATCTGATAAGGGCCTTTAGAGAGACATTTGTTTAATACCCAGGTTGGGACACCTTCACAAAGTGCCAGTGTTGGGGTTGAGCCTTTGGGGGCTTTAATGACTGGAATTCGGGTCCATTGGACGCCATCCCAATACTGCATATCACCCACTTCGTGATTGGTTGCTTTTGCAGTATTAAGTGATACAGTGCTAAATGCTAATAAAGTTATTAAAATCGCTTGCTTCATGCCAATCATACTTACTCTCTGTTTTTTAGGCAAAAAATATATTTAAAAAAGGTTGGAATGATAGGAATGATATATTAGGAGGATTAATTCAACATTAATTTTGCAGTCTTTTCTAATGGTTAATCAAAAAAGTTTTTAAGCTTGATGAGATAAGAAGTTTAACGAATACGGACGAGGGGTTGATATTGTTTAGGTGCAATGTTTCAGGAGCGCCTCAAAATCTTCAATTACCACCGGCTGACTAAATAAATATCCTTGGTAGTTTACACAGCCATTATCCTGGAGAAACTTCAGCTGTTCTTCTGTTTCTACCCCTTCGGCGATAACGTTAAGATTTAGATTGTCTGCCATAGCAATAATGGTACGCACGATAGTTTGATCATCACTATCGAAAGCAATATCCCTGATGAATGACTGGTCGATTTTAAGTTGATGTAACGGCAAGCGCTTAAGATATTGCAAAGACGAATACCCAGTACCGAAATCATCCAATGAAAACTGAATGCCGGTTGTAATTAAGGCATCCATAATCATAATTGTTTCTTCGATACTCTTAACTAATACACTCTCGGTCAATTCCATTTTGAGCAATGAGGGTTTGATGCCATAATTTAGAATAACAGATTGCACTTGAGTGACGAAATCGGCTTGAAAAAATTGCTTGGAACTGACATTGACGGAAAGAGCCATATCTCGTGTCAGGGGATTTTCTTGCCATAATTTGAGTTGGGCGCAAGCGGAATTCAATAACCATAGCCCGATTGGCAAGATCATGCCTGTTTCTTCTGCAAGAGGAATGAACTCTATTGGTGGTACGAGGCCGCGTTTAGGGTGTTGCCAGCGGATCAAAACTTCAGCCCCAATAGGTTGGCGTGAATGGTTCATCTGTATCTGAAAATGCAAATAGAATTGCCGGTTTTCAACTGCTTTTCGTAAGTCGTATTCGAACTCTACCCGAGCGGTGATAGCTTCTTGCATTAACGGATTAAAGAAGCACAGGTTATTTCGGCCTGATTTCTTGGCGTGATACATGGCAATATCGGCTTGTTTTATCAATTCATCCTGTGAATTATTTTGACCGTTGAAAAGCACAACACCAATACTACAGCCGTTGTTGTATTCAAACGGCTCAAGAAAATATATTTGATTGAGGGTGGTCAAAATTTTATTGGCTATCATTTCAGCTTGAACACTGGCTTCAAAAGAATACACGCTGAGGTTTTCAATCATCACTAAAAACTCGTCGCCACCCAAGCGGGCCACGATATCACATTCTCTCAAACAACTGCTTAAACGTTCAGAAACTTGTTTCAGCAGTAAATCTCCGATGTCATGACCTCGGGTGTCGTTCAGCATTTTAAAATGATCGAGATCAAGAAACAACAACGCTCCGCTACGACCGCTAACTGCGCTTGATGCTAACGCTAAGTTAAGTCGATTCTGAAGGAGTCGTCGATTCGGTAGGCCCGTCAAGGGATCATAGAAGGCCAGTTTTTTGATTTCTTCTTCGGCGAGCTTACGTTCGGTGATATCCTGAACGATGCCTATGCCGCCAATAATTGCTCCATTATTATCTTGAAAAGGCGCGCAAGTCATGGAGATCCAAACGTCGTCAGTGCTGAAGGTGGCGATATAACGGCCTTCGAAATTACCTATTTCACCTTTTAAAGTATTGCTCAAAATAGGTATAATTGCCTTATTCTTGAGATGTTTCATATTCAAGCCAATGAGATTCTCAATAGAGCTGTGTAGAATCCCGGCAAAGTGAGTATTGCTATAGGTAATGATGAGGTTGGTGTCGTAATGGAATATGCCTACAGGTGAATAACTCAACAATAAACGATAGCGTTCTTCGTTTGTTTTTACTGTTGCTTCCCGTTCGGTGGCTTCAAGACGTAACGCAATATTTTCAGAGATATTGTGGTTTATATGCCGCAAACTCATCATCAAATAACCGAGATAGAGTGTAGACGCTAAGCTCATTGCCAGATACAAGCTCTCGCCCACAAGAGATAAACGAATAATAATGGGTGTAAGCACTAACACGGAAAATACTCGAGCACTAACGATATCGGCTGCGTAAGAATTTACGGCGCCAGCGATCAATCCAGCCAACATAAAGAGCAGGAACAACTGATTCTGTGGATAATCGTCAGGAAACATCAGAAAACCCGCTGCCCCCCATATGATGCCGGAGATCACTATGCCCAGTCGAAACCTTAATAACCAGAGATGAGTCCTGGATTGGCTAGCGGTCGAGGAACGTTGATAAATTAAATTAAGAATCGTTCGTGAAACCATGATCAAGGTAATCAAAGAAAACCAGGCATAGACGACTGTAGGGCTGATGACATTTCTCTGCATAAAAGCTAGAATCGCAGCAAGAATTACGCTGGTAACTAACGGTACAATATTCACTGAATACAGTTGGCTAAGCTGTTCGAATTGCATCGCAGTTTTTTTGTCCAGATTATTCATCACTTATGATTTAGCCCAAATTGTGGAGATATAATGACAGTGAATTACGGTTTACAGTGATTTCAAGGACATTTTTAAAATACGTACTTGAATAAATAATAACATGGTGCATAATTATGCGCTAATACCTAGGCCGCTAATCGGGAGAAGTAGTATTAAACTAAAACTAGCCTCTGCCGCTTTAACGGCAGTATTCATTGGAACAACCGGTTTGGTAAAAGCTTCCGGCTTTGCGCTAATTGATCAAAATGCCAGCGGCTCGGGTAATGCCTATGCTGGAGCCGCTGCGGTCGCAGAAGATGCCAGTACTATTTTCTTTAATCCAGCGGGCATGAGCTATTTGCCAGACAGCCAGTTTGTTGCGGCAGGACAAGCTATTAGGCCTACCGCCTCATTTAATAACAATGATTCAAAAACGATTGGCCCGTTAGGTACGCCTGCTACCATGAGCGGCGGAAATGGCGGTGATCCCGGTAACTGGGCATTTTTACCTAACGTTTATTACGCTAAGGCCGTTACGGACTCGATACATCTGGGTCTTGGTCTTAATTCACCTTTCGGACTTGAAACCAAATATGACAATAGCTGGGTGGGGCGTTATCAGGCATTAAACTCCAAACTTCAAACCATCAACATCAATCCTAGCGTGTCGTTTAAAGCCAATGATTGGTTGTCATTAGGTGCAGGCATCAATATACAGTATGCAGAGACCACATTAACCAACGCACTAGATGTGGGTACTATCTGTTATGGCAAGGTTAATCCGCGTACTTGTGGTGCAATGGGGCTGACCCCACAAAATAGTGATGGTAACGTCAGTATAAAAGGCAATGACTGGGGCGTGGGTTACAATCTGGGGGTTATTTTTCGACCCATCGAGTCTACCCGTATCGGTATTGCGTACCGCTCAAGAATTAACTACACCCTGAAAGGCAATGCGACCTTTAGCAATATTGCTGCGCCGTTGGCTGGATACTTTCCTAACAGTGCTGTAACGGCAAATTTTGTTGAGCCAGACTCGGTTTCCACGAGTCTTGTTCATCAACTGAATAACCAGTGGGATTTACTGGCCGATGCAACCTGGACACACTGGAGTCTATTCAAGCAATTAAAAGTAGTGGCGACTTCAGGGGCAGTGCTGAACAACCAGCCGGAAAATTGGCAGGACACCATGCGCTACTCTATCGGCGCCAGTTATCGTTACACCGAAAAGCTAAAGTTCCGTGTCGGTTCGGCCTATGATCAAACGCCGGTTAAGGATGCTTATCGGACGGCACGTATTCCCGATAATAATCGCATTTGGATGTCAGTGGGTGCCAATTACAAGCTTTCATCCAGCAGCAGCTTTGACGCGGGCTATACACATATCTTTATTAACAATGCCCCGATAAATCAAGGTGCGGTAGGCACTGTAACAGGCCAGGTTCAAGGCAGCTATAACAGCAGCATAGACATCATCAGTATTCAGTACACACATACCTTTTAAACAGGATAAGTCACAGAGGCTGTTCCCCCCAATTTATCGATCAATAGGTTCATTAACTGGCTGGTGACGATGGGTTTAGTTATATAATCATCCATTCCCGCCATCATGCATTTGTCGCGTTCGCCTTCCAGCGCATTTGCAGTGAGTGCAATCACCGTTTGACGGGGTAAGTGATGCTGGGCTTCAAATAAGCGCAGTTCCCGCGTGGCGGTGTAGCCATCCATAATGGGCATGTGGCAATCCATAAAGATCAAATCATAGTGCCCCTGTTTTAATTTATCGAGTGCAAGCTGACCATTCTCTGCTACATCGGGAACAATGTTGTATTTTCTTAGCTTGGCAACAATCACTTTTTGATTGACTTTGTTATCCTCAACAACAAGTACTTTTTTATGTTGAAAACACAGCTGATTAGCTTCAACTTCAACTTCAACTCTCGAATTTTTGATGTCTGTATTTGGCTTATGGGCATTGAGTGCATTAACAATGGCATCGTAAAGCTGCATTTGTCGCAAGGGTTTAAACAGGCGCTGGATAATGCCGGTTCCTTGGTAGTCAGCTGGCTCAATCTGATTATCGGATGATAATAAAATAATAGGTAGGTGGGTTAACGAAGGAATTTGAGTGAGACATCTTGCAAACGTTAAGCCATCCATTACCGGCATTTGCATATCCAGTAAAATGAGATCCAAGGATATGTTTTGTAGTGTTGACGTCTGCAATTGCATGAGTGCAGCACTGCCACAATCGGCTTCACTGACCGTCAATCCCCAGCTTTTTAGATAAGTGTTCAGGATTTTGCGATTCGTTGCATTATCATCCACGATCAATATCCGTTTACCGGAGAGATCATTGGTATGTAGTGAAATACGAGGCTCATCAGACTCACTATTTGTGAGCGGTAAGGTAAACCAAAAACAGGAACCTTTGCCTAGGATACTGCTAACGCCAATTGTCCCTCCCATGCGTTCTACTAGTTTTTTACTGATGGAGAGACCTAAGCCCGAACCACCAAAACGTCGTGAAGTAGCACTATCTGCCTGAACGAAAGGCTCAAATAGGCGTGCTAAAGTGGCCTCAGAAATACCAATGCCGGTATCATGTATTTCAAAACGTAATTGCTCGGTACTATTTGCAACGAGCGACTGGATGATACTCACAGAAACTTCGCCCTGCTCAGTAAACTTAACCGCATTACTGATTAAATTGGTTAACACTTGCCGGATACGCATGGGATCGCCTCGCCAGAGATGCGGCATGCTGATGGGTAATAAACAGTTTAACTCCAGTCCTTTAGCAAAGGCGCGATTGGAGGTTAATATACAAACATCCTCGACTAAATCGACCAGATTAAAATCAACGTGTTCCACTTCAAGCTTATCGGCTTCTAATTTGGTTAAATCCAGAATATCGTTGATTATCTCCAGCAGGGCCTGCCCTGAACTGTGAGCTGTTTTAACCCAATCCAGCTGAGTCTGTGACATGGATGTTTCACTGAGTAAATCCAGCATACCTAACACGCCATTCATCGGAGTCCGGATTTCATGACTCATATTGGCTAGAAATTCCGATTTTACACGAGTGGCCTCCTCGGCCATTTCTTTGGCTTTCAGTAAGTCCGTTTCGACTTGACTACGGTAAATAATCTCAGTAGAAAGTTCTTGAGCCTTTCTATTCAGTGTTGCTTCTCGTTCTGTAGCCTCAAGGCGTAGTACAATGTTCTCAGAGATATTGCGATTGATGTAACGCAAACTCATCACTAAAAAACCCAGATAGAGTGTAGACGCTAAGCTCATTGCCAGGTAAAAACTTTCACCAACAAGCGTCAAGCGGATAATGCAGGGCGTCAGTGCTAATACTGAAAATGACAGGGCGCTGACGATATCGGAGGCATATGAAGTGACGCCGCCAGCAGTTAAGCCGGCCAACATAAAGATCAGGAACATCTGATTCTGTGGATAATTAGCAGGAAACAACAACACACCTGCTGCCCCCCAGGTCACACCTGTAATCAGAATAGCCAGACGAAACCTAAGCAGCCAGCGATGGGTTTCGGCCTTGGTATCTATCGAGGAGCGATGATAAGTGAAAATAAGTATCGTCCGTGAAACCATGATCAGAGTAATCAAGGAAAGCCAGGCAATGATGACAGTCGAGCTGATGACATCTCGCTGCACAAACGCTAGAATCGCTGCAAGAATAACGCTGACAATTAACGGTAAAAAATTAACAGCATACAGTTGGTTAAGCTGTTCGAATTGTATCGCAGTTTTTTTGTCCAGATTATTCATCACTTATGATCTCGGCCCCAAACTGTGGATATAATGGCCGTGGACTACGGTCTGCAGGGATTTTAAGGGCATCTTTTATGATGGCTTATGTATAAATAATAACATGACGCATATTGATGCGCTAATGCCCAAGTTCGATAAACTTAAAATACCTGTGTTATCAGTCTAAGTTGCACTCAATAGGTTGTAGCACCTCAAATAATACTCTGGCGAAGCACAACCAATACACTGTCTAAAGGCAATCAATTCTCTCTTACCATGCAAAGGTGTAATTTGAGGATTTTTAACCCTCTTCATGAAAAGTAATAGTTAGCGTTAGCGAAAGTTATAGTTGGGGTAACGGTCGAGTATCGGTGTATTTATTAGCTGCAATGAGTGCGCTCTCTCTAAGTATTATATGACTTAAGCTAACCCAATGAATACAGTCCCTGAACGTATTCGAACCCTTTTGCTAATCTATTTGATGGTTTTTTCCATAAATAGTTTGTGGTTTTGAAAAAAGAGACTATGATCTTCACTAGGACAACCGTCCAAATTGAAAATGAGCACTCTGCTTATTTTTAAATCATTCCTATGATTCATTGGAATTCCATCATGCAACCTAAACTGATCATTACTTTTGATCGCCTGAACGAAGCAGATTTTCTGGTCAAAGCCGGAGTTATCAATTCTGCTTTAACAGCCAACCCGTTTTATCCAGAACCCTGGATAACTCAAATACCTAGTTTAGTAACAATTAATGCGGCATTTATTGCTTATCAGGATGCTTATCGTGCTGCATTAACAAAGGATACGATCAAAACGGCTTTACGGGATAGCTTACGTACAGCCTTAACTGTAATGTTAAAACAACTGGCTCCTTATCTGGAAGTGGTTGCCCAAGGCGATTTGTCTATTCTTGCGACCACTGGTTATGACTTGCGTCACGACATTGTTCACTCAGGTAGTGTTGACCCTTTGCCAGCGCCAGAGGGATTTCAGGTCACTCATGGGACTTTAACGGGCACCTTGAATGTTCAAGTATCCCGTTTAACAGGTGCGGGTAGCTATGATGTAGAAAGTACCCAAGGTGACCCTGGTATTGAGGCTAATTGGAAACATGTACTTTCATCAAAGAATGCGTCACATATGTTATTGAGCAATTTAACACCCGGTCAAACCAATTGGTTTCGTGTTAGAGCGATTGGTAGTCATGGTGAAGGTGCCTGGACTGATCCGCTGTGCATTATTGTTAATTAGTAAGGCTTGTTTTTAGTCGATCTATACAATCTAGGCCAGGTGGTTATGCTATCTGGTTTAGATTGTGGTTTATCCTCTAGACGATACAAATCCATCTGGCAATCTAGAATCAGCGTGCCTGTCATTAATCAAACTGAAGAAGATGTTAAGCAAGATATTGATACCAATAGACCAATGGTTAAAAGAAGTTTAAGACTTTTAACTTACGATCACCCAATCTGAGTGAGGAACCGAGGGTTAAGTTTAACTATTCAACAAATTTTCCGGTGTCGTTGCTTCAAAGATTTGTTCAGTCCATTTCTCTATTAACTCAGGACTTGCCGCATTCACTTTATCTTGGATTTGTTGATTAACTGAGCCGAATTTTGATTTAAGTAATAACATGAAAAGTTTGGCTGCTTCTTTTTGACGTCCATCTTCTTGACCTTCTTGCCACGCCTCTAATTGACTTTCTTGACGGCCTTCTTGCTTCCATTCTTCAACCCATTCCTTAACGCGTTCTGCTAGCATGGTGTGTACCTCATTAAGATCATTTAATTCTGGATAGTGTGAATTAGGTGATTTAGCGTGTAATAGTACACAGTTAATCCACACGGTGAAAGTTCTTCGTAAACTGCTTTGCGCAGGGTCTTTAAGCCAAACGATTAGATGCTCTAATACACCTTGTATCTCAATGCGGATTTAAGGTACCTCAACATATTCCTATCAAAATATGATTCTCTTTTGGAGTAGGACAAAATAGTAACGCGAGTTATGTTTAATCAATAAATTATATGATGTTATATTTAACTAACATATTGATTTTTATATGATAAATCTGGTTATTTTATATAGCATAGGCTATTTGTATGCATTTTTGTAGGTCTGCCAAATTTTCACTTGAATCCTACACAATTCCCACAGATTTTAACGCTTCCCAAAGACATATAAGTCTGAAACGCCCACTGCATCATGTTTCGCTTATTTATTTAGCTCTTTATGGAACAGTTTCAACAAATTATTACCTCGTCAATTTGTTCTTAAAAGCTCATAAAAACTCCTACAAACCTCTTTTTTCAGTCTGAAGATAAGTCTATATCCTATGTCCATGCCGTAGAGAGTGGCTTTACGGTAAAACAAACAGATCTCAAAAAGGAAACAAAATGAACACAATCAAAAAAATCATCGCCATTGATGGACAAAATGCAGAACATGCTGCGCGTCTGGCTGGCTTTCCCTATTTCCCGCTACAGGAGTTTATGCAACTCGTCATGGCAGAGGGTGGTGCAGATGTGATTGAAACTCTGTACACCGTTCAAAAGCGGGTTCCAGAAAACGACAGCGCTGAAGCTGTTGCGACAGTCTCTGCACAAATCGACGGCAAACGTTATGCACTGGAGATGATCGGTGCAAAAACCATTGTTTGTCCTGCTAAGCGTGTGCAGGATGGTAGCTATAAACAATCGGATGATCAACTGCTGCAAATCAAAACGTTGTCGATTTGTATGCGGTTAAAGCCCGATTTTTTAACCCTGGTCAGCGGTGATGATGATCATGCGCCTTTGGTTTGGGAGTTGCGTGAGCATGGCATTCGAACAGAAGTGATTGCGCCGGATGACATGCTGGGTAGTCAGTTGCGCCGAGCCTGTTATTCCAAGGTGGACTTGAACAAAGTCTTTGCTAAAATCAAACAAGGGGGTGCAGCATGAGCGCCTTAACTAAAGATGAGTTGGGGTTTGTTCGGGCGCGTAGTTATGGGCGTACTAACAAAGCGGAGTTGAATGCCTTGTTAAATGCCGGAAGAGATGAGGAAATTTATGTTTCCAGCATCGAGAACGGGGTTCGTAAGTCAAGAGTCTTGGGTAATGCCAATGAAATCAACACCAAATCGGGTGATACGTTTAGCGTTGGCCCCCGTGTGACCAAGGCGGCCTTGTTTGATGATTTGTTTGGAGGGCTTCCACGATCCAGCGGAACACCATCGAAACCATCCACACAACCCAACACCAAAACGCAACAACGCTTGCAAGAGGAAATTGCTGGATTGAAGCGAGCGGGTTATGGGTGGATAGAACCCCCTACCCACACCCAATGGGGTTGGGTAGTGGAACTTAAGGGTATTGTGTTACCTAATGGCGTAAAAACCAACGCAATGGTTCTATTACCAGACACCTATCCTTTAGTGTCACCGATTGGGTTTTACATCAAAAATGGTGCTCCGGTAGCGGGTCTGGATACGTCCCACTTGTTCAATAAGTCTGCTTATCATGGTGCAGTGAATCTCTCCGAGCAGGGTTGGCAGTGGTTTTGTGGTATCGCAGAAGGCTGGAAGCCCAACAAACATACATTGGTGTCTTACATCAATATTGTGTTCATGTTGTTCAACGACCAAGGAGCAAAATAATGTCAAGCATTCGACAACTGGTGTTCAATCCGAATTTATGGCAAACCGTGCAAGCGACGATATTTGCTAAAGTCCATCATGAAGGTTTTGCCTTTGGGTTAGCAAGACCCTGTCGGCGTAATAATGGCTTAGCGTATGTTGTTGAATGTTTGCTTGAGCTAGAAGATGCTGATTATGAGCATCGTAGCGGTGGCGGTGTGACGACAACCGTGACTTTCTCTAATCGCATCAACCAAATTGCTGTCGATGCTGCTCAACAAGGCTTGATTCCCGTGCATCTTCATTCTCATCCAGCGGGTGTTGAGAACTTTAGTGGTTATGATGATCGGCACGAACAAATTTTGCATCACTGGTTACAAGGCCAAGCGCAACCTTTATTGATAAGCCTTGTGCAAGCCGTTGGCAGTGAACCACGTGCCCGATTATGGTTGCAGGGACGCACTGAAGAGTTAATGGTACGTAGTGGCTTGCAGGTGTTTTCTTCAAAGTCCAGTGCTTATTTACCTGCGCTGGCTCGACAAAACATCTTTGGTGAAGGGTTACGAAAAGCAGCAAGTCAGTTACAAGTCGCTATTGTTGGTGTTGGCGGTATCGGGATGTTAGTCGCAGAACAATTAGCGCGAGCGGGTTTTACGCGCTTTGTACTCGTTGATCATGACAAGGTTGAACTCAGTAATTTAAATCGCTTGCCTAATTTAAGTCAAAGTGATCTGGGGCGTTTAAAAGTTAAAGCGGCAAAAAATCTGATTCAAAAGGCTAGCCGTGCAGTGGGTACGAATGCCCAGATTCATGCTCTACCTTATGATATTTACACCGCTCCGAAACGGGTAAAAAATAAGGTGAGTCAATGTGATATTATTTTGGCACTGACAGATAATGAATTGTCTCGTATCAGTTGTTTGGATATGGCCTTAGATGCGGGTGCTGAGTTTTTAATGGCAGGTGTTGATATCCGTCTGAATACGGAAGGTCATATTATCGGTTTATTTGCCGAGGTCAGTGGTGCAGAACAAGGGCGGTATTGTCCGCTTTGCACAGGGCGTTTAGATTCGGGTCAAGCCTCGTTAGATGCGCGTCAGTATGTAGGGGGCGAAGTTTGGGATAAGGCCCAAACGGATGGTTATATAAAAGGGATTCCAGATCCTTCAGTGATGTCACTAAACTCTATTGCTGCTGGCGCAGTTGTTCTTGAAATTCAGCGACGTGTGGCGGGCTTAGGTGTGCGGGATTTATGGCAATTGGATTATCAGACGGGCGAGTTAGTGACTTATGACAATATTGAAAACCATGTTAATGAAGAGTGTCTGGTTTGTAATTCTTAACTCATAAATCAAACCATTAATTTTGGGATATTCCTCAGTGAACTCAAGAACTGACACATGGTTGTCATTAGAATAAAAAGATCGGATATAGATTATGCAAAATGAACAAAGTACTGAACAAAGAAATATAGCGGGTTTTTATTCAGAAATAGACTATTCCAAAGACTTTGAATGGTGCCAAAAAGCTGCAGGACAAGGGGATGCAGTAGCCCAACGAGATTTAGCAGGTTACTATGCAGGTTACTATTCGGAAGGGAATGTCGTGGAAATTGACCTTTTTAAAGCATTTGAATGGTACCAAAAGGCAGCAGAACAAGGCGATTTTATCGCTATGGAAAGATTGGCTGATTGTTATTTGAACGGAAAAGGTGTAGATAAAAATCTTGCCAAAGCAATTAAGTTGCTTGAGTTGGTTGCAAGTCAATATATTCCTGATAACTCAGACAAAGATTTTATTGATTTTAATTTTGTTAATTCTTGTCGCCTCCAAAAAGATTCGCAATATTTACTGGGTAATTATTATTTGGAAAATAATCCATGCCAAGCAATTGAATGGTTTCAAAAAGCTTCCCTCAGAGGCCATCAGGAAGCAAAAAGGAGGTTAGCAGAATGCTATATTAGAGGTATTGGCGTGAAAAAAGATCTTGAGCAAGGGTTTAATCTACTTGAGGAGGTGGTGGTGAATTTAAATCACGCTCCTCTCGATGAATTGGAACTGGCTATACGTTATCTTTTTTGTAAAGAAATTAAACAAAGCCTTACTATAGCAACTAATTGGTTTGAAAAAGCTGCTAATCATCCTTTATTGATGCCAGAGAATAGGATCTATGAAACTCAAGCTAAAACAATGTTAGGTATTTGCTACTTTCATGAATATGGGATTCGTGATAACGATTCTGCTTTTAATCTATTCGAGGATTCAGCTCTAAAGTGTTTTGAGTGTTCTTCAAAAGAAAGAAAAGATAGTCTTGGTCATTTGTGGCTAGCCTGCATGTATCAAAAAGATAATGCGGCAAGATCGTATAAGCCTAATGATTTACCTTGGTGGCATAAAAGTCATTCAGAAAAAATACATATTTCTTATGCAAAAAATGCAATAGATGCTTTACTTTTTAAGTCCGCCGCTGGTTTTTATTTAAAAGATGACGGTTATGACTACAAAAATCCAGATATCATTGATTTTCTTTTTCCTAATGACACGATTATGGTTTTCTTAGAAAATCAGGTCGTTTCATATGCTAAAGTTATTCTCGCTTTTTATTATCAATGTAAAAATGAAATTGAGAAATCAATAAAACTGTTGGAAAGTGCTTATCAAGAAGGAGATATCATCGCTAGTTTTGTGCTTGGTAAACATTATGTAAAGTTAGAAAGCATTGTTGAGGCAACTAAATGTTTCAAAGTTGCTGAGAAAATAGAGAGTACACTTAATTCTTTTGCTTCTCTTCCTGACCAAAAAATTTATTACGATATACAAATCCTTTGTATTTCGATAAGTTCATTAACTAAAGAAGAACTGATAAAAATTGATATGAGGAAGACTCAAAACCAGTTAGAAGAAAAAAATAAAGAATTGGAAGCATCTGAAGAAAGAATGCAAAAACTAGTTGAGCAGTTTACTCACTCTTTAGGTAATGTGATCTTTCCTGATACCATTTATCAGGTTGCCGAACGCTTGAAAAACAATCCTGAATGTCGTAAAGATGTTTTATTACTTCAAGAGGCTTATCATGCAGAAGTTATTATCAAGTTACAAGGCGAGCTATTACGTCAACGATACGGAAATATCAATCCAGAGAGCTTTAGGATGCTTGTTAGGCGCTGTCGTAGAACGACGGCTACTGATGAAAATATCAAATCAATTGAAGATGTTTTGGATTATGCGGCAAGTCGTGTGACTGCGAGGTTTCTCAATCAACATTATGCAGGTCTTAATAGTATCCGTGATAAAGTTTTGGCTAAGAATAATGTAAGTGTTAATGCCTTAAAGCAAAAATTCGAAAATGATATTTTACTCAACAAATCATTGGGTTCCATTGCATGGATTAACGAAAACTTGCGACCAGTTAAAATAACGGAAATAAGCCCTCTGTGGAAAAAAGTGTTCATACTTGCAGAAAGTCACGCAGAAGCCTTATTGTTTGGTTATTTCTCAGAAATCTTGTTTAATGCATTCAAATATGCAGATCATGATAAAGATGAGTTTGTAGCTATAGTTTTTGATGAAGTAAATATCAATGATCAAACCTATTTGTCTTGTTGCTGGGAAAACCCAGTAAAAGATAAAGCTCCTCTGACGCTAGGAACTGGGAAAGGACTTGACGCCATTCAAGAGGATTTAAAGCAACTGAACAATACCGAAAACACGGAAGAAAGCTTATTGGTTTCTCAACAAAAAAATCAATTTAGGGTTACTCTGTTCTTTAATAAAGACTTGCTAGTAAATGAGTCACCAATTCTTAAAATAAAAAGAAAAGTTAATACGGAGTAAAAATGCTCAACATATTATGGGTTGAAGACGAGTATTCAGAAGATAAGAAAAATACATGGTTTAAAAACAGAGCGGTTGATATAAAGACAAATTTTCTTGAAGCAAAGGAATCCATTAATAGTTGTTTAGGACAATTCGATTTAATTGTATTGGATATAAATTTAGAGAATACTGAGCATTCAAAAGAAATAACAGAGCTTGCAAAGCAATTTAAAATCAGCGAGAAACAGTTCTTAGAAGAAAGCGGAATGAATTTGTTTTTAAATTTGCTGGAGCGTGGATTTCCGAAAGAACAAATTATATTTTTAACCGCCAATGCTGATATTAATAGAAGTCGAGTTGATGAGTTACGTGAAGCTTATAGACAAGAGAATTATGATGCTTTTGATGAGGTAATTGAAACCATCACAAATGAGCTTAGCGAAGAAACCGTAAAAGAATGCTCTAAACTCATAAGTGCAGACAATCATGAGGGCTTGTTTCAATATCTTGAAAATTACTTCAATGACTTGAATGATGGAGTTACAAATAATACCTATAACAGATTTTGTGAGGCTTATCAGCGTTGTCGTATTGAGCCTCCTAAAGCAATTAATAAAGGTTTAAATGAAGCAAAGCAGCATCTTAATAATTGGTTAGAAAAGCATGAAAAAAATGATTATCTTGTTTTACGACGTGGGATTATTGAAGGTTGTGGTTTTTTAAAAGAACACATCAACGATGACAACTTCATTCGGTTTAGTAGTTTTGTAAAAGGCACAAAAGAAAAGAAACCTGTAATCGAGATATCATCTGATGATATAAAAAACTATCTTGATACAGTAGAACAATTTTTACCAGTAAGACAACCAAAAGTAATTAACGACACATATCGGTTGTTTTTAAGAACATTGGTTCATGAATGGGAGGAAAGTATTGATCCTCAGGAAACAACAGAAAAGTATGGTGGAGAAATTCATACTTATGCGGGGTTATCGAAACAGACACGCAATTGGGTATCTCATGCGAAGTTACTTGAACCATTGAATAGTGAAATAATCGCTTTTTTGTTCCTGGCTAATATGAGGGCAATGTTTAAATTATCCCCTGAAGTGCAAGATTATGAACATATCTTATTAAAATGTATCACAAATACCCCTGATGCTGTCATTGATGATGATAACTTAGACAACCACATCATAGCTTTTAACTCTAATGTTGATCAAATTTTGTTTCCTTTAGATATACCACTTACTAAAGAAAGAAAAGATAAAAAAGGAAGTGCTGAACCAAGACCAAAATATTTTTCAGAAAAAATTAATGATGTATATAAGAATAACACTGGGAAATCTAAACAACATAACTATAAGCGTTTCTTGTTCCAATATTTTTTTGTGAATCAACAATACTGTCCAAGTAATTTAACTGCAAATTCAGATGACTTTTTACCGACATTGGCGCGGCATATCTATAGCTACAGTTTTTTAGAGGGATAACATCATGAACAGAGCCGAAATAGAGCAAGCTGTATTAACAGAAATACATACCTTGCCATTAGACAAAGTCGAAGCAACATTACATTTTGTTTTATCTTTAAAAAACCAGCCGGTTAAAAAAAGGCCTTTAGGATTGTTAAAGGGTAAGGTGGAGTTTGTTCTCAACGAGAACTTTAAAATGACTGATGAGGAGTTTTTGCACTCATGAATATTCATAGTCTATTAGATGATGAATTACTCAATTTAGCAGTTAACTTGACGGGCATTAGTAACAAATGCGAATTAATTAATCTGGCTCTTAAACAATTAGTGCAGAATCGGCAAAAGAGCGATTTATTTCAATTGGCGGGTCAATTAGAGTTAGGTATTTGATTGCACTTTTAGTTCTCATGTTGGCACTACAATTTAACTCTTGATATGGCATATTTATAACCGCAGTTTTTCATAAGGCAATTACCATGACCACACGCGTAGAAACAAAAATCCCCGACCAACTTTGGCAACAAGCGCAAAATATGGTGCAACAAGGCCGGATAAATAACATGGACGCGTTAATTGCCGAAGCTATTCGCCGCTATGTAGAGTCACATCAACAAATTCTTAGCGAACGCTTTATTCAGGAAGACATTGAATGGGGCTTACATGGAGAAGACTAAAGCGATTGTTATCGCTGATGCTGGGCCGATTATTCATTTGGATGAATTAAACAGCCTTAATCTGCTTACCGGCTTTGATAAAATTATCATTCCGGAAACGGTTTGGCATGAAGTGCAGCATCACCGCCCCCAAGCCTTGCATCATGCGGCTGATCTTGCATTCGTTCGCCAGTCTGCTTTAGATTTTTCACCGCAAGTAGACGCGCTTACCCCAATTTATACTTTACACGCCGGAGAGCAGGAGGCTTTGCATTTGTGCGTTGAGTTTAAAAATAGTTTATTGATAACCGACGATACCGCAGCCCGCCTTGCAGCAAAAAGTCTGGGTGTGGCAGCGCATGGAACACTGGGTATATTAGTTCGCGCCATTCGAGAACAAACACGTTCAAAATCAGAAGTCCTGGAATTATTATGCGCTATTCCCACTCAAACGACATTGCATATTCGTGCTTCTTTATTGGCAGAAGTGATAGGCAAAGTAGAAAAAAATACTTAACCATTTTCTAACTTATCGTACTTTTAGTTCTAATGTCTACATTGTTAATTCAATCACTCATCTCACACCTTCCTCGCTTTGCTGAAGAAGACGGTGATTTCTACAGTATTCATCGTAACGAGTTGATTGATACCTTATGCCAGCAACACGAACTGGATCGCTCCCTCTCTGAAAATACAGTTACCTTAATAGAATCCCTGCTAAACACCTTAGCCGTTTTAGAGGCTGAACATTTAAAAAGAAACGAATGGTGCTTTGTCTCTTTCCCCGCGCAATTAATGGCTTTATCTGTTTTAACGGCGCTCAGTGACAATAACTCTCGATTATTTGCGCCCAATTTTTGGAATACTCAAGGCATCTCCAACGATAAAAAAGATCAGCAACGTGATGTCTTACGCGCCTTAGAAACAGCGCGAGTTAAGCATCACAATCAAGGTCAAGCCCAGCCCATTCGTTACTGTTATGTAGCCTGGAGCATTATCAAATTAGACCATCAGGTATTATTTTATCAGCGTGAAGATACCCAAAAGCGCTTTGATAAATCAGCTGGTGATTATGGCTTGATTGGCGGGCGGGCTAATCAAAATGATGTATTGAATGCGGATAAAGTGACGGAGCTTAATGCCTTGCAATCTCCTCATTCAGCACTCATTAAAGACGCATTACCAGAAACTTTAAAACGGGAATTGCGAGAAGAAGCCGGTTTGCTCTTTGAAACGCATTACACCTTTAAGCCCTGGCGCTCATTAAAGCCGTATCAACAAGTGCAAGGTACAGCACCTAATCATGCGTTTACGGAATATTATCTGGATATTTTTCAGATTGAGTTAACGCTAGAAGGTTATCTGTATTTGTTAGAAAAAACTAAACATGATGAGCGCTTAGTGTGGTTTTCCTTAGATGAAATGGCTAAAGGTGAAACGTCTGACGGTAAGATGGCTTATATCAAAGCGTTATTTGATGACTTTGACAATGATAGAGCGGCGCTTAAGACTGCATTGCAGCAATTACCCGATAGTTTTAAGAGCGCTTATTTATGCCAATTGCCCAAGTATGGCTCAGCAACTCAGAGCATCATAAAAACTCAGCAAAGCGATCTTCTACCTTTTTATTCCGAACA
>CAIOMN010000222.1 GCA_903859415.1 uncultured Methylococcaceae bacterium
ACTGGTCGTTAAATTCCTGGTCAGTCCCTGTTTTCCGGTAAAACAAAAAGAACAATTCATAGCACAGCCCACCTGCGATGAAAGGCAGATAGAATATTTATTATTAAACGGGATCAGGACAGTTTCAACTTTATGAGCGTCTTTAAGCTTAAAAAGAAACTTTACTGTTCGGTCTTTATTTGACTCATAAACTGTATCGATTTCGGGCAGGGAAAAGTCGAAGTTATTCTGAAAAAAATCCACGGCTAGTTTGGCAATGTTATCAAGGCATTGAGCGTTTTCTTTTTTCTTATAATGCCAATTAAAAAGCACAGACGCAGCTGAGCCGTTTAAATTATTTTGATTTATAACGGCTTCTAAATCAGAATAATTCAAATCATAAAAAGATTGCTTCAATCGTGTCTCCGTGAAATTCCAACAGGCTGCTCGTACAAAAAGGCTTTTTATCGATAGACATCGTCATGGCTGCCGACATCAAGCAGGATGATTTCTTGATCTGAAAATAATAAGGTTAGGGTAAGACGATAGCTAGATGTAATACTGACCGCCTGAATATTCTTTAGCTTTCCGCCAAGATTGTGATACCTAAGATGCGGCTGAAATGGATCTCGTTCTAAGTTCTTCAAGCAGTTCCGCCGCTGAACCACGATGCACCCGGCCTTCGCGCAGATCCTCCATCGAAGCCTGTAACCTCGCCATGTAAACCTCATTTTCCGCTTCAAGTAATGCTTGATAACGAGCTTCGTGCACTACCACGTAAAGCGGCTGATTATTTCTAATGACATGAACATCTCCTTTGGTAATTAGATCATCCACAGCGGCAATTCCGCGCCGCTTGATCTCTTGGGCAGGAATAGTATTCATATTTAGACCTTATTGAGTACTTAAATAAATACTATTAATAACATACTAAGGAGTAGATGGCAATTATCGAGAGGGAGCAAAAAAACACCCTCTTTGCTTGAGAGAGTGTCTGTTTGTTTCTAGAGAAGTGGGGGCGCTGTGTTATGGCCCAATGTTCACTCGTTGCACCGCTGTGTACTCACCATTGACAATGCCTTTATCCCACCAGCGCAAGCGATACTCGCGTATTTCTGGCACGTTAGCCACCAGCAAATCACGTTCATCGTACCAGGGCTTGGTGACTACGACGCCCAGAACCTCCCAATCACCATCACCACGGCGACTCTCAACTATCACACCATCATGACTGTATTTGGTAAACATCAGCTTGACCCGTTCACCCAGCATACCGCGTTCGGTAATCACCGTAAACTCAGAGATTAAATGGGTATCGACACTGACAGTACCTATCAGGGCTTTAAAAGCGGAAGCCTCCATTGCATTTTTCTGAATGGCGGGGTTCCAACTCTGTAGTAGCCAGATATAAAAATCAATATCCGCTAAGGTACCCGCTATATCATCCAGAGAAAAACCCAGGTTAACACAGTGTACGGGTAGCTTGGTGCGAAAATGAGCGAGCCAGGCAGTACGATCAGCTTCGCTCGACGGGAAATAACCTTGATTAGCCATAATCTTTAAATCCTTTATTAAGACAGCAAAATAACTGGGACTCTCAGCCGCTTCATTGAGTGGCTGAGAGCTTATAGTGGGATGTTCAAAGCATCCGTTGTGAGTCTCTGCCGCTTTGTTGGCATAGATTCTAGTGCTATTAGCACCCTCTGCACCGCTACAAGCTCATGTAGTGAGGTATGATCATAAGCGACTAACAGCAAGATACGTCTGCAAACACGGCGGAGGCGTGGAGTAGAACGCTAATGGATGCCAGCACCTACGTAAGCACTGCCAAACCCTTTACCAGTAACGCCCCTACTTCGTAGCGTGTTCCAACCACTCATGCCAACCCTTCCAAACCCACGTCAGCAGAACGAATACCTTTATAGACTCTGCCGACAAGCATGACTATAGACCTTAATTTCAATAAGTGATAGCTAAATAAAGTTTATTTTTAGGTTAATTCATGGAAAAGATTAGCAAGCCTCGTTGCAGCCTATCACTTCATATGATTTAATTAATGACAATGAATCGTTACCAATCATTATCGAAGGGTTTGAACAAAAACCAAACCTGATTAGTGAGTCAAATTGGCATCTCCGGCTCAATTAAACTGAAACAGTAATCAAGAAAAACGTTCCTGACGAATGTTTATCAGTCCTAATACGTCTAATTCCTTCATGACTGTATACAACTGCTTTTCCTGGTCCAACTTCACCGCCATTGATTAAAGAATATCCGCCTTCAAGCCCTCGTTTTTGACCTGTTACACCATATTGAGTCGAAAGTACTTCTGGATTAAACTTTCCGTATGGATCATGACAAACTAGTTTGGCATTTGAAATCTGTCCAGAATAATAATCTTTATAACCGACAACGAGAATAATATGCCCATCCGTCCTCGAATGATTGGTACTAACCATTACAGGAAAACCATTATCTATACTATTGACAATATATGATACAGCCTCGTCGACATGGCGGCTTGTTTTGACAGTAAAGTTTAAATTGGGAAAGTATTTATGTAACCACCATGCCATATTTTGATATGAATTTCGATCATGAGACGGACGACCAGCCCCCTCATTAATATCTTTCCAAATATCCAGTATACTAATTCCCTGCACTGGACTACTCATGTAGTAAAGACCCGCCAAATACATGCCAAACATTTTTAAACAAGTCGATTGACATGTAATTGGCGTAGGCTGAGTAAGATATGGCACATTCAGAATATTATCATTCATAATTTTACCCCACTAAAAAATACTATAAAAATCAAAAAAATCGGTATAACTTCTGAATGTAAACTATAAGACAAAAAACTATCACAAACGCACTTATATAAAAAATAAAAGACACGGCACTTTCGTCTATCAACTACTCACACCGTATCTGGCGTCCTTTCAGAACTATTCAGCCTAATATCCTTAATAAGCTTGGACGCAGACTCATGGACAGTCGCTACTGCACTTGCCGAATCCATAGATACGGCAACTCTGAGTGAGCAAAAGCTCAAAACGACCGGACTGGGCAAGCCGAAACCCCTGATTGTTGTTGCGGTTCGTGGGCTCATTCCTATTGCGGTTAGCCGAGCGAACGTTGGCAGGTTTATTATTCCAAGACCCACCGCGAACAGCCAGACGGGATTCATTAGGTCTGCGCCCGTTGAAATATTACACCAGAAAACAGCTTTTCGCGTAATCCTTCTGTTTCAGCATGACCCGCATGCCCAATCCAGCTTTGTACGGAAGGATTAAAATCAGGCCAATTTAATTGATGTTCAGCATAGCGCTGTGCAAAACGCCGCAATTTTCGATGAAACCGATGGCCATTATCGTTACGCAGTAATCGCCGCGTTCTGCTAATCCGATAACCCAATACATCAACCCATTCCGAAGTACGAAAAATATGCCGTTTACGCTCATGCAAACGTAAGCGCTGACCTAATAAATACCCTTCGATCTTATCGCAATACTCCCACAGCCTATTCTTATCATTGCCTAATAAAATCATATCATCAACATAGCGCAAATATGCCGGAACACGCAGCGTTTCTTTGACCCAATGATCAAAGTCATCCAGATATAAATTTGCGAAAAACTGACTGGTTAGATTGCCAATTGGAATTCCTCGCCGTTGAGCCAAAGCTGAAAATAAATCATCGCCAGAAAACAAATCAAAAGGCGCAATTGATTCTGGACTGGCATCAATGATCAGACTCAAGAGCTTTAAAGTATTAAGATCTTTAATTCGCCGTGCCAAAGCATTTTTTAAAATGCCATGATCGATGGTTGGAAAGTATTGGCGAATATCCAGCTTTAACACATAGGCATATTTCTGAGCATAGGCTTGATATCGATTAACTGCCGCATGTACGCCCTTACCTTTACGGCAGGCATAACTATCCTCAATAAATCGCTTATCCAATGGCGCGTCAATCATGTTCATTACCGCATGATGAACGACTCGGTCACGAAAGGGGGCGGCTGAAATCACTCTGGGCTTTCGGTCATAAATAGTAAATTGCCGATAGGCTCCGGGCTGATAATCTCCGTCTAACAACTCGCGTTGTAGGGCTAAAAGTTCGGGTTCTAAATGGCAGGAGAAACGTGCGACTTCGGAACGTCGGCGCTTGCCTAACCGTGCTTTACGATAAGCAAGTAACAGGTTATCCCAGCTCGTCAGTGCTGGCCAGAGCGCCCCCAATCGCTTCATGCTGACTGCTGTTTGCGCCAGCCACCAATTTGTGTACCCAGTTCAACTATCTTCTGACTGCCATAAGCATAGGATTTATGGGCAATGATTTTTAGCTCAAAAGCTAAGCGCCATAAATGTCGAACTACATTAATGCGTCGGTTTGCCAAATCCAGATCCTGACTTTTATCGCGACGGTAGGCGGCTGAAACCAAGGCCTCCAACACATCTAATAAGCCCGTTTCGATACGATCACCCAGTGTGAAGCGATGATTCCTTGGAAATTTATCGATTTGTGGAATAATCCAGAGCAATAAC
>CAIOMN010000223.1 GCA_903859415.1 uncultured Methylococcaceae bacterium
GCGCGATTGGAGGTTAATATACAAACATCCTCGACTAAATCGACCAGATTAAAATCAACGTGTTCCACTTCAAGCTTATCGGCTTCTAATTTGGTTAAATCCAGAATATCGTTGATTATTTCCAGTAAGGCCTGCCCCGAACTGTGAGCTGTTTTAACCCAATCCAGCTGGATCGGGGACAGGGATGTTTCACTGAGTAAATCCAGCATACCTAACACGCCATTCATCGGAGTCCGGATTTCATGACTCATATTGGCTAGAAATTCCGATTTTATTCGAGTGGCCTCCTCAGCAATCTCTTTGGCTTTAAGTAAGGCGGCTATTGACTCGTGTTCCTGGGTGATGTCATTAAATGCTATCAACCGCTCTCCACCTATGAAAACACAGTGTGCGATGACCCAGCGCTCTGTTCCATCTTTACAGGTGACCTGTATTTTGGGCGATACAATTTCTTTGTGTAAAACTGAATAAGACGGGTCTGAGTGTACCCACATAAACTTAACATCGGATAAGTGTTGTCCGTTAGGAAAGGCTAAAGAAAACCAAGCATTCAGGTTGGGGATGTCTTCGAGTTGATATCCAAAGGTTTTGATGAAGCTGTTATTAAGGCTAACGATGATGCCATTTAAATCATGAATGGCAACTGGAATGGGCGAGTTCTGAAATAGTTTCCGAAAGCGGTCGTCACTTTGGCGTAAATCAGTTTCGATTCTACTACGGTATGCGATCTCATTTGAAAGTTCCTGGGTTTTTCTATTCACCGTTGCTTCTCGTTCGGAGGCTTCAAGATGTAACACGATGTTCTCTGTGATATTGCGATTAATATGCCGCAAACTCATCACCATATGAACGAGATAGAGTGTAGACGCTATGCCCATGGTCACATACACGCTCTCGCCAACAAGAAACAAACGAATAATAATGGGCGCAAGCACTAATAAGGAAAATACCAGGGCGCTGATAAAATCGGCTGCATAGGAAGTCACTGCCCCAGAGGTCAATCCAGCCAGGATAAAGAGCAGGAATAGCTGATTCTGTGGATCATTGGCAGGAAACAGAAGAAAACCCGATGCCCCCCATGCCAAACCGGCGGTCAGAATGCCCAGTCGAAACCTAAGCAGCCACAGATGAGTTTTGGCCTCGGTATCGGTCGAGGAACGATGATAAGCAAAATTTATAATCGCCCGTGAAAACATGATTAGGGCAATCAACGCAAACCAGCTAACAACGACTGTAGAGCTTATGACATTTCGCTGCATAAAAGCAAGAATCCCCGCAAGCGCTGCGCTGGAAACTAACGGCACACTGTTCCCTGAATACAACTGTCTAAGCTGTTCTAATTGTATCGCAGTTTTTTTGTCCATATTATTCATGGCTTAGAACCTGTTAATTTTTAGTAGCAACACCAAGCCTGTAAATCAAGGTGCTGTAAGCACAGTAACTGGCCAATTTCAAGGCGGCTATAATAGCAGCATTGACGTTATCAGTAATCAGTAAACACAGACCTATTACATGATAAGTCACAGATGCTGTTCCCCCAATTTATCGTTCAAGAGAGTCATTAAACGGCTAGAGACAATGGGTTTAGTTATATAATCATCCATTCCAGCCGCCAGGCATTTGTCGCGTTCGCCTTCCAGCGCATTTGCAGTGAGTGCAATCACGGTTTGACGGGGTAAGTTTTGCCGGGATTCCAATAAGCGCAGTTCCCGCGTGGCGGTGTAGCCATCCATAACCGGCATGTGGCAATCCATAAAGACCAAATCATACCTGCACTGTTTTAGTTTATCGAGGGCAAGCTGACCATTTTCTTCTACATCGGGAACAATGTTAAATTTTTTCAGCTTGGCTACAATCACTTTTTGATTGATTTTGTTATCTTCGACGACGAGCACTTTTTTGTGTTGATAATTGGGCAGGTTGGTTTCTGCATCAACTGGCGGATTATTAGAGTCTGGGTTTTGCTTACGGCCTTTGAGGGCATTAGCAATGGCATCGTAAAGCTGCATTTGCCGCAAGGGTTTAAACAGGCGCTGGATAATGCCGGTACCTTGATAGTCAGCTGGTTCAACCTGATTATCGGATGATAATAAAATGATAGTCAGGTGGGTTAAGGCAGGTATTTGAGTGAGACATTTCGCCAATGTTAAGCCATCCATTACCGGCATCTGCATATCCAGTAAAATGAGGTCATAGGATATACCCTGAAGCGTTGACGTCTGCAATTGCATCAGGGCAGCACTGCCGCTATCGGCTTCACTGACCGTCAATCCCCAGCTTTTTAGATAACTGTTCAGAATGCTACGATTCGTTGCATTATCATCCACGATCAATATCCGTTTACCGGAGAGATCATTAGCGTGTAGTGAAATACTAGGGTCATCAGACTCGCTTTTTGTGAGTGGCAAGGTAAACCAAAAACAGGAACCTTTGCCGGGGATGCTGCTAACGCCAATTGTCCCACCCATGCGATCTACTAGTTTTTTACTGATGGAGAGACCTAAGCCCGAACCACCAAAACGTCGTGAAGTAGCACTATCTGCCTGAACGAAAGGCTCAAATAGGCGTGCTAAAGTGGCCTCAGAAATACC
>CAIOMN010000224.1 GCA_903859415.1 uncultured Methylococcaceae bacterium
AGATAAAACCCTACTCATAACAGGCGGTACCGGCTCTTTTGGTAATGCTGTCCTAGATCGCTTCCTGGATTCTGATATTGCTGAAATTCGTATCTTTAGTCGTGATGAAAAAAAGCAACATGATATGCGTTTGCTTTATAACAATGACAAAATCAAGTTTTATATCGGTGATGTACGCGACTATAACAGTATAGATACTGCTATGGTGGGAGTGGATTATGTCTTTAGTGCAGCCGCTTTGAAACAAGTCCCCTCTTGTGAGTTTTATCCGATTGAAGCAGTTAAAACCAATGTGTTAGGGACAGAGAATACATTAAAGGCCGCCATTAAAAATAATGTTAAAAATGTCATTGTATTAAGTACAGACAAAGCTGTATATCCGATTAATGCCATGGGTATGAGTAAAGCTTTAATGGAAAAAGTAACCGTGGCAACCTCTCGTAATGTACCCGTGGGCGGTACAACGCTGTGTAATACTCGCTATGGTAATGTGATGGCTTCTAGAGGTTCAGTTATCCCTTTATTTGTTGACCAAATTAAAGCCGGTAAACCATTAACGATTACTGATCCTGATATGACCCGTTTTATGATGTCATTACCTGATGCAGTGGATCTGGTTTTATTTGCTTTTGAGCATGGTGCTCAAGGGGATACGTTTGTACAAAAAGCACCTGCTGCTACTGTATTAACCTTAACTCAGGCTTTAAAAAAGATTTTTAATGCAGATAATGAGATTCGTATTTTAGGCACTCGCCACGGCGAGAAAAAACATGAAGCACTCTTAAGCCGGGAAGAGTATTTAAAAGCTGAAGACTTGGGTGGGTATTATAGAGTACCTGCAGATAATCGTGATTTAAATTACAGTATGTATTATGAACAAGGTGAAAAAGCCTTATCTCAAGAAACAGATTACACTTCAGAAAATACCGAACGTTTAGATGTAGACGGTATGATTGAATTATTATTAAAACTGGATTATATCCAGGCAGAGCTTACAGCCTAAGGATTCTTTATCTCCATGAAAGTTTTAATAACCGGCTCAAATGGCTTTATTGCACAAAATTTGATTGTTCGCCTCAAAGAACAGGATAATTTTGAGGTGCTTACTTTTTCTCGATTAGTGCCTAAAGAGCAACTGCCTGAACTGGTCGCTGATATTGATGCAGTGATACATTTAGCTGGAGTTAATCGTCCACCCTCCCCTGAAGAATTTATTGCTGGTAATACGGGTTTAACTGAATATTTATGCACAGCACTATTAGCGTCAGATCGAGCTATTCCGGTTATTTTTTCATCCTCTACCCAAGCAACCTTAGATAATGATTATGGTAAGAGTAAATTAGCTGCCGAATTGGCTTTACGGAGTTATGCGGCACAATCCGGTGCTGCTATATATATTTATCGATTACCCAATGTGTTTGGTAAATGGTGTAAGCCTAACTATAACTCAGCAGTAGCCACTTTTTGCCATAATATATCGAAGGGGTTGCCCATACAGATTAATGATAAAAATGCCGCTTTATCATTAGTGTATGTAGATGATGTAGTCGATGAGTTTATTAGTGTCTTAACTGCCATAGCCTCTCAAGACGATCGTGAAGTGATTCAAGAGTTTTATTCGATCCCTGTGCAATATCAAACCACAGTGGGCCAATTAGCAGATCAATTAGCAGCGTTTAAAGAAAGCCGCAATACCTTAATTACAGAACCTGCTGGCACAGGCTTGGTTAGAGCCTTATATTCAACTTATGTGAGTTATTTGTTACCCGATGGCTTTGCCTATCAAGTCCCCAAATTTGGTGATCCACGGGGTGTATTTGTGGAAATGCTTAAAACTAAAGATTCGGGGCAATTCTCTTACTTTACAGCTCATCCTGGTATTACCCGTGGTGGACATTATCATCATTCTAAAACTGAAAAGTTTTTAGTGATTAAGGGCAAGGCCCGTTTCGGTTTTCGACATATTTTAACGGATGAAACTTTTGCGTTATTAACATCGGGTGACTTACCAACGATTGTGGAAACGATTCCGGGCTGGTCACATGATATTACCAATGTAGGGGATGATGAAATGATTGTCATGTTATGGGCTAATGAAATTTTTGATCGCGATCGTCCTGATACCATTGCCAGCAAGGTTACACAATCATGAAAAAATTAAAAGTGATGACGGTTGTGGGTACCCGACCTGAAATTATTAGATTGTCTGCCGTACTTAAAAAGTTAGATGCCACTGAAAGTATCGAACATATTTTGGTACATACCGGACAAAACTACGATTACGAATTAAATGAAATCTTTTTTAAAGATTTTGGCCTAAGAAAACCTGATTACTTTTTGAATGCAGCGGGTAAAAATGCCGCAGAAACCATTGGAAATATTTTAATTAATGTTGATCCTTTATTAGAAGCCGAACAACCTGATGCCTTTTTAGTATTAGGCGATACTAACAGCTGTTTATGTGCCATTCCTGCTAAAAAACGTCAAATTCCCATCTTTCACATGGAGGCGGGTAATCGCTGCTTTGATCAGCGCGTACCGGAAGAAACTAACCGTAAGATTGTTGACCATATCAGCGACATTAATTTAACCTACAGTGATATTGCCAGAGAATATTTATTAAGAGAAGGTTTACCTGCAGATCGAATAATTAAAACCGGTAGCCCCATGTTTGAGGTGATCCATTCTCGGCTGGATGAGATTAAATCTTCTACCGTACTTGAGGCGTTGGAACTGACTAAAGGGGGCTATTTTATTGTCTCGGCCCATAGAGAAGAAAATATCAGCTCTGATCGTCATTTCTTTGCTTTGGTTGAAACCTTAAATGCCATGGCTGAGTTGTATCAATTGCCTATCATCATTTCGACACACCCGCGTACCCGTAATAAGATTGATCAACACGGTATTGTGTTTAATCCCTTAATTAAATTGATGAAGCCCTTGGGTTTTATCGATTATGTCAAGTTACAGTTAGACGCAAAAGCAGTGTTATCAGATAGTGGAACGATTTCTGAAGAATCATCTATTTTAAATTTCCCTGCCCTAAATATCCGTGAAGCGCATGAAAGACCCGAAGCAATGGAAGAAGCTTCTGTGATGATGGTGGGACTTAATAAAGACCGCATATTGCAAGGATTAAAAGTATTAGAGTCTCATGCCAATAGTACTGAGAGAGTCACTCGCCCGGTGAATGATTATTCCATGCCGAATGTTTCTGATAAAGTAGTACGGATTATTCTGTCTTATACTGATTATATCAATCGTGTCGTGTGGCAAAAACGTTAAGCTTATGAATATTTGTCTCATCATTGATGACTATTTGCCCGATAGTATAAAAATCGGCGCTAAGATGATGCATGAATTAGCGGTTGAGTTTGTATCACGTGGTTATAGCGTAACGGTCATTACCCCTGCTCCCCACTTGCTTAAGCCCTCTGAAATAACTGAGTTAGAGGGTGTAACGGTGTGCCGGTTTAGGTCAGGTGAAATTAAGAATGTCTCCAAGGTAAAAAGAGCGATTAATGAAACGTTGTTATCTTATTATGCCTGGCGGGCTTTTAAGTCTTATTTTAAGGAGCATCCACAGGATTTAATCGTTTATTATTCACCGAGCATTTTCTGGGGAAGTCTGGTTAAACGTTTAAAGAAGCTCTGGAACGCACCGAGTTATTTAATAGTACGGGACTTTTTTCCACAATGGGTGATTGATAATGGTTTGTTGTCTGCTACTTCGCCTATTACCCGTTACTTTAGGTTTTTTGAAGCCTTAAGTTATGGGGCAGCGGATACGATTGGCATTCAATCACCTAAGAATCTGGCTTGGTTTTCTGAGACCAGTCCCGTTAAAAAGCCGTTGGATTTATTGTATAACTGGGCGGCTAATGAACCCGTACCATCGGGTTCTAATGAGTATCGTGCTGCTTTGGGTTTACAGGATAAAGTTGTGTATTTTTATGGCGGCAATATTGGTCATGCTCAGGATATGATGAATATCGTCAGGCTTGCAATTGCAATGCGTAACGAAGACAAGGCATATTTTGTGTTAGTGGGTGCGGGTGATGAAGTCGAGTTAGTGCGGGCTGCGATAACAGAACATCACTTATCGAATATGTCGTTATTGCCTCCAGTAAGCCAAACTGTCTTTAAAAATATGTTGTCTGAATTTGATATCGGTTTATTTAGTTTGCATCATGACCATACTACACATAATTTCCCCGGTAAGTTATTGGGTTATATGGTGCAAGAGAAACCCATCCTGGGTAGCGTTAATCCTGATAATGATTTACAAGAGGTGATTGAGCAAGCTAATGCGGGCTTTGTAACGGTTAATAGCGATGATGAAGCTTTATTGGCTAATGCGTTAAAGCTGTTACATGATGAGTCGTTAAGAACAAGTATGGGAACCAATGCTAAACAACTCTTATCCGATGTATTTTCTGTACAGGCGGCCGCTAATAGTATTTTGAATACTCTTCGCCCTACAAACACAATTACAATTTCCGAAGGATTTTAATGAGAACATTCTATGAAACTAAAAATGATATACTCGATTAATTTCGTAAGATCAGTTTAGTTCCAAGTAGAAAATCATGTACCCCTTTTTTTTAGCCTGTGTTCTCTTATCCCCCCTCCCCTTTGGTGCCAATCGTCCTTGGGCTTGGAGTTTGTTCGCTGTTTTATTCGGTTTACTGGGATTCATCTTTTGTATACAAGTCTTCTTAGGCAAGCGCCAATTACACCTGAATTTTCGAGGTGTACTAAGTGCATTTATTCTATCGTGCATCCCTGTCGCCTGGGCCATGTTTCAGGCGTCTGATCTAGCGCCTACCAGCTGGACACATCCTTTTTGGCCGTTAGCCTCTGAACAATTACCTAATACTGTTCAAGCGCATATCAGCGTTGATCCACAACAAACCTGGACGGCTTTGATGCGTTTAATTAGTTACGCCACTGTATTTGCATTAAGTCTGCAATTTAATCGTGATAGTGATAAAGCGGCTTTAACCTTTAAAGCTCTTGCTTATGCTGGCTTTGCTTATGCACTGTATGGGGTGATTATTGATTTAGGGAAGTTCGATACTATTTTGTGGTTTGACAAGTGGGTTGGCCAAGGTCTTGTTACCAGTACTTTTGTCAATCGTAATTCTTATGCGACCTATGCCGGCTTAACCCTTTTGGCAAGTATGCCCTTATTGTTTGATCTTTTTAATTCTAGCCTAAAGTTTGGACTTACCAGTAATTACGGCAGACAGTACTTTTACAATAATGTATTTGTTCGCGGTTGGTTCCATCTGTTGCTAACTATTACGATCATTAGTGCTTTAATAATGAGTGAATCTCGCGGTGGATTTTTAAGCACAACCTTAGGATTAGCGAGTTTATTAATTATTCTGTTAGTTAGTCATAAGATTAATAAGAAAACTGGCCTACTGACATTAGTAGGTCTGATAGCT
>CAIOMN010000225.1 GCA_903859415.1 uncultured Methylococcaceae bacterium
CCCGCCTGTTCCGCAGCTTTACGATCTTCCAGCACTTGTTCGGCGGCTGTTTGCCGAGCCGCTTCATCAATAATCAAATGGTTATGCACCTTGCCCCGCTGAATCAACCACTCAATAAACGGCTTATCATCCTTTGGTGGATTGAGATTAAGTACAGCACAGCGACGAATAAACGCGGGTGGCAATTCGCGCTCTTCGTTGGTGGTAATAATGATCAACGGCCAGCGTTGATCGGGTGCATGGATCGTGCGATTGTTTAAAGGAGGCACGTCAAAACTGCGGTTACCCAATACATCCAACAAGGCATTGGGTAGATCGGCATCAGCCTTATCGATTTCGTCAATCAGCAGCACCGGAATACGGCCTGGGTCGTTGTTTATCTGATCCAGTGCGTCCCAAAGCCGTCCCCGCTTAACATACCGTTCATTGGTTTTGTCAAGATCCTGGATTTGTGCATCTGCCAAACGCTCAACGACATCAACGCGGTATAATAAATCCAGTGCTTCAAAGCGTGGATGAATCACTTCAACCAAGGGTTCAGTTGTTTTCAGGTGCTGTGCAGCCGCTCGGGCTATTTGACTCTTACCACTCCCTGCTTCACCACGTACTAATAAGGGTCGTCGAGCAGCAAAAGCAAAAATCAGTGCATCAATTTCCGGCTTGCTCCATAGGTGACCGGCAGCTGGAAAGCGGTTGCTGGGCGTTAATGTCTCAGTTGTTTCTGGTATTAAATCGATAAACGGGTTAATGGTTTTCATAGTGGGTGGGAGCATCTACTGCACTCCTGTAATAGATGATTGGGATAAGTGTTTACTTCGAAGCTCATTAAGATCCTGCCAGAATTGTTTGATTTTCGCGGTCAAGTCTTGATAAGGCATGCCCAATACAACGGTGGCGGTATCATCCGACTGAAAAAGTGTTGGTACTTTATATGTGTTTGAAATTGGAACAGCATTATCCGCTGAGATGGTATTTCCAGTCACTACCAAACATAAATTTTGCTCATGAACATCGCGTAAAGATTCTAATCTGGCATTCAAATCACTGATTTCATCTTGACTCAGTTTCTGCGAATCAAGTGCACTGAGATCGACTTTTCGATTATTTTTAAATATCGAAACATACATGGCTCGTTCAAAACTCTCTGTCACGTAATCGCCAGCCGCTGGAACATTAATCTCAAAAGCATACTCTGGGACAGGAAGGTGTGTATCGTAATCTGGCAATACTTTTAAACTACCTCCAAATAACGCAGTTGCAATAATCGCACATAATATGCGTTCATTACTGGGTACTAATACAACATAACCACTTTGTGCTGATGCAACATCAACCAAACGCAGTGCAGCAAGCAGATACAAAGCCGTAACCGCTTCAATTACATCGTGTTTGTCAGACTCATTTAAATCAGCAAAACGAACTTTGTTCAAGGCTTTACGGGAAACTAGAAACAAAGCATTAACATCTTCAGGCTTACACTGACTAAAGCGATTTATAATTTCAGTTGCATCTGCACATTTCATAAGTGCTTTCAATTCAGTCAGATAGGATTCAGAATTTTCTAATAACTCTAAAGCAAGATTCTTATGGCTTTCATAGGAATCTTGAGTAACATCAATTACACCCACTTGAGTTGTTTCAGTGCAATCCTTTGTATAGTGATCTTTGGGCTTTCTTTCATTAATAGCGAGACGTTGAAGAATCAGGGCGGCAAATTGTTCAGGTCTTTCATCGTCTAAATCGATAAAACCAGCAAGCCCAAATAAGCCTTTGCCATCCATCAGATCAAAACGACTAAGCAGAACTTTTTTTGACTGGTTTTCTTTAATCATTGAGAAGACAGCTCGCCACTCCAAGCCGCACCACTGCTTTTTCTCATAATCGCGACAAAATACAGCAACAATTAAGTCGGTATCGTTTTTGTATAGATCAGGCAGAATAAAACCAAGATCTGCATCAGCAAACTCCGCTATATGAAATTTGTCATACAAAATCTTATCTTCACCAAATCGCTTAGCCAAAATCTGTGCGGTAGCTTTGACAAACTCCCGCTTTTCTCCTGCAAAGGAAAAGGCAATACGAAATCGTTTAGTGCTGGTTTCTGAAGTCATTCACAGGCGCTCTTACGGTTAATAAATCGTTTGAAATTCTAACGTAAATCTAAACCCGCGACACTAAGATATTGCTTGGTTAGTAAAACCACAAACTCAGTTGTAGTTCTATTCACATTTTAAAGGCATCGATAGAATCAGAATTCAAAAAATGCTGTCGAATTTGCAAGGAGAAGTTATGAATAATTTGGCTCATAACGCCCCAAAATACGGGTTGATCAGCGGTTTGAGTCACTAAATCCGCCGGTAAGAAACGTCTCATTTCTTTTTTAAACTCTAGTGCTACCTTGGGATCATTTTTAAGTGTCGCAGACCGTATTTCAAATAAGTTTACAAACTGTAGTGTGTCCGTTTTATGGTCTATCAGTTTTTTTGCCAGTAAATCCATTTGTGGTCTAACACCTTGTTGATGTAACCAGGCTATATCCCATAAATCACGGTTTTTAATTCGGTTTGGACGAAGTGCAAAGGCGCACAGCTTATCAGTAAAAATTTCCTCTCTACTCTCAACTTGTAAAATTAAACCACTCGTACCCATTTCAACGCCATAAGGGTTTAATAACAGCATGGGGTGTGGTTGATAACTGGGTATAGCGCACACGTCGATATTAATACGTTGGGCTGGTAAATCTTTTCTATCTGGGCGAGTCTGTACTTTTAGTTTCCAAGTATCTACGTTACCACTTTCTCGTGTAGGTTCACTTACCTGAATTTCTAGACCGTATTTAGTCATCATGTTCGTCACCAGACTTTCGGCCATAGTTATTAATCTATCTCGCTTAAAGTCAGTTCCTCCCGTAAAGTCCAAGTCTTCACTCAGTCGGTTTGAGCCATAACACGCACGTAAACAAGTCCCGCCAATAAAAGTGAGTCGACTCAATAAGCCAGACTCACTTAACACGCGCAAAATATCATGATGCAACAATTCTTTTTCGACAACTACACGTAAAGAATTTAATTCTCGTCTATTTTGTAAGGCTTCATCGACCAATTGATCAAACAAACTCATTAGCTACACTCCAATCTATTAAGTCAGTATTACGATGTGTCACTCGCATATCACGCAGGGCTTGTGGCACGGTCGCTCGCCATAACTTGCAACGGGCATCATAATAAATCAGCTTTTCTAAATCTTGAGGCTTTTGACGGGTACGCACAAACTCAATGGTTCCCCATCGACCACAAGAAATCACACTGCTACGTCCTGATGACATAACAGTAATATGATTAATGGGTATTTGAGAAATAACCCCAGCATCACTTAGTACCGTTTCTAAACTAATATAATTTAAGCAGTCAGCGCGTAATCTTGCGGCAGCATGAAATAATAAAAGTCCAGAAATAGGCGCGACTTTTTCAAAAAAATAGAGTCCTCGACACAGTCTGGTTAAGTGTTGGTCTTTACTAACACGGCATAAAAGAGTATTAAAAGCAGAATCGGTTAAATCAGGTAAAAGCGCCCTTAAATCATCAGGTGTGAAAAGATAATGTTCAGCATTCGCCAATTTATCCAGGTTTTGCATTAAATGTCGTAGAGGTTGCATGGGATTATAGTCATCATTAAGTTTCACTTAGTGTAATTTAATGGTGAGTGCTGCTCAATCATTTTATTTCCGCTGCATACTAAATTCCCTTAACTGAATGTTATTGATCTCTACACCTCTGTTATTAAGTTAAGGTCTTTTGTAGAAAACGCTTATAAAACAAAGCGCCTGCTTTAAATGACTAAAGCTCCCTCCGGTCGCACTGCCCGGCGATCCCGCCGAGCTAAGCCTTTTCCTGACCTGGCTTGATGGACCTCAGGCAAAAACGAATGCCCACGTGGGTGATGGGTAAATCTAAATCCGCGACACTAAGATAGTGCACAAAAGCTAGTCTGTCAGCAGACACGGATAGTAAATATTGATGCTGGGAGTTTGTATGACCTCCCGGGAGTAAACCTGATAAAATAAATCTTTGCTCTTACCCCGTCGGTACCCTATGGAACGACTTATGACTCAAACAAAACTGGCTAGATGGCAAATCTTCGGACTGGTAATGTCCCTGTTAATACTGTTGCTGGTAGGCAAGTTCCTGACACAGGACGGAAGTCAGGGCGCAACGGTAAGCACTGGAGAATATCAGGTCAGCCTGTCTTTTCCGGAAGCTATCAAGGTAGGCAGAAACCCGGTAAATCTTAAACTTCTGGATAGTACGGGTATACCTGTCAGCGGCGCACACCTGGAAATTAGCAGTATAGCCGCACATCCTGAGGCAACCATGGAATCCCATACACACATGATGAGTGATATGCCTGGAATGAATCACGGGATGCACGCTATGAACAATATGCCCGGTATGAATCCTGAACCAATAGTCGCTAGATCCCACGGGTTTAACCAGATGCCGGGGGACTATTTCGCGGTAATCCCTTTTTCAACGCCAGGTCAATGGACATTAAACACGCATTCCATTATCAACGGCCAGACGCTTGATGCTAACTTTCCGGTGAACGTCGTTGAAAGCCATTCATCTTCTTTCGTTATTCTGGCCGGGTTTGCGGGTCTTAATGTCCTCATTATCTGGATTGCGTTTGTCAACAGACGCAAGGCCGTAACTGCCGAACCTAGTCTGCCGATCGCAGGCGGTCTATGAGATGACTGTTTGAATTTGGAAGGGTTTTACCTGTTTCTGATTAGAATAACACGAAACGTCATCAAGTCATTTTAGAGGG
>CAIOMN010000226.1 GCA_903859415.1 uncultured Methylococcaceae bacterium
ACTCACCTTAACGACTGTCGCAGAAAGACTACGGCATAGAGGATTTCTTAAAGTCAAAAAAATCAGCGCTCCAAAACGCTCTGTAGTCAATTCTATGGAATAGGTTAATGGGTAAGGCGCTGCAAAGAAATAAACGCTCTAAAAGCGATTTGAACGATTCTTTGACACTAGCGGCGAAAATAATTACATGAAGAAAGTCAAATCGAATATGCACCGGAAATAAATTATGCCAAATGCATAGAACGGACATATCAAGAGCATCAATCGCAAAGAAATTTGATAAATGAAGGGGAGAGTGCATCGCGTAGAGTGCATCAACATGTCAATTCAGAGGACGGAAACTTCGGCAATGATCTTGACGTTCAAACACCAATAAAAAGCGCCTCCTGGAGCCTTATGTAATGAGAAAGAAGGTTTGTTTTATGCATACGGCATAAAACTTGGCCTAAATGGCATTTTGACAAGAATGAACTAGTACGAATTTAAGAGGGTAGAGAAAAAATGAGCGTTTAAAACGACGTATACGCGGTTTTGAGGTGGAGGTTAAGGGTGTTGTTGCGTTGCAAGTAGAAAATGCCTGTAATCCCCGCTAATCGAGTCCGAGCATTTCAACTGCATAACAAATAAAAAATTAGTATGAATTGCATTCTCGTTCGTACGAACGAAAACTCGAATATCAAGCAGAATATAAAATGCCGTCCAAAAGGCTGTAAGAATAGCCACTTACGCGATAAAATAAAATCTGTGCGACTGCTATTATATAGATTCTCAATCCTTGAGAATCTTGGTGTCAATCAGGCATCAAGCTTACTATATCACTGGAGTTAGCTATGAGTAAAAAGAAGGTAAAGAAAAGTACTGGTCAAAAACCAGAGGTCATCTTTGAAAAGGTGGACTTAAAAAGTTTTGAGCAGGAAGGGCGGACAATTCTGGCCTCCTTGCAACAAAAGCAATTAGTTCATATTGACCAACAGCAGGATGAAGTAGGGGGTACGTATCTGCGAGGTGATTTTGATATGGTGAATTGGAAAGATTTAAGCAACATGGGGGGAGCTATCAAATCTACGCTAGTAGCAGTGGGTATCGCAGAAAATGAACTCATGTACAGTATGACGCTGCTGTACAGGACTAGCGATCATTGGAATCCGGTCTGGATTTTGCTCGGAACCAATACTCCAGACAAAGCCTACGACAGCCAGTTAGTTGACAAAATTGTGGAAGCTGTTGTAGTGGGCTTGGGGCAAAATGCATCAGGCCGGATCGATGACATATCGATAACAACGCTGGATACCAGCGTGCAGCCAGTCGTTAAACGGGTTGTGAATGAAACACTGCAAAAGATTGGTGGAAAAAAAATCATTGCACCCATTGCTGTATTGTTGGAACAAAGGCATGCAACGCTTGAAGGAAAACTTGCACCCAAGCCCAGTCAAGCAGTTCTAACTCCAACATTAATGCAACTGAAAGGTAAATTGACTGCATTTGATACAGAAACAAGTGAGATTTCTTTACGGACTAGCGATAAAAAAATTGCGATTAATTTTAATCCAACCTTTGTTGATCTGATTAAACTTGCGCAGGTCATAGTGGGCAAGCAAGATGTGTCCATCTCAGCCAATAAGACAATTTCTGTACGTGGTACTGCTGTCTATCAGTATGTGCCAGATAAGAAGTTGAACCTCAGTTCGTAGCATTATCAAGTGCTCAGATGGAATTCCAACACGATTGTTACTATCAAAAGAAGTACCATTTCATAGCTGGTTCGAAGTTGTGACTCAAGATGAGTTTGAGTCACAACTCCACATCGATGTGAAACTTTCAGACTCACGTCCTCGAGGTGAACAGTGTCAATCTGCTGAAAATCGGCTGCTCGCGGGTAGTAAAATTTTGATTTTTTTGTTGGTTTTTTTGGCTTCACTGGGGATGGTTTAATCAGATTAAGCGGTCTATCCATATTTATACCTGCATCAATGCCAGCGGTCTTTATGTAATTCTGAATTCTATCGCGACCAATTTTTGTAATTTCAAGGGTGTAGGAGTGCGGCGTCAAACTCCAATATTTCAACATCCTTTTAAAGAATGAAAAATGTGGCTGCTTCCACAAAAGTATTTGCCTGGTAACTCCCACCATGCAACCGATTTCACTGATGGGGAGAATTAAACTTGAGTCAATTGGATTGTGGAAATCGGCCAAATGGGTTCGACTAATAAGTTCATCCCATCTAGCCGGCGTCAAGTGTGAAAGCAGGTTAAATCGGCCGGATAATTTTGGATTGACAGATTTATTGGCTTGAAGAATTTCATCGACATCTACAACGCTGTAAATGAGATCTCGCGCAACATTCCTTGAAATCTTTGTTGCAAACTCGGCCCTCTCCGCTTTAACTCCCCTCTGGGAAAGCCGCAGAAAGTGCATGCATTGTTGTGCCGACGGCTGCCGGGTGAAGAGTTCTTGTGGTTCAACTTGGTCTGTAAGCAAATAGTCGTCGTTGTAAGCAATCGAATCCAAATCAATACAGCAAGCCAGCAACTGCAATGAAGGCTTGTGCGTTCCGTTTGGTAACTGGTGAACCGCTTGTTCGGACAGGTCCGGCAGAATGTGAAGGTAGCTCTTTACGCTGGTACGCGGATGTGCATGTCCTGCACACCGGGCGATTGCCCAGATGCTGCGACGTGTAACGCCATCGGTGCATAGCAACAGTTTCCTCACATGCGATTTTCTGATGGAATTAAAGTTGCTTGCGCTGAGCGCTTGGGGCCAAATCGTCTCGCAGTTATCAATTAAAAGGAGAGAGATACTATTTAGGAAAGAATGACGCGCATGGTGCAGTGAAAGATCCCGATTTTGCGTCACAGTCTTCATCGCACTACTTACTTGCCAGCGCAAAAGCTTTTCATTCATAAGCTCCAGAT
>CAIOMN010000227.1 GCA_903859415.1 uncultured Methylococcaceae bacterium
CCAGTGCTTCCTTGAATTTGCGTCGAAACTTAACATAAGCCATTGATAGCTTTCAGAGGACATAAAGTCTATAATTTAAACTCACATCGGCCTTAATGCGTTGCCGTTCAAGGAATATAATCTTCAGTAATCATAATCATACAGCGAGGTGAATCATGACGGTAACAAATCCTCAAATGAAACGCCTGTACAGTAAGTTAAAAACAGTCGGCTACAATACAAAATATATTAACTCGTTGCTACCTGACTGGTGGGACGATGAAATAGCCGAAACCCCCGCTGGATTACAACAAGCCAGTCTGATTTTAGGCCAAACATTTGGCGTTCGCGCTGAAACATTGTGGGCGGACAGCGCAGAAGCCGAGTTAAATTTACCCCAAGGCATTCGTTTTAAGCATCGTGAAAATGTTATTGTAGATGATTTAAGTGTTGCCTGTGCTATCGCGCGTTCACTTGCCCGAGTTGTATTAAAAGTCTTTCCGACTAAACCACGCCCCGAATTTTATCCTGATGCCAGTGAGTTACGAAGACTGCTGCTTGTCGATAAAAAGTGGATTACCTTTCAAGATTTGCTGGCGCATTGCCTTGATATGGGAATTCCTGTTATTCACCTCCAGCATTTACCCAAAAAAGTAAAGAAGATGGAGGGGTTGGCGTTTGAACAAAATGGTCATCCTGTTATCGTTTTAACGCAAAACCATCCCTATGGTTACGCCCTGTTTGATTTGGCTCATGAGTTGGGACACATTACCTTAGGTCATGTAACCGCTGAACAGGCTATGGTTGACAAAAAAATTGATTCAGAGGCAGACGATGAGATTGAGAGTGCGGCAAACCGCTTCGCAATGGAGTTATTAACAGGTGATCCTGAATGTAAAATTGTGCCAAGGGGCCGAAACCTTAATGGTGATGAATTAGCAACAGCCGCTATACTTTATGCGGAAAAGAATCACATCGATCCTCTACATATTGTTTTAAATTACGGTCACTCAAAAAAACATTGGGGTGTTGCTCATGCAGCGATAAAGAAAATCTGCAAAGATACCCCAACAACTGATCAAGAAAGTTTACGTGCCGCTTTATTAAATTTGTTAGCATTAGACGAGCTTAACGAAGACGATTACACCTTATTACAAACCCACTTAAAAGGGAATGCTGATTGATCGTTCTTGCCGATAACGACATCATACTTAAGTTGGCACAATGCGACTTGTTAGATGTCTTGCCGGAGATACTGGGTTGTGACGAGACCGATGTTTTTATCACTGATGCCGCAAAGTACCAATTGCTGCCCAAAAAACCTGCTAAAGCCTTGAGTAAATGCGGCAACGAAGAAACAGTGGTGAGACTTAAAGCGTTTCTCGATACAACGCAAACCTTACCCGCTGTTAAAAATGAGGCGTTATTAGCCCAACTTGAAGATATTGATAACATAGACGGAGGTGAAAAATTCTTATTTGCCGCCGCTGTTGAAATTAATAATCCCTTGCTGATAACTGGAGACAAAAGAGCTTTGAAAGCTTTACTGGCGCATCAGAAACAATTACCCACTGTCTTTTCCTCGTTACAAAATGCGGTAGTCACGTTTGAAAGCGCAGTTTTATTAGCGATGGATAAATTCGGTTTTGCTATTGTTAAGCAAAAATTACTGGGTTCACCCAAACCTGATGGCACACTAAGATTAGTGTTAAGAAGTGAAACCTTAGAAGCCGATTTTATCGAATGTCTCTGTTCTTACTCCAAAGAAGTGCTTCCGCTATTGGCTTTTAAGCCACGTTTACCCTTACAACTTAATCAACCTTAAAGGATTAAATCAAGCCATGCCCCTACTCGATTGGTTGAACAAGCCGGATGCTGTGCGTACTGTGCAGAAAGTGCCTTATCGCTTATTAGAGGCGGTGCCGGAATTGAGTGTGGGTGATCCTGATACAGAAAACATGTTGATACAAGGCGATAACTTGCAAGCCTTAAAAGCTTTGTTACCGCTGTATGCCGGTAAAGTAAAGTGTATTTATATCGATCCGCCTTACAATACCCGTTCAGCTTTTACACATTATGATGATAACTTAGAGCATTCTTTGTGGTTAAGTTTGATGTATCCACGCTTGGAATTGCTCAGGGAATTGTTGGCAGAAGACGGCAGTATTTGGGTATCCATCGATGATAATGAAGCACATTATTTAAAGGTGATGATGGATGAGGTGTTTGGGCGCAAGAGTTTTGTAGCTTCAAACGTTTGGCAAAAACGGTATTCAAGAGAAAATCGAGAGTCTATTGGTGATGTTCATGAATACATATTCGTTTATGTGAAAGATCAAGATAAGTTCAAGAAGATGCGTAATCGTATACCTCTTGATGAAGCACAGGCAAAAATTTATCGGAACCCAGATAATTCAAAGGAGACAGATCCTGAAAAAAGATGGCGTGGATTGCCAATGACAGCTCAAGGATATAGGCCTAACCAGATGTATACTATTACTGCGTCGAATGGGAAAACACATATTCCTCCAGAAGGAAGGTGTTGGTCAATGGTTGAATCTGAGTTTATTAAACTGAAAGAAATTAATCGTATCTATTGGGGTAAAGATGGTAATGCACAACCTACTGTAATTCGTTTTTTGTCCGAAGTGGAAGGCTTAGTTCCTTGGACATGGTGGCCTCATGAACAAGTAGGACACACTGATGAATCAAAGAAAGAATGTAATTTGTTATTTGGTGCAGATGTCAGTTTTGGTACACCTAAGCCTGAAAGATTAATAAAAAGGATTTTTGAAATAGCCACTAATCCCAATGACCTCGTTCTCGACTCTTTCCTAGGCTCAGGCACAACCGCTGCTGTTGCCCATAAAATGAATCGCCGTTATATCGGTATCGAAATGGGTGATCATGCAGAAACCCATTGCCAGCCGCGCTTAAAAAAAGTCATCGAAGGCGAGCAAGGGGGTATCTCCAAAGCCGTTAACTGGCAAGGTGGTGGTGGCTTTCATTATTTCCGCCTGGGCGAAACCATCTTTGATGAACTGGGTTCAATTCATCCCGATGTACGTTTTCCGGCATTAGCCGCACATATCTGGTTTTGTGAAACCCGCAGTCCCTTAGCAAAGCCCGCTGATTCGGCATTATTGGGGATTCATAACGGAACCGCTTATTATCTATTGTATAACGGTATTCTAGGGGATCGTAGACCGCAAAGTGGTAATGTACTGACGCAAGCTGTATTAGACGTGTTACCAAAACATGCAGGACGTAAAATCATTTACGGTGAAGCCAGTCGCTTCGGTAAACCCCGTTTGGAAGCAGAAAACATCATATTCAAACAAATTCCTTATGATGTTAGGGCGTTGTAGTGACAATGTTTGAGATTATTAAATCATCCAGTTTTGAACGCTGGCTGTTAAGTTTGAAAGATCGTAGTGCAAAAGTACGTATACAAGCACGTGTTGACCGTCTTGCCTTAGGTAATCCCGGCGATGTCAAACTAGTGCGTGGTGGTATTCATGAAATGCG
>CAIOMN010000228.1 GCA_903859415.1 uncultured Methylococcaceae bacterium
GATACCAAGAACGAACTCTATGTCGACAATGGATCTGGCTTTATCAGCGGCCCAATTGGTTTAGGAACTCGAGTACCCTTGCTCGCCATTTCTCCATGGAGCAAAGGCGGCTACGTCAATTCGCAAGTATTTGATCACACCTCATTGATTCAATTTATTGAACAACGTTTCGGTCAGAAATACCCTGACATAATTGAACCGAACATTACACCTTGGCGAAGAGCAGTAACGGGCGACTTAACGTCCATCTTTAATTTTGCCAACCCAAATGAACACAAAGCTTCCTTGCCTAAGACTGCCAGCTACTTGCCGCCCGAAGCGAATAGTAACCCAAGTTATGCATCGGGTCGCCCAAGCTATCCAGTTACTCCGTCTAACGTAGTACTTGGCGTGCCCACACAAGAACTGGGTATTCGCCCGGCCCGTGCCATCCCCTATGAACTCGAAGTTTATGGAACAGCATCGTTCGCTGATAGTCGCTTTAGTATCCACTTTAATAATACTGGCGATGCTGCTGCAGTATTTCAGGTACGTAGTGGCAATAATACTGATCTGCCACGTAGTTATACGGTCGAACCCGATAAGCAACTTTCAGATGACTGGCAAGTAAGCTCAAGTTATGACTTATCAGTTTATGGCCCTAACGGCTTCTTCCGCTCATTTAAAGGCAGTCTGACAGACAGCCCTAAAAATTCTAATCTCATTGTTCGTGAAAGTTATGATACTGAAGATAGAGGCGGCATTAGTTTACAAATTGTTAACGCAAGTGAAAAAGCCGCTGAAGTAAGGGTTCTTGATGCCTATACAGGTCATGAGCTTGTAAAACACATAGCGTCACATGATGACCTGGATAAGAATTGGTCGCTGTATGATTTTCATGGCTGGTATGATCTTGTTATCCGAGTAACGGGTGACTCTTCTTATGAATATAGGCTGGCTGGTCACGTAGAAACGGGCAAAGATAGTATTACTGATCCTGCGCTGGGTGGTCTGACGTTAAAGGGTTAATAAATAAATATTCGATTAAAAGCCACTTCTAAATTAGAAAGCCCAATGTTTTGTTGATTGCTTGTTAACAGATTATCAACGAAACATTGACATAATCGATAAAATATTATAAATTTAACCCACTAGTAAAAACTCTATGAGTTTTTACTAGCAACATAATAATAACAAGCAAAATTTAAATTCAAGTCTAGGCAGCTTCTTCGATTAGAAATAATTGTGGAGGCACCTAGACTTTTTATTTAGTCTCAAGCGCAAATGAACTACACCTCTATCCTTCAAGAACTTAACAAAGCGTCACTATTCGATTTACATCGATTGAAATCGGCAATTTATCAGGCGTTTTTACAGGCAATAGCTGAAGCGATTGCACTCCGGTATTTATTTATCTGAAAATTTATAGACCTAGATCAGTTGCTTTAATCTCATCTTCTGTCAAATAACAACCCGGGTCTTCTGCCCAATAATTCCCTGTTGTTTGTGCTGCTCTGACACGGGTATTGCCGTTACAAATTGCTTGATAATTACAGGTACCACACCGACCTTCTAAGGGTCTAGGCACTTGTTTTAATCCAGCCATTAAAGGGTCTGTTGTATCTAGCCAAATTTCTGAAAAGGGGCGTTGCTTTACGTTACCCAAATCATAATGCCACCAAAAAGTATCAGGATGCACATTTCCTAAGTTATCAATATTCGCTACATTAACCCCAGAGGCATTACCGCCCCATTGTTCTAATTTGGCTTGGATGTGGGCGACTTGATCGGGAAAACGCTGCTTGACCCAATGCAAAAAATACACCGCATCGGCATCATTATTACCGGTGACAAACTCGCGATCTTTCCCGGCTTTAAGCAACTCATAACAGGTATCAAACATCAAATCCATCGCCTGGCGGGTTATCTCAAAAAAGGCATCATCTTTACGATTCCTATTGCCCCTGCCCCCGTAATTAAGATGCGACAAATAAAACTTGTCGATATCATAATCATCCATCAACTGTAAAAGAGCCGGAAAATCATGGGCATTATCTTGCGTTAAGGTAAACCGAATCCCGACTTTTATACCTTTATCTAAACACAACTGCACGCCTCTTAAAGCTTCATCAAACGAACCTTTGACGCGTCGAAATTGATCATGGGTGTCTTTAATACCATCCAAACTGACGCCGATATAGTGGTAATTAATAGCGGCTATTTCATCAATATTATCGGTCGATATTTTGGTACCATTACTCGATAAGGCCACATAAAAACCCATGTCCTTAGCACGACGAGAAATCGCAAAAATATCAGGGTGCAATAAAGGTTCACCGCCCGACAAGATCAACACCGGCACTTTAAAGGCTTTTAAATCATCCATGACCGTGTAAATTTCAGGCGTGGTGAGTTCACCCGGAAAATCAATGTCCGCCGAGGTGGTATAACAATGCTTACAGGTCAGGTTACACCGCCGAATTAAATTCCAAATTACCACGGGCGCTGGCGGCTTACGAGCGGGTTTAAGAGGCGTCGGGGCCAGCAGTTCCCGCATGTATTGGCTTAAGCGAAACATAGGGAATCCTTAAATAAGATAACTCAGCGATAAGCCTATAAACACCGCCATCCCAAAGTAATTACTGTTTAAAAAGGCTTTAAAACACAGCGCCTTCTCACGATGAAAAATCAACTTTTGTTGATAAATACATAAACCGGTCGCGACGATCACACCGGCATAGTAAGGCCAAGTCAATGCCTGCATCAGTCCAACAACGACTAATAAGCCAATAATAATCACCTGTAACACAGCCATGATTTGCCGATCATACACGCCAAACAAAATGGCGGTGGATTTAACGCCTATTTTTAAATCATCGTCTTTATCAACCATGGCGTACATGGTGTCATAAACCAACGCCCATAGAACCACGGCTAAGTACATAACCCAGGCGACAGTGGGAATTTGATTGACTTGCGCCGAGAAGGACATGGGCACCGCCCAACCAAAGGCGATACCTAAGTAAGCCTGGGGTAAATGTGTGTAGCGTTTCATAAACGGATAGCTACCCGCTAAAAAGGCCGCCACAAAAGACAAAGCAATCGTGTAGTAATTCAGCGTTAACACAAGACTAAAGGCAATCAAACATAATATAACAAACAGCCAAAGCGCTTCTTTAGGCGTTACTTTACCCGCAGCAATGGGGCGTTGCTTGGTTCGCTCTACATGCGGATCAAAGTCTCTATCGGCATAATCATTAATGACACACCCCGCTGCCCGCATTAAGACCACGCCCAAACAAATAACCAGCAATATGTAATAATCGGGCTTACCGCTACTGGCTACCCAAAGCGCCCACAATGCAGGCCACAATAAAATTAATATACCAATCGGTTTATCGAACCGTGATAATACCCAGTATTGCTTAACTCGATCTTCTATACGTTCGTTTAAAATTGTCTTTAGCACAGCATTACCTTATTAATTTGGACTCAGCTCTCTTACCATTAAGCACTGACTGTTTAAAACCAGGGCGGTTTTCAGGCGTACAGTTTATTAAAAATGCTATTATAACGTTTTTATTTTATCAAAGGCTTACGCCCTGTGGATGTAGACACTATCACTATGACAACTAAAATTCTAGTTCTCTATTTCTCACGGAATGGATCAACGGCGGAGATGGCGAATCATATCGCACGCGGCATCAATAGCATCCATGGCGCTGAAGCCATTTTGAGAACCGTACCCGATATATCGACTGTTTGTGAAAAGGTCGCGGAGACTATCCCTGCTAAAGGGGCTGTTTATGCAACACTAGACGATTTAAAACAATGCGATGGCTTAGCCCTGGGGAGTCCTACCCATTTTGGTAATATGGCATCCCCTCTAAAATACTTTATTGATAACAGCACCGAGGTTTGGTTTAGCGGTGCCTTAATCGGCAAACCCGCTTGTGTATTTACGTCAACCGGTAGTTTACATGGTGGACAAGAAAGTACTTTATTATCCATGATGTTGCCACTCTTACATCACGGCATGGTGTTATTAGGCATCCCTTATACTGAACACGCTTTAAGAGAAACCACTTCGGGTGGCACGCCTTATGGTGCAAGCCACTTTGCTGTTGAGTCTCTGGGTTTAACCGAGCATGAAAAAACCTTATGCCAAGCATTGGGCTCACGGCTAGCAAAAACTGCCCTTCTTCTAAAACAGACTTAAATCAAGGCTCATGACTATTAAACCGCTTTATTTTTACACAACGGCATTAATCGGTTTTTTTGGACTGTTTGCTTTGTTAATGCTATGGAATACAGTACTGGCCCCCTCTTCAGGGTTGCCAGTTGCGCTGATTCTGCTAGTCACTGTAACACCTTTGTTATTACCCCTACGCGGCTTATTAAACCGCAATCCTAGAAGTTGCGCATGGATGGGATATATCAGTTTATTCTATTTTATTCATGGTGCGATTGAAACGTATGCTAACTCTGAACGTTTATACCCCTCACTTGAACTTACTTTTAGCTTGATGCTGTTTTTTGGCACAACACTGTATGTCCGATTTTCAGGAAAATAAGGATGGCTTTACTAAAGCAACTCCCTTTACATTTTGAGTTTAGAGCTAATCAGACGTTCAATGATTATTTCTCTGGGAGTAATTTAGAAATAATTAACCACTTACAAAACTGTATTAGCCGTCATGGCGAGAAGCAAGTTTTTATCTGGGGTGAATCAGGACTAGGCAAGAGTCATTTGTTACAAGCTTGTTGTCACCAAGCACAGAACATAGAACTCAGTTCATTCTATTTTGACTTATCGCCTTCAGATTTGCCGGATGCTAGCTTACTAAAGGGTTTGGATGAATTTGATATTGTTTGTTTTGATAACATCGATCAAATAGTCGGCCATGAAGACTGGGAAATAGCTTTTTTTAATTTTTATAACCTACACAGAGACCAAGATCATATCTTAATATTGTCTGCAAATTGCCCGCCTAATGACATTGCGATTAAATTACCCGATCTTAAAACTCGTCTAAACTGGGGTTTAACCCTAAAAATACAGCCATTATCTGATGAAGAAAAAGTAACGGCTTTAATTTTCAAAGCCAATCAGATGGGCTTTGAAATAACTCCAAAAGCTGTTCGTTTTTTATTGACTCACAATAATAGAGATCTATCGTCTCTATGGGCGCTACTCACAAAGTTAGATCATGCGTCTTTAGCGGCTAAGCGTAAATTAACTATCCCTTTTTTAAAACAGATACTCTCTGAAGAATCCCGCGAAGAATAAAAAATTAATAAGTGGCAATAGAGCGTTAGGTTGTTCTGAATATGAACCTATAGAGCGTTAATACTCAGTTTTTCTTAGTGTAGAAAATATAATCTGCTGTATATGGGATTCGTTTTTCTCCACCCAAGTGATTTGAATTACATATCACTTTAGGCAACAGTCCGCCCTTGGTATGAATTCGATTAATGTAGCTCACTCCCGAAAACAATCCATCACCTTTATGGGAAACAACTTCTACGAGAAGCCACGAAATAGAAGATTCTGGCGCAACATCGATTTTATTAAGCACCTTACCAACAACTCGACTTCCCTCTTTATACTCCCACACAGGGCCAGAATAATGATTGCCAACGATTTGGTTGTTATTATCATATAACTTTGCATCGGGCGCTTGTAATTGCCAAGCATATACCCCGCCGTTAAGATCACACTCATAAATCTGATCTCCTTTCGCATGTAACGCCATAAGTGGATGGTTACCTTGAGGAGGTTTGATAGAAATAGGAATTGAAATATCGGCATAAATAATCGCCGGTGACAAAAGCCACAAACAACTTAATTTTTTAAAAAAATTTATCATCCGGGAATCGTAACAGGCTAGTTAAATATAATTAAGTCGAAATGACATAAAACCGAGAAGCAAACCTTCTGTAATTTCTGACGGAAGGTTTGCTCTATTCAAGCAAATTAAGCTAAATAATTAGCTTCAGCAAAATCCCAATTAACCAGGTTCCAAAATGCCTCAAGATATGCAGGACGGGCATTACGATAATCAATATAGTAAGCATGCTCCCATACATCAGCAGTTAACAAAGGTGTTTGGCCTGTTGTTAAAGGAGTGCCCGCATTACTTGTGCTAACCAAACCTAAACTTCCATCTGCATTTTTTACTAACCAAGCCCAACCAGAACCAAACGTGGTAACAGCCGTTTTTGTAAATTCTTCTTTAAATTTTGCGAAAGAGCCAAATGTAGCAACGATTGCTTCTGCTAATGTGCCGGTTGGTTCACCGCCACCATTAGGAATCAAACTATTCCAATAAAAAGTATGATTCCAGACTTGTGCAGCATTATTAAAAATAGGACCAGAAGATTTAACGATAATTTCTTCCAGAGTCAGTCCTTCAAACTCAGTACCAACAATAAGATTATTCAAATTAGTTACATAAGTTTGATGATGCTTCCCATAATGAAACTCTATAGTTTCTTCTGAGATATAAGGTACCAGTCTATTGCTAGAATAAGGTAAAGCAGGTAGTTCGAAAGCCATTTGAGTTTCCTTAATAGAGTTAAAAAGTTAATTAATCTTTAAAATACCGAGTATTTTTATAAGTTACTACTCTAGCATTGCTCGCCAATAAAATAAAGCATGACATTCATTACTCGAATAAGAATGAACATCATATTACTATAATATCAAACTTCCTAGGCATCTAATTAAGATTAAAATCTGAGCATAAATATTAAAAATCAAACTACATTTGCTAGTTCAACATTGATTCATTCACTCTAAAACTGAATTATCGAATTAAAATAAACTCAACTAAGTAATTTATCTCAGTGTAAACTCTGAAACTCCTATTTCCATTCACTTACAACCACTCAAATAACAATCAGGATAAAAATATGGCTATAGAAATTGAACATAAGTTTCTTCTTGCTAATGAAAATTGGCGTCAACAGGTACACAAATCTGTTCTGTTTCGACAAGGCTATTTAAGCTCTGAAACTACATCCTCTATTCGTGTAAGAATAAGCGACAAATCTGCATGGCTAAATATAAAAAGCGCTACCATCGGCACTGAACGTCATGAGTTTGAATATGAAATTCCTTTGTTAGACGCTAATGAAATTCTTGATATGCTCTGTAAAAAACCTATTATTGAAAAAATGCGTCACTACGTACATTTCAATGACAAGCTGTGGGAAATCGATGAGTTTTATGGCGTAAATAAGGGCCTAATAGTAGCAGAAATTGAACTGTCCGATATTAATGAAGTTTTTACAAGGCCTGAGTGGGTGGGCGACGAAGTTACACATGACATACGATATTACAACAATAACCTTGTCGTATACCCCTATTCAAATTGGTAACTATATTTACACCAGAATGCGATATTTTAGTGATCAACTCTTAGAATCTTTCTTGGATTTCTTTGCGGCTTTTTTTTCTTTAGGATTCAGCACTGGCTTTTTCTTATCCTCTCTATTGCTTTTTTGTTCTTTGCTCATGGTATTTTCTCCACCTCTTACAAAAGGTCACGTGTGCGGATGAGAACTGAGCCATCCTTTTCATAGGCTTTGTTTTCTATAAGCCTAATTGCCGCTTCTTGTATAGCTGATCTATGCCTGGTTACAACACGCATGGGTTCCTCATCTGAGGACCCAAATTTATCTATCAGACTTTCCAGTGATATCCGGCAGAGCACTCGTTTTTTGTTTACATTCACCGCAACGGTCGCCATTTGGCTTGAATTATTCCAGCACTCAAGTTTAGGGAATGCAATCTCCTTATCTCCAGAAAGAGCCGTTCGATAGTTGGTCAACTCCATAACGAGGCCTGTTTAGTTTCACACACAGTCAAGACGGTGCTTAATAGGCATGACTGGTATAGTTGGATCTGGCAATAGGACTCCATGTATCCAATCATGTGATTAATGGTGAGCTCTTCGGGTTTTATCAGGCGGTACATTAATACCTCGTATTTTGGGCTTTAGCAGGGGTTCTTTGTCATCAGGCGGGACAGATAATTGTTTTATATTCTAGGTGACTCAAACTTAAGTTTGGACATACATGGATCAACCACCTTTGGTATGACTAGAATTCCGCAAGACATTTAAATAGCAAGAACTAGTGAAACGTCGCGACAGAATGAGCCAAAGGATGAACTAAATCAGAGGAGTCAATTTGAGTATACGCTAAGGCATTTATAATTGTTGATTTATTATCACGCTGTAATTTTGGTCGGGTGGACATGATTCTATAATAGTGACTTTAACAGATACATTGATCTCATCCTGACAGCTTAGGTAACATCCTTAAATAGGTTGTTGCTCTTGTGTCCAATTACGTTTGTATCGGATAACTACTGGAGATTTTTCTTTAGCGGGCTTGACTGTTTTTTTTGGGGGGATAACTTGAAGTCGTGCTTGAAAATAAGCACTGTAATTATCTGATGGCGTCATGAGTCTCTTTTTTTAAAATGGGATGGTATTACTAAAACCTAAAGTCATAGTCGGTTAGCTTTAGTAAAGCTTGTTAAGTGGTCTAAAATGAAAACCAATATAAGGCTTTAAACAAACGGGTAAATTTGAAAATTACTGAATGAGAAACAGGACGAGAAACTAAAGGGTAGACATCGAGTTGATAAATTAAAGTAAGATCATATTTATCTATTGGTTCAATTATAGGCTGATAACTAGGTTTGTCAATCTTATCAACATTCTTTGACATCTTTAGTTCATACTCTGGGCCTCTCGGGTGCTTATCGGTGCTACATCATCGATAAATTCGATAACATCTGCGCGAACAGTAATTTTGGGTAACGAGAATAAAATAAAATAAGCCGATGTTTGTTCATGCATCACATTGACTAGAGTCTGAGATTTTCCGTTGGGAACATCAATAGACCTATAAAGTTGGGTAAATGCCTCTTCGTTGCTTGGTGATTTTAGGTTGAAAAGACCAAGAAAGCTAAAGCCAACACTGTGACCAAGCGCATTAGCTTTTACAATTTTGAAATTCTTTCTTGATAAATGAACTGTTGTCGTTGTTAATATCTGAGATACACTAGATGCAGGGATTAGCCCAAATAACGCTGGAAGAGCAGGAAGAGCGGCAGCACAACCGGTAAGCAACCAAACGATAGATAATATCTTCAATAAATACGTCATAAAATAGTGTTAGTTAATATCTCTCAAACTAAATGTTCCCTTACCTGCCACCCAGTAAATGTGAAAATTAACTCACTCAACGGCGGTTCAAACACTTTATCCTGACAGTGATGATAAACAAAAAAGCCTATTCATAAAAATTAGCGAAAACTTGATTGCGTCCGGCGTTTTTAGCTTGATAAAGCGCAGCATCAGCCTTTTGTAATAAATCATCAACTGTTTCTTGGTCAGTAGTCATAGTCACCACACCAATGGAAACAGTAAACTGTAATTCAATGGATGGGTTTTCTATCGGTACGGTAGTTTTCTCCAATGCCTGACGAATTCGCTCAGCAATCTCTGGAGCGACTTGATCTGGTGTTTCGGGCAATAAAATGGCGAATTCTTCGCCACCAAGCCGACCAATCACATCAACTTTACGTAAGATCTCCTTACAGATGCTAACAAGCTTTTTCAGCACCTCATCTCCAACCTTATGACCATACTTGTCATTAATGGTTTTGAAGAAATCGATATCAAGCATCAATATAGACAGTGCATTACCATAACGTTGACAACGCGCTAACTCCTTTGCAGCTAATTCCAGAAAATAACACCGGTTGGCCAGTCCAGTTAGAAAATCGATTTTGGATTGAGAATCCAATTCCTCCACTAACTGTTTATATTCTGAAATATCTCGCACAAAAGCATAACAATATTCCTTGTCGTCATACTCGAAATAGTTGTAAACCACCTCAATAGGAAACACTTTACCGTCTCGGGCTATATGAAAAGATTGAAAACGCAGGATGCCACTTTGCTTCAATTCGAACCATTGATCCGCCCATTTATCAATATCAAAGGAAGGGTCAATATTGGCTATTGTCAGACTGCATAATTCCTCATGCGAATAGCCTAGTTTAGAGCAGGAGAGTCTATTAACATCAATAATATGAGCATCTTTGTCAACCCAAAATAGTTGCTCTACGTCTTTATCCAGACCGAACTCCTGAAAGCGCATAATTTCTTCGTTTTTTTTGCGCTCGCTTACATCAGTCATTATACCGATATAGCCTATAAATTCACCTTGTTCATCCAGACGCGGTTTAACGAGAGCAATGAACCAGTGATATTGGTTATCTTTGCCACGCATCCGGTACTCCATTTGGAAGGGTTGCTGTGCATCAAAATGGGATGTGTAGGTATCAAGACAACGATTCAGATCTTCAGGATGCACCCCTTTGACCCAACCGTTGTCCACTTCCTGCTCGATACTTCGTCCAGTGTATTCGAGCCATGAGTTGCTGAACCAGCTGTATGACTTATCTAGCTCAGCTATCCACATCAGCGCTGGCGCAGCATTGGCAATGCTGCGGAAGTTCAATGCTCTTTCTTCCAATTCAGCCCCATTTTTTTTACGTTCGGTGACATCCGTCAGCAAGCCACTCCATATGATACCTCCATCGGTTTGCCGTTGAGGAGTGGCGAGACCATGAATCCATTTAACATGACCACTTTGGGTTTTAATTCGAAACTTATGATCCCAGACAGTAAAATCCAACGCCGAACGTTCCAGAGATTCGCGATGCGAATCCTGATCTCCTATAGCTATGCACATGGTCAACACATTGGGATCTTGGCATGCTTCTTCAGGAGTCACTTCATAAAGATCTTGAATCCCTTTACTGACATAGATAAATCTCCACTCGCCTGCAGAGGTTAGCAGAAACTGATAAACCACTCCAGGCACCACAACCGTCATGAGTTCAAGTTGCTGGCGCATTGTAATAGTTGTAGCCTCTGCAGATTTTCGCAAAACCTGCTCCTGTACCAGTTGGTGCTTTTGCAGCAAACTTTTCGGCAAAGCTTGTGTCATCATCAGAGCAATACTGATTTCAACCGAAGTCCAAGGTGCACATCGTCCACTCCATGTTTCTGTCCAGATTTCGAAGGATTTGCGCGGTGTAAGATGTATATTCCCAGCCGCATCCCTAATCCGTCCTTTATCGGCACTACCCGCCCAATAAACCGTCTGAGGCTTCTCTTTACGCAACCAGATTAAACAATTACTCATGTCGTTTGAAATCGAGGCAACCAGTAAACCGGATACTATGGATCTATAGGCATTGGCAGGGAAAAATTTCTGTTCAAGACAATCACAGCTAAAGACTTCAGACTGGCGTTGGGAATCTAGCCAGGTGAGTAAATGATCTATGTCAGCTGATTCAGGCACATCACCCTGTAAATGGTACTTGCCATCTGCGACCATGATCATCCCAGTAGCATTCAGTAAAGATTGCAATTTGGGCAGAAGCTGTTGCTGCACGACTTCAATATTACCGAGTGTTATTTGATCGACCAAGTCACCGAGAAGATTGTGTGCTTTTTCGACCTTGTTAAGCCGATCCTGTGACTCAATAGCTGCCAATTTTGCCGATGCCATTCGACTGATAAAAATTGCAGCTTCGCGCATAGCAATCGACACTCGCTTTGCAGTCCTATGATGACAAGCTATCAATCCCCACAACCGACCATTTTGTAGTAGCGAAATCACCAACGAAGCCTGTACTCCAATATTACGCAGATATTCCATATGTATCGGAGAAAGACTGCGTAGCGCTGAGTAAGTCATATCAAGGGGCTGTTGACTGACAGGATTTATCATCGGCAATATGGCTACCGGCGTAACATCAATGTCAGCAACCATTCTAACTAGATTTTTAGTATAAAGACTCCGAGCTTGAGGCGGGATGTCGCAGGATGGGAACTGCAATCCTAGAAAGGAAGGCGATTCTTCAACCCTGCTTTGGCTGATAACTTCACCGTCCCAGTTTGAGTCGAAGCGATAGGTCATAACACTATCGTAGCCTGTAAGATCGCGGACAAGTTCGACGATCCGATCAAAATAACGAGATGAATCTGCATCGTTTTCTGTGCTCAGCATAGTTTGCTGAATGTCCAACATTAACTGTGCAAGATTACCTTCAGCCTGCGTGTCTTGGTATTGGTCGTGCTCTACCTCCAAAACCAGAAACCATTCTAAAGCATATAAATGAGCGTTTAGATTGTAGCTTGATTGTTTTTGAATGATATTGACCTTGCCAGTAATCGTGTCTTTACCACCCAGCTTTTGTATCAGTTGATCTATCTGTAGAGTAGCGGGTTTACCGATCAGCAAGGCTAATGCCTTACCATTTGCCTGGTCTGCGGATATCCCGAAAAAATCAACCAGGTTTTCACTACTCTGTAACACTCGGTGCTGTGGGTCCTTACTTAATACCAGCAACGCGCCGTGCGGCTGGATCTTGCCGATTTGATGAATGGGCTCCGCCGCACATTCACGTAACGCCTGTTCCATTTCTTCTGCGGTAAAACTGTTCATGGTTTAAGCCAAATCCGAAGTGAGTTCTTGTTGTACAGGATCATAGAGAACTTTATTGAATAATTGAAAGTTTGGCAGGCAGCCAAAAGTGTAGCCCTCAATGACGCAGGGATGATGATTCAGTTGAGCATAATATTGATCAGTAGTATGACGTAACAACATTCTTATAGAAGAAATTCCTTCATTTTAATAATATTGTATTTTGTTCATTGAACATTAAATTAAGCTTTATTGACTATACAGCAGCTATAGTAATCAATTTTGAAGTAATAGCAATGATTATGTGACTGGAACCTTACTCCGACTCCAAAGATACTTCAGTGACTAGAGCGGGGCTTTAACATGAAGGGCTTCAAACCACTATTTGTTAAACTTTAAGCCGGTAGCCGACACCTGATTCTGTCAATAAATACTGTGGTTGCGTGGGATCTTCTTCCAACTTGTGCCTGAGCTGACTCATATATATCCGTAAATAATGCGAGTTATCCTTATAGGATGGCCCCCACGCTTCCTTAAGCAGATATTGATGTGTCAACACTTTGCCGGCATTTTTAACCAGCACAGAAAACAGTCGATATTGAATCGGCGTTAAGTGAACCTCTTTATCGTCAACAAAAACCCTACGGTTCAGTAAATCAACTTTCAACATGCCTGTGGTAAAAATACCTTTCTGATCCTGTAATGGGCTGCTTACCGAATGCCTCAATTCTACTCGTATCCTGGCCAATAACTCACCCAGACCAAAAGGTTTGGTCAAATAATCATCAGCTCCCGCATCCAATGCCTCTACTTTATGCTGCTCGGTGCTGCGAGCCGATAATATAATAATAGGGACAACGGACCATTCACGAATGGCCTTAATAACATCAACCCCCTCCATATCTGGCAATCCCAGATCAAGAATGATAAGATCGGGTTTACGTATGCCTGCCTCAACAATACCTTGTTGACCTCGATCCGCTTCAAATACCTTAAAGCCATGGGCACCTAAACTGGTGCGCAAAAAGAGCCGTATCGCTGGATCGTCTTCAATAACAACAATAACAGGACTGGTAAGGGTCATATCTGGTTAGTCAACACGTTAGTAATTACTCTTCCTCTCCCAGCACTGGCTGCGCTTGATCAAGAGGAATTACAAATGAAAATAATGCGCCACCTTCTGGACGGTTTTGCGCCTGAATCTTTCCCCCATGCGCTTCAATGATAGAGCGGCAAATTGCAAGCCCCAAACCAACTCCGCTTTGCGCAGCTTCGTGGCGAACTCGATAAAACTTTTCAAACAACTGGTTTTCAAGCCCCTCGGGGATACCGGGCCCATGATCGGCTACCGATATTTTTACGGCAAATGCAGAAACCTCCGCCCTGATTTCAACAGGACTTTTATCCGGTGTATAACGCAGGCTATTTTCCAGCAGATTAATTAAAACCTGTTCAATCATAACAGTATCTACATAAATCATCGGTGTCCCCTCCGGCAAGTCAACGGTTAGTCGACGACCTTGGAAACGTTTCTGCAAACGTGTTAATACGGAACCAATAATTTCCTCAAGCGGATACCACTGCTTATTAAGCTCAATAGTGCCCGCATCAAGTCTAGCCATATCTAAAATATTATTGACCAAACTGGACATACGCTGGGCTTCATCATAAATAGCGCGACTCAGTTCAAGCTTGTCTTCTGCCCGAAGTGCATTATCATCTTCCACTAAAGCACTTGCTGACCCTACAATCGTCGCAAGAGGAGTACGCAAATCATGGGAAATGGAACTGAGCAGTGAATTACGTAACCGTTCTGCTTCCATACTCACTTGCGTTGTTCTGGCTTGTTCAGCTAACCGGACTCTCATAACCGCTTGAGCTATCTGCCCAAGAAAGGTTTCCAACAACTTTTGTTGTTCTGGTAAAAATATCCGACGCAAGTTGACTGGCAATAATACCAAAACCCCCATCACGGTTTCCTTATTACTCAGTGGAAAATAAATCGACTCAGCGCCCGGTAAGGTGTTCGTTCCCTGACCCGCAATTTCATCATGATCAAATACCCACTGAGCAACACTTAAATCTGCAGCATGAAGCGATTCCCTTAAACCTGGCGCTTTTGGGTAAACAATACGACCATCAGGATCAGGAAACAAGATAACGTTTCTACTACCGAACTCCGAATTTAAATGACGCACTGCCGTGCGTACAATCTCATCCTCACTCTGACTGGCGGTCAGATCTTTACTCATCGCATA
>CAIOMN010000229.1 GCA_903859415.1 uncultured Methylococcaceae bacterium
AAATACTTTATAATGCGTTTGCCCTAAGTTAAATAAATTTTCAGACCATTTTCAAGTTCAATTTGTGTTATCCTACCCGGCTAAATTTTATTCTATAAATTCTCATATCACTTTATGCGAACACGCGTTAAAATTTGCGGATTTACTCGCGCTGAAGATGCTGTTTATGCCTCTCAATTGGGTGTAGATGCCATTGGTCTGGTGTTTTATCCACCCAGCCCAAGACATGTTGACATTGACCAAGCGATTAGTATTGTTAACGCACTACCCGCGTTTACATCGGTGATTGCCTTATTTGTCGATGAGCAGGAAGCACGTATACGTGAGGTTTTGGCACGAGTGCCGATTGACTGTATTCAGTTTCATGGTGATGAACCCGCTGAAGCTTGCAGAATTTACGGCAAACGTTACATTAAGGCCATTCAAGTAAAAGACAGTATTGATTTGGCTACGCTAACCCGTCAGTATCACGATGCTAATGGCCTATTGCTGGATGCTTATCATCCAGATGTAAAAGGAGGAACGGGTAGCCGTTTTAATTGGGATTTAATTCCCAAACACTGTGCTCTGCCAGTCATTTTGGCAGGTGGCTTGGATGATACCAACGCCAAACACGCAGTGCAAACAATTAGACCTTACGCGCTTGACGTCAGTAGTGGTGTCGAAGCAAAAAAAGGCATTAAAGACGCGCTGAAAATGGCGGCATTTATAAAACAAGTTTATGAGGGTGACCAGGAATAACATGACCGAAAAATATAATATGCCGGATGAACGGGGCCACTTTGGCCCTTACGGTGGCATTTTTGTTGCTGAAACACTAATGCCGCCTATTCAAGAACTCAATGAAGCCTATCAACGTTATTTAGCAGATCCAGTGTTTATTGCTGAACTGGATGCAGACTTAAAATATTATGTCGGTCGACCTTCACCCTTATATCATGCTGAACGCTGGAGTCGTGAACTGGGCGGCGCGCAAATCTATTTAAAGCGTGAAGACCTGAATCATACCGGCTCGCATAAAATCAACAATACGGTCGGTCAAGCCCTGTTAGCCAAACGGATGGGTAAGACGCGAATTATCGCCGAAACAGGTGCAGGACAACACGGCGTTGCTACGGCCACGATTGCCGCAAGACTTGGACTGGAATGCGTAGTTTATATGGGCGCTGTGGATGTTGCCAGACAGTCTTTAAACGTCTATCGGATGAAATTACTGGGCGCAACCGTGGTTGCTGTTGAATCAGGCTCAAAAACTTTAAAAGATGCCTTAAACGAAGCACTCAGAGACTGGGTCACCAACGTTGACAATACCTTTTATATTATTGGTACTGTGGCCGGCCCCCACCCCTATCCAGCGATGGTGAGAGATTTTCAATCGATTATTGGTCGCGAAGCTAAAGAACAATGCTTAGAGGCAACAGGACGTTTACCCGATGCGCTAGTCGCTTGTGTTGGCGGTGGCTCTAATGCGATTGGACTGTTTTATCCCTTTATCGAAGACAAGTCTGTAAAAATGTACGGGGTTGAAGCCGCAGGTGATGGCGTATCAACTGGCCGTCATTCAGCCCCCTTATGTGCGGGCCGTCCGGGCGTCTTACATGGTAATCGAACCTACCTGATGTGTGATGATGACGGTGAAATTATCGAAACCCACTCTATTTCAGCAGGTCTGGATTACCCCGGTGTTGGCCCAGAGCACGCCTGGTTAAAAGATACTGGTCGCGCCAACTACGTTAACATCACTGATACTGAAGCGTTGGAAGGTTTTTATGCCTTAACCCGCATGGAAGGCATTATTCCAGCCTTAGAATCAAGTCATGCAATGGCTTACACAATGAAACTTGCCCCTACGATGCGTAAAGATGAAACGATAATCATCAATCTATCGGGTCGTGGCGATAAAGATATGCAAACAATGGCTAAACGTGAGGGGATAGAACTGTGAGTCGATTAGCTGCTAGATTTGAAGCACTTGCAAAAGCAGGCCGCAAAGCATTAATTCCTTTTGTTACCGCCGGCGATCCTAGACCTGACTTTACAGTGCCTTTAATGCATGAAATGGTTAAAGCCGGTGTTGACGTTATTGAGTTAGGCGTCCCCTTCTCTGACCCAATGGCCGATGGCCCGGTTATTCAACGCGCAAGTGAACGGGCTTTAGCTCATAAAATGAGCCTGAGACGGACACTTGAAACGGCTATAGAGTTTAGAAAAACAGATCAGGATACGCCGATTGTTTTAATGGGCTATCTCAATCCTATTGAAGCAATGGGTTACGAAGCCTTTGCTAATGCCGCACAACGAGCTGATATTGACGGGGTTTTAACCGTAGACTTACCGCCTGAAGAGGGCCTGGAATGCAGTGCCTTACTAAAGGCACGTGGTATTGACCCCATTTTTCTGTTAGCACCGAATAGTACGGATGAACGTGTTAAAAAAATGGATGCGGCAGGCAGTGGTTATATATATTATGTTTCCCTTAAAGGCGTCACTGGCGCAGGTCATTTAAATACGGCTGATGTTGAACATAAGTTACAACAAATAAGAGCGAACACAAACTTACCCATTGCTATTGGTTTTGGTGTAAAAGATGCAGTAACGGCAAAAACGATTGCTAACATTGGCGATGGCGTTGTGATTGGTAGCGCCCTCATTAATAAGATTGAAGATAACTTAGACGATCTTGATCTAGCTAAACAAGAAATTATTACGCTATTAGCCTCTATACGCCAAGCGCTGGATAGTTAAAGAGTCTACTAATAGTTCTAAGGAGCATACCCATGAGTTGGTTTGAAATACTACTACCCAAAACCATTAGAACAGAAGGATCTAATAAAAAAGTAACAGTCCCGGAAGGATTATGGACTAAATGCCCTAGCTGCAATGCGATTCTTTACAATACAGAACTGGAAAGAAATCTCAGTGTTTGCCCAAAATGCGAACATCATATGCGCATTTCAGCAAGAGCACGTATTGATATGTTTCTTGATGAAGAAGGTCGCGAAGAAATTGGCAAAAACATTAAGCCTGTTGACCCTCTAAAATTCAAAGACACCAAGAAATATAAAGAACGCATTACCATCGCTCAAAAGCAAACCAAAGAAAGTGATGCCTTAGTGGTCATGAAGGGCAAACTTAATGGCATTGATCTGGTTGTTGCAGCTTTCGAGTTCAAATTCATGGGTGGTTCTATGGGCTCAGTCGTTGGAGAGCGATTTGTCCGTGGTGTCAATAAATGTGTTGAATTAGGCATACCTTTTATCGTATTCACTTCAAGTGGTGGTGCAAGAATGCAGGAATCACTATTCTCTTTGTTTCAAATGGCGAAGACCAGTGCTGCGTTAACCCGGTTATCCGATGCAGGCATTCCTTTTATCTCTTTTATGACTGACCCTACCATGGGAGGCGTTTCCGCAAGCTTAGCGATGTTAGGTGACATTAATATTGCTGAACCCAATGCGTTAATTGGTTTTGCAGGCCCGAGAGTAATAGAACAAACTGTACGTGAAAAACTGCCTGATGGCTTTCAGCGAAGTGAATTTCTTCAAGAGCATGGCGCCATAGACATGATTATTGATAGACGCGATATCCGCTGTAAAGTAGCCAGCATTTTAGCGCTATTAACCGAAGCTAGAAATAAGCCATCATTCACTTTTCCACCCGCACCAATAACTATTGAAGCTGAAGAAACTGCTGAAAGCGAAGAAAATGCAGAAACAACTTCAGAGTTAGACTAACTGACTCTGAAAATTAGCAATAATGATGCGTTTTGACTCGTTAAAGGGTTGGCTGGCATGGCAGGAAAGCCTACATCCCTTAGCGATAGACCTTGGACTGGAAAGAGCCGCGAGAGTTTATCGTGCGCTTAATCCAGAGGGTATCAAACCCATAACCATTACCGTTGCTGGCACCAACGGCAAAGGCTCCTGCATAGCCTATCTTGAAGCTATTTATAAAGCCCAAGGGTATCGGGTTGGCTCTTATTCTTCGCCGCACATACTCAAATATAATGAAAGAATTAAAATAAATGGGCAACCCGTTTCAGATGAACTTATTTGCGATGCCTTTGCTAGAATAGAGTCCATTAGAGGGGACACTTCGTTAAGTTATTTCGAATTTGGCACGTTGGCCGCTCTTGACATATTCTGGCGATCTGATCTGGATATTCAATTACTTGAAGTCGGTTTAGGTGGGCGACTTGATGCCGTCAATATTGTGGACCCTAACATTGCCTTTATTTCAAGTATTGGTATTGACCATGTTGACTGGCTGGGGGCTACCCGAGAAGCCATCGGTGGTGAAAAAGCAGGTATCTTTAGAATTGACACACCGGCTATTGTTGGAGACCCGGCGCCACCCGATTCACTGATCAACTACGCCCTTAAAAAGGGAGCTCAGCTCTATTGTATTAATAAAGATTTCACTTATAGCAAACAAGCTTCGACGTGGAACTGGACTTTTGAAAATCAAATTATTGATCAAATACCTGAACCCGGGTTAAAAGGCGAACATCAGTACCGTAACGCTTCAGCGGTAATCTTAGCCGTGCATTTATTGAGAGATATGCTACCTGTCAGTGATAACTCAATTAGAACAGGTATAAAAAATAACCATTTACTCGGTCGCTTTCAATTAATTAATGATAAAATTCCAATTCTATTAGATGTTGGGCATAATCCAGAAGCCGTCAGAACCCTGGCCGACTATCTTAAAGCAACTTTTCCTAACAAAAGAATACACGCTATTTTTTCAATGATGAAAGACAAAGACATAGCAAGTGTACTGGAAATTATGAATCCAGTGGTATACGATTGGTTTTTTTCACCGTTAGCCAACCCAAGAACAGCATCAGAAGCCATCATGCGAAGATTTTTCTCAGAAAGCCCAGTAGAGCGTGTCTATTTTGGCTTTAACGGTTTTAAGGATGCCTTCAACGCAGCAAAAAATCAATCGCGAGAAAATGATTTGCTACTGGTTTTTGGATCTTTCTTTTTAGTATCTGATTGTTTGAATGAATTTGAAAAATGTGAGTCGATAAAATGAATCCAGAATTAAAGCAACGATTAATTGGGGCCATAGTTGTTACAGCGCTTGCCGCTATTTTTATACCTATGCTGTTTGATGACCCTATTGATAACAGTGGTCAATCAGTTACTGCACTCAATATTCCCGCAACCCCTGATGTAACCGGTGAAGTATCAGCGAACAAATTACCTACCAGTGCTGATCAGGTTTTAAATGCACCGACTACCAAGCCTGAAAAAATCGTTGAGACCAATGAAGAAGCCGAACTTTCAGCAAGCCGCTCATCCTCCCCTACCGAGTCAATGGGTGATGAATCTGGGTCGGGTAATACAGATGAAAATGGACGTGGGCAATTTGATGAACCCATAGACCATAATTCAACTAACTCTTTAGATACAGGCGTTGTTGGTGAAAAGAATAAGCCACCTAAGCCCAAGAAACCGAAGACCAAATCTGAACCTACTCAAATAATCGCACCTTTTGAACAACCTGTAGAAAAGAATACAGTCATTGAACCAACTGCAAAACCGTTAAAGAGATCTCAATTAAGTGCAATTAAACCGATACAAAAAGAGACCCAACCTTTCTCAGCGGATGTAATTAATACTGAAAAACCGGTTAATAATTCGACAAAACCAAAGCCTGAATTTAACCGCTGGATTATTCAAGCGGGTACTTTTAGTAAAAAGGAAAATGCAATTGCACTTATGGAAACTATCCATAAACAAGGGCTACCCGCAACAATAAGTACCACTAATGGACCGAACAACACTATTTTATATAGACTTAAAGTGGGACCAACGCTAGATAAAAAACACGCTATTGAAATGAAAGAAAAATTAGATAGCCAAAAAATCCAATCTATTATCGTTGGGGAATAAAATCTTTCCGAAATTGAATCAATAGGTTAAAAACAATGAACTGGATAGATATTGTCATCATTGGGATAGTTTTTATCGAATTAATTAAGGGTGTCCTATCTGGCTTCAGCTTTGAACTTTTTAACCTGGTTCGCTGGGTAATAGCGGCGGTGATTGGATTAACTTTTAATAGTGAATTTTCTATATTTCTAGAACCCTATTTTTCCGATCATTCGACCAAGATAATGGGTTCTTTTGCAATATTATTTTTATTAACCTTATTAGTAGCAAATTCAATCAGGATGCTACTGGGTGGATTATTAAAAAAGCCTAAGCTATCAATTCTTAACCGGTTTGGAGGTATGATTTGTCGGAGCATTCATTGCCTGCTAGTTATTTTGACCTTGGTCATGTTAGCGGGCTTAACCCACCTACCTGAGAATGCTTTGTGGAATAAATCAAAGTTACTCCCCCCATTCCAACTAGTTGCAATTTGGTTAAAAGACCATATCTCTTCAGACCTGACTGAACATATTCATTTCCGATAATAACCCTTAAACTCTACTAAAAATTATGTGTGGTATTACTGCGATCGTTTCACATCAAGCCGTAAATCAAGAACTCTATGACGCACTAACCGTGTTACAACACCGAGGACAAGATGCGGCAGGTATTGTTACTTGTGAGCGCGGACGTTTACATTTACGTAAAGATAATGGTTTAACACGAGATGTTTTTAACAATGCCCAGATGCTAAAGTTAAAAGGCAATATGGGTATTGCTCACGTCCGTTACCCCACTGCTGGCTGTACAAGCTCAGCTGAGGCTCAGCCTTTCTATGTTAACTCACCCTTTGGCCTAACGCTCGCGCATAACGGTAACTTAACCAATACAGAAGAGTTAAAAAAAGCCTTATTCGTAGAAGATCAACGCCACATTAATACGGACTCTGACTCTGAAGTATTGTTAAATGTTTTTGCACACGAACTCCAAACCTTAGGGAAATTAGCATTAAGTGTCGATGATATTTTTCAAGCAGTTGCAGGTGTACATCGTCGCTGTCGAGGTGCTTATGCGGTTGTTATTATGATTGCTGGTGTTGGAATTTTAGGCTTTAGAGATCCTCACGGTATCAGACCCGTCGTATTTGGAGAACGAAAGACAGAAGAAGGTTCTGATTTTATGATCGCCTCTGAAAGTGTTGCTCTCAATGTTTTAGGCTTTGATCTTATTAGGGACATAGAACCCGGTGAAGCCATTTTCATTGAGGAATCAGGTATTTTACACACTAAACAATGTGCAGAAGAAACAGACCATTGCCCTTGCATATTTGAATATGTTTATTTTGCTAGACCGGACTCAATTATTGACGACATTTCGGTTTATAAAGCACGTTTACGCATGGGTGATAAACTAGCCGCGAAAGTGATAAGAGAATGGCCTGACTATGACATTGATGTTGTCATTCCTATTCCTGATACTAGCAGAACGTCAGCATTGCAAATGGCAAACAAACTAGGCGTTAAATTCAGTGAAGGGTTTATGAAAAACCGTTATATCGGCAGAACCTTCATTATGCCGGGTCAGAAAATGCGGGAAAAGTCGGTTAGACAAAAACTCAATGCTATCGATCTTGAGTTTAACGGCAAAAATGTTCTGTTAGTCGATGACTCTGTCGTCAGAGGTACAACGTCTGCGCAAATTATTCAAATGGCACGCGATGCTGGCGCTAAGAAAGTATATTTTGCCTCCGCAGCGCCACCTGTTCGCTATCCCAATGTTTATGGCATCGACATGCCCGCTGCCAATGAATTAATAGCCCATGACCGAACTGAAGAAGAGGTTTGTGAGGCCATAGGTGCTGATCGATTAATCTATCAGGATCTAGAGGACTTAATTGAAGCAGTACGTAAAGGTAATCCTAGCATCCAGCATTTTGATACCTCTTGCTTCAGTAAAGAATATATAACAGGTGATATTGATGATGCTTATCTGGACAGAACTGAAGCTTTGCGCAATGACAATGCTCAAGCGGAACGCAATTCAGAGAAGTCTATAATAGAAATGTTATAAATAACTCACTTTACCAACTCTTTGATTATGGGCAAGCAGATCCGTTTGCCCTTACCCATTACTCAAAATCAAGCTAGCCTATGAAAGACATTAACTGGAACGACTATTCTTTGGAAACTCAGGCAATTAGAGCTGGAGTAAACCGCACGCATGAAGATGAGCATAGCATTCCAATATTCACAACCTCCAGTTATGTCTTTAAAAGCGCAGAAGATGCAGCATTGCGTTTTACTGGACAGATACCCGGCAATATTTATTCCCGTTTTACTAACCCAACGGTTTCTGCATTTCAAGAAAGATTAGCTTATATGGAAAAGGGCGAACGCTGCTTGGCTTTCTCATCCGGCATGGCGGCTATTATGGCCGTTGGCATGGGTTTACTAAAAACGGGTGACCATGTGGTTTGTTCACGTGGGGTTTTTGGTAACACCGTATTGGTTTTCCAAAACTACTTTGCAAAATTTGGTGTTGAAACTGATTTTGTCGACCTGATTGACTCTGCTGCATGGGAAGCGGCCATCAAACCAAATACCCGATTCTTATTTTTGGAGACACCATCAAATCCTTTAACTGAAATTGCTGATATTTCTGTACTGGCGGACATAGCTCACGCTCATAATTGCTTATTGATTGTCGACAATTGCTTTTGTACACCTATTTTACAAAAACCATTCGAGTTTGGTGCTGATATAGTTATCCATTCAGCAACTAAATACATCGATGGACAAGGTCGCTGTGTCGGTGGTGCTGTGATAGCGAGTGACGAAATCATTGAAAAATTCATTTACCCTTATCTAAGAACAGGTGGCGCAACCATGAGTCCGTTCAATGCCTGGGTGTTTTTATCTGGCTTAGAAACCTTGGCTATCCGAATGAAGGCTCACTGTGATAATGCTTTCGAACTGGCTAAATGGCTGGAGCAGCAACCCGACATTGCCAAAGTTCATTATCCAGGCTTAACATCCCACGCTCAACACGACCTGGCAAAACGTCAACAAAGTCATTTCGGTGGCATCGTTAGCTTTGAATTAGCCGGAGGCAAAGAACAGGCCTGGAAATTAATTGACGCAACGGAAATGATCTCAATTACCGCAAATCTAGGTGATGTTAAAACCACTATAACGCACCCGGCAACCACCACTCATGGTCGGTTAACACCTGAGGCAAGAGCTATCGCCGGCATTAAAGATGGTTTAGTAAGGGTTTCAGTAGGGCTTGAGGCTATTGCCGATATTAAAAATGACCTATCGAAAGGCTTGGCCTAAAAACTTATGGCTTCGGAATGAACATTGATGTACTTTGTGTGGGCCATGCCTCTTACGATTTAGTCTTTTCTGTTAATCATCACCCTCTGGATGATGAAAAGATTGTCGCTGAAAACTTTCTCGGATGTGGTGGAGGTCCTGCGGCTAATGCAGCGGTCACAGTTGCGAAGTTGGGTTTCACAGCTGCCTTTGCCGGTTATCTAGGCAACGATATTTATGGGGAAAAACATTACGAGGAATTGCTTGATTGGGGTGTTAATACAGACCTTATCATTCGAGGCACATCTCCCACTCCGCTTTCTACGATTTTAGTCAAACCCAATGGTCATCGTGCGTTGGTTAATTACAAAGGGGACACCCAGGCACTGTGTGCAAATGCTATCGATTTTTCTTCTGTTACAGCAAAAATTGTATTATTTGACGGTCACGAACCTCACGTATCCTTAGAACTCATTCACCATCTAAAACAATCAGGATCACTGACAGTACTGGATGCCGGCTCTGTACATGAAGGTACCTTAGGCTTAATGACTGAAGTTGATTACCTGGTCTGTTCTGAAAAATTTGCCGCACAGTTTGCGGGGGATGAAATAACTGCCTTGGCACGCTTAGGACAACTTTCACCGAATGTTGTTATTACTTTGGGTGAAAGAGGACTTGTTTGGCAAAAAGGACTAGAACAAGGCAGTTTACCCGCTTTTCCAGTCACCGCTATCGATACAACAGGAGCGGGTGATGCCTTTCATGGCGCTTTTGCTGCAGCCGTTGCGTCTGGAATGGATTGGGACACTATATTACGTTATGCTAGTGCCGCCGGCGCGATCTGTTGCACAAAAATGGGCGCTCGCTCAGGACTACCGTCACTAGAAGAACATAAAACACTATTCAAATAGGTAAATTTACAACACACGTCGTTTCACATTAGGATCTATGTATGAACTTTTTAACCAACCAATGGAATTACATAAAAAAACTAGCTTCTGTGATGGCGTTAATATTCATCATAACAACGGGTGGTTGGATCGTTTATCTTTATGATATATCTAAAGAACCTCAACCCATTGACAAAGAGCTCATCGTTGAGGGTGAAAATGCCTTAAATATAGGTCATTATAACGAGGCGCAGAGGATCTTTGAAGACGAACTCAAAGCCAACCCAAAGAATCAACCGGCTGAGTGGGGGTTGAAGATTGCACTGCTTCGACAATCTATTTCCAAACCAGAATTTAAAGAAACCATTGATGAACTCTATCAACAAGACCCCAATGATGCACATCTTAACTTATTCCTGGGTGAATATTTTGCAGCCCATGAACAACCCGATAAAGCATTGTCCTATTATGAACAAGCCATCACCCAAAACCCAAAACTAGCCGAAGCTCATAATGCCTTAGCCCTGTTTTATGCAAAACTAGGTGACTATGAAACTGCGAAAGTTGAATCATTAGAAGCCATCGATACCTCACCTTCGGCTGTTCCCAGATATCGCAACAATCTGGGCAATATATACTTCAAGCAATATCATTTCGAAGAAGCCATTAAAGAATATGGCAAAAATAAAGAATACCCACTGTCTATGCTTGAAAGCTCAAGAGTCTACTGGCATCTCGAATATTTAAGCCAGGCCACCACTAATCAGAATCAAGCTATAGAATGGTTAAACAATCAGGCAATTATGGCTAAGCCTGAAAACCAGGAAGCTTGGTATTTTGAAGTCTCACCAAGAAAAAGCGTTCAGCTTGTTACTTCAGAAGAGAAAAAAATCTATGCTTACTACTGTTTGTCTATCAGCTTATTTTTACAGGGCGATAAACTAGCCGCAGAAAATGAGCTAAAAAAACTTAGTGATTTAAATCAAGCAAGACCGACCAATATAGCGGCTCTGCTAGCTTTAACACTCGATACTTTAGCTCAATCAAACAGTCACTTTGCAGATCAGGTCATAGCTTATAAACAATTGTATCTATAACTTGCATAACTATCTGCAATGACCACTATTTTCTATCGCCCAGCCAAGATTCGTGCTCTAGCTTTCTTAGGATTATTACTGTTAGCACTTGCTATTTTAGGTGGGATGATCTGGCGGAATCTTCATCATTTTGAAACAGTATTATCTTATGTCAATTATTCTCATCGAGTTCAAAATGTTTCGGTTGGTTTACAGCAGTCACTCATAGGTTTCGTTACTGAAACAACGCCTAACTCTCAGCCGGCTCTATTAACTAAAACATTAAGTGAAATGCAAGCGCTAATAGATGATAGCCAGTATTTGTCACCTTCTACAAAAAATAGTTTAGAAGCTGTTGGCAACCTGTTGGCCAATATCACTCAACTTGATAAAGATCAAAAAAACGCTCGTTTAACCCAAGCGCTGACTCTCATGAGCCAAATTCTGGATGAAGAAGGTTTAAGACGAGAAAAGTTATTGGAAGACATCAATTTTGATACTCAAACCGAATTATATATAGCACTGATTACCTTTACCCTCATCTTGTTGGGAGCCATGCTATTTTTGCATTATCGAATACTGCACCCTCTGAATGACCTAAGACACCTATTAGAGCGACTGACTGAAGAAAACTATACGCCAATTACCACAGATCATTTAGACCCATTACTGTTTCCCGTTTTTAATAGCTACAATGAAATGGTCATTCATCTTGCAGAACTGGAAGAGGCCAAACATTTGTATGCTCAGTCATTACAACGAGAAGTACGTTTAGCCACTCAAGCCTTATTAGAACAACAATACAGTCTGGCAAGAGCTGAGCGTTTAGCGGCCATTGGTGAAGTAGCTGCTGAGTTAGCGCATGAGATTCGCAACCCGTTGGCGGGCATTCAAATGGCTTTTAATAATCTTCGCAGAGAGATTGATGACCAAAACCAGTGCGAACGGATGGATTTAATCAGTAGTGAACTTAAACGCTTAGGCAGATTACTTAATGACATGCTGGATCAAAGTCGACATGCGCCAGAAATAGCGACTGATTTTAATCTGACAATACTAATCCGGGACTTAATCACTTTAACACGCTATCAAATTTCTGAGTCAATAGAGTTAATGAGCGACACACCCAATACGCTACCTGTGCATTTACCAGAAAGCGGAATTCGGCAAGCGTTATTGAACTTAATTTTAAATGCCGCTGTTGCTCTAAACGGCCAAACAGGACTCATCCGTATCAAAGCCCGTAACGAGGCACACCACTTGCGCATTGATGTCTATGATAATGGCCCTGGATTTTCTCAAGATATGCTGAATTATGGTATTCGTCCGTTCCGCACCAGTCGCCAGGATGGAACTGGATTAGGATTGGCCATGGTACAGCGCTTTGTAAAAGATGTCGGTGGTAAACTTAAACTCAGTAACCTGCACCCTCATGGCGCATGTGTTACAGTCTTATTACCTAAAGAATGTATCTCTGGAAAAAAATCATGATAGAAACCCTACTTATTATCGAAGACGAAAAATTACTCGGCTCTGAACTCTCGCGTCACTATCGTCAATTGGGTTGGGAAGTTGTTTTAGCTAAATCATTAGCTGAAGCAAAAACATTACTGCTTAAGAATGGTATAGAACCCTTAGTCATATTATCCGATATGAACTTACCGGATGGAAATGCCCTAGACTTTATGGAAACGACCAAAGAGCATGTGAGTTATGCAGAATGGTTATTTTTAACGGGTTACGGCAGCGTACCCGATTCAGTAAGAGCACTGCGACTGGGTGCTTACGATTTTTTAGAAAAGCCCTGCGATCTGGAACGACTTGATTTGGTCGTGACCAGTGCCACACGTAGTGCCTCTATGCAGCGTCGAGTCATTGATCAAACCAAACAAGGTTATCGGCGCTATTCACCCGACGCCTACCTGGGTCACAGCCAACAGGCAAAAGGCATTCGGGAATTATTAGCCAAACTGACCCAAGTCCCCTTCAGTGCCTTGATCATAGGCGGTGAAAGTGGGACAGGTAAAGGCTTAACAGCACGTATCCTGCATTATGGTGGGCCTCGTGCGCAACAACCCATGATCGAAGTGAATTGTGCGGCTTTACCCCGTGAATTACTGGAGTCAGAATTATTTGGGCATGAACCCGGCGCCTTTACAGGTGCCTCAGGACGTCATAGAGGTTTGTTGGAACAAGCCGATGGTGGCACCTTATTTATGGACGAAATCGGTGAAATGCCGTTAGATTTACAGGCAAAACTGCTTAAAGCCATTGAAGATCATAAAGTACGTCGTCTGGGTGGCGAAAAAGAAATTAGCGTGGATGTACAAATAGTCGCCGCCAGTAATCGTGATTTAGAACAAATGGCCCAGGCAGGTAGCTTTAGAACCGACCTATACCATCGTTTAAGTGTCTTTAAAGTCATATTACCACCACTTCGTGAAGCGATTGAAGATCTGGACGAACTGGTGCCACTGTTTGTGGCTGAGTACAATGCTAAAGCGGGTCGACACGTAAAAAACATCCCTGATGAAGTCTGGCACAAACTAAAAGCGCATTACTGGCCTGGGAATGTCAGAGAACTAAGAAATGTGATTGAACGTTGCGTATTATTTTCTGATGGGGTTACCTTTCCTGGCCAGTGGCTACAATTACCCGGACAAACGATTAACACCAGCACCCTTGAGCGCGATCAAAATATAACTAATCGGCCTGGTATTTATCTACCTTTAGATGGCAGTATGGCCTTGGATGATATGGATAGAATTATCATAAAAACAGCCCTTGAACTTGCTGACAATAATCTGACTGGTGCGGCCAGAGCACTAGGTGCAACCCGTGAGACACTGCGTTACCGGGTACGTAAGTACAATTTAAAAATAGTTGATTAATAATACTCGATGGGGGATTATGGGAATCTTCACGCCAGAACCCTCCCCTCTCGATTCTGCGCTGGTTAACTCGAATGTTATGGTACCTCATGCTCAAGTATTCTCAAAATGACCCAAGTAATTGAGTTTGAGACCCAACGCCTCCGTTTACGTCAGTGGTTACCCAAAGACCGTGAGCTGTTTGCTGCCCTTAACGCAGACCCAAGGGTCATGGCGTTTTTTCCTACTGCACTTGATCGAGCAGCAAGCGATGCAATGGCTGACCGTTTGCAAGCTCTAATTACCGAGCGAGGCTGGGGATTTTGGGCTGCTGAAATAAAGGAAACAGGTCAATTTATTGGCTTTGTTGGATTACATATACCGATGGCTGAATTGCCCTTTTCTCCGTGCGTCGAAATTGGCTGGCGACTCGCCTTCCAATACTGGGGTATGGGCTTAGCGACTGAAGCAGCAATGGCTACTCTTAGCGTTGGCTTCGAGAAGCTTGATTTGCCTGAGATCATATCTTTTACCTCAGTACGGAATCTCAGGTCGCGTGCGGTTATGCAAAGACTTGGCATGTTCGAAACGCCTGAAACATTTGAACATCCTCTTGTCCCAGTGGGTAATCCACTGCGCCCACACTACTTGTATCGATTGTCGCGTGAACAATGGGCGGCACGAAGAGTGCAGTTGAATCACAACATAAACAAAACTTTCTAAAGTAGGCCCTTTAGGATTATTATGGCATTCTTTTAACACTGGCTTACCCCACAAAACTTCACGACGGCTTATGAAATTCAGTCAATTATTATTGCTTTTAATTGTCTATTCCGCTTTAGCGGGCTGTGGTCAACCTGGACCACTCTATCTGCCAAGCAAAGCTCCACCTGTTAATGTAGAGCCTGGCCCTAAATCTGATCAAAAAACCAATAACAATAAATAATAAATAATAAACATGGATTATTTTAATTATCGAGATACTGACCTCTTTGCTGAAGATATTGCGGTCAAGGACATCATTCAACAATACGGCAGCCCTTGTTACATTTATTCAAGAGCCACGTTAGAAAGGCACTGGAAGGCTTTTGATCAAGCATTTGGCGATCATTCTCATTTAATTTGCTATGCGGTAAAAGCAAACTCAAATATTGCGTTACTTAATTTACTGGCGCGATTAGGCTCTGGATTTGATATTGTTTCTCTAGGGGAAATGGAGCGTGTGCTTACTGCTGGGGGTGATGCAAAAAAGATTGTATTCTCTGGCATCGGTAAACGGGAAGATGAAATCCTAGCCGCTTTAAAGATGGGTATTCGCTGTTTCAATATTGAAGTCAGCAGTGAGCTGGATCGAATTAATCAACTGGCAGGACAATTAGGCGTTATTGCTCCCGTTTCGTTTCGAGTCAACCCTGATGTGGATGCAAAAACACATCCCTATATTTCTACAGGCTTAAAAGAAAATAAATTCGGCATCGATATTAATCAGGCATTAACCGAATATCTCCGTGCAGCCAAGATGCCACATATCAAGGTGATAGGGATTGACTGTCATATTGGCTCACAACTGACAGAAACAAGGCCTTTTCTGGATGCGCTTGATAAAATTCTTAATCTTGTCTCGGTATTAAAAGCCAATGGTATTACTTTACATCACCTGGATTTAGGTGGTGGACTAGGCATTCGCTATAAAGATGAGCAACCACCCGAACCATCTGACTATATCAAGGCTGTTTTGGAGCGCTTGGGTGATACTGATTTTGAGGTTTTATTAGAACCCGGTCGTGCAATCGTAGGCAATGCAGGTCTATTAGTCACGCGAGTTGAATATCTTAAGCCAACGGATCATAAAAACTTCGCAATCGTCGATGCCGCTATGAATGACTTGGTACGACCTTCCCTCTACAGTGCCTGGCAGGAAATTATACCGGTTAAGCTTCAAAGCACTGCTGAAGAACACAAGTGGGATATCGTTGGCCCTGTTTGTGAAACGGGTGATTTCCTGGGTAAAGATCGTCAACTTAAATTAACCCAAGGGGATTATTTAGCCATTCGTTCATCAGGTGCTTATGGCTTTTCGATGAGTTCAAATTATAACTCCAGACCCCGGGTTGCCGAATTGATGGTTGATGGTGATCAGGTGCATTTAATTAGAGAAAGAGAAAGTATCCGGCAACTCTGGGAAAATGAACATTTGCTACCTTAAGCCCAATCAATTTGTTTATACTTAATGGATTAAAAGAAAGCGCAAATAATAATGACATCATGATCAATTTCACTAAAATGCATGGCTTGGGCAATGATTTTGTCGTCATTGACGCTATTAATCAGCCGATAGCATTAACGCATGAACAAATTCAATTGTTATCTGATCGAAACTTCGGCATTGGTTTTGACCAATTATTGCTGGTTGAAAATCCGACCAGTGGTAACGCCGATTTTAAATATCGTATCTTTAATGCAGACGGCAGCGAAGTGGGACAATGTGGCAATGGCGCGCGTTGTTTTGCCCGATTTGTCAGGGACAAAAAGCTATCGAATAAAGATGAAATATGCGTTGACACCAATTCTGGACAATTAATATTACGTTTTGATGCGGAAGGCTTGATAACGGTTAACATGGGTATTCCTAAACACTTACCCACTGAAATCCCACTGTTGGCAAAACGAGAACAGCTTAACTATAACGTCACTTTTGACAGCACGAGCACTGCGTTTGGTGCTGTTTCCATGGGTAATCCCCATGCCGTTATTCATGTTGAAGACATTAAAACAGCGCCTGTGGCTGACTGGGGTAAACATTTGGAATCCCATGCCATTTTTCCTGAACGCGCCAATATAGGCTTTATGCAAGTTATTAATAGATCAGCGATTAAACTCCGCGTTTATGAGCGTGGAGCCGCTGAAACATTAGCTTGTGGTAGCGGAGCTTGTGCAGCGGTTGTGATTGGTATAGAGCAAAACCTACTTGATCACGAAGTCGATGTTCAATTACCGGGCGGACATCTAAAAATTCAATGGTCAGGTCGTGGGTATCCCGTCTTAATGACGGGGCCTGCAACATCGGTTTTTGAGGGAAGTATTAATTTATGAGTGAAAGAAAAACCGCTCTAAGCGCAGCCCAAATTGAAGAGTATTTAGAACACCATCCAGATTTTTTTAATGAACACTTAAATCTACTGGAACAATTGAGCATTCCTCACCCCAGTGGAACAGCCGTATCACTGATCTCAAAACAGCTAGAAATATTTAGAATAAAGTATCAGGAATTGGAGAATCAACTTAATACATTAATTGAGATAGCACGCAGTAACGATGCATCCTTTATACGGATGCACAAATTAACCTTAGCGTTACTGGAAGCCTCTACACTTGACCAGGCCATCGCTAATATTGATACCGTGCTTGCAGAATACTTCTTTACGGATTTCGTTGCGTTACGCATTATTCAAGAGCACCATGAACCTTCTCAACACAGCTTATTTCTTAAACCCAATAGTGCTGAACTGCAGCCGTTTTTAAAAGAGCTGACCAGTAACCAGCCAAAATGTGGCCGCCCCACCTTAGCGCAGGCAAAAATTCTCTTCGGCAAAGATGCAACTGAAGTAAAGTCTTGCGCTATTATCCCAATGAACTTCACTGAGCTTGAAGGCATTTTAGCCATAGGTAGCCGCGAAGAAGATCGCTTTCACTACAGCATGGGCAACTTATTTTTAACTCAAATGAGCGAAGTCATTGGCACCCGGCTCATATCCATATTAAGGACACCCTGTAATGCACGTTGATGCAATACAAGCTCTTAGTGATTTTTTTACTCAACTGACTGTAGAAAAAAGGGCCTCTGAACATACTATCAAAAGTTATAAACGCGACCTTAATCAATTAAATAACTACTGCATCACAAACAACATATCCTACTGGACTGATTTAACACAAATCGATATCCGCTCACACATTGGACTTCGCCATCGCCAGGGCCTCGGTAGCGCCAGCTTACAAAGAGAACTATCAGCCATCCGAAGTTTCTTCGATTTTCTATTAAAGAAAAATCTTGCTAGCAGTAATCCAACTCAAGCCATAAAAGCACCCAAACAAGCTAGAAAACTGCCAAAAACAATGGATGTAGATCAGATAAACGGCTTATTAGACGCTGGCTGTAATTCTCCAATAGAAATCCGTGATCTGGCCATATTTGAATTATTCTACTCATCCGGTTTACGACTGAGTGAATTAACCGCACTTAATTTCAATGATATCGATTTGATTGACAGTTCATTGATAGTTCGTTCAGGTAAGGGCGGAAAATCAAGGATATTACCCATTGGCAGTAAAGCCGTTATTGCTTTGAACAATTGGTTAACACTTAGATTAAAAAATATCTTGGCATCAGAGTCGGCTTTATTTACTTCATCGCGGGGCACGCGGCTTGGACAACGTAGTATAGAATTAAGACTGTCTCAATGGTGCAAAAAGAAAGGTATTAATACACATATCCACCCCCACATGCTAAGGCATTCATTTGCCAGTCATTTATTGGAATCCAGCCAGGACTTAAGGGCGATACAAGAATTGCTGGGGCATAGCAATATTAGCACGACACAAATATATACCCATTTAGACTTTCAACACTTGGCTGATATTTATGATAAATCGCATCCAAGAGCTAAAAAAAAACCTGAATAGCAAGCTGCTACATAAGCAATAAATCGAAAAACCTGCTACTATTATAGATATTTTCAATACTAAAATAATTTGTTTTATCAGAAAACACACCCTCCTAACAGGATATCGGAAATGGCAGCAAACGACACACTAGATGACATAAAATCTAAAGGAATACTCTGGGGCTTTGGTGTTCTTAGCCTAGTCATTGCAGTCATACTCCTTATATTAGGTGCTTGGTGGGGAAGTGAACCTGGTCAATTCAATATACAAGATGAGGCTAGGAAAAGAGTTGAGGAATCAAAACTAGAGACGGGGCATCATGGGCAAGAGGCCACACATGAACCTGTAGCCAATACACCAGAAGAAGAAATAGAAGTATCAGAAATGCCTATTGGTTATACCTACACTAATACATTAGCGCATATAGCAGAAGTTCTATTACATAAAAGCGGTGGCTATATCACTAATGATGTCGCACCACCCGGTGTATTCCTCGACAACATTTCAAACTGGGAATATGGAGCCCTAGTGATGTTACGTGATGCGACAACCGCATTAAGAAATCATTTTGCAAGAGATCAGTCACAATCAGCTGAAGATCCTGACTTAGCGATAGCAGAACCCTACTTCTATTACGAGCACAATTCGTGGGCCTTGCCTTCAACAGAAGCAGAGTATCAAAAGGGTATTGATGCGCTACATAAATATATGTCACGCTTACAAAAATATGGTGGCCCTATAAAAAAGGCCCAATTTTATTCTAGAGCCGATAATCTTTGGCAATACACCGAGGTTGTTATCAAGCGCTTAGGTGGATTATCTACCCGATTAACAGCAAATAGTGCAGGTGGTAACTATGGCCCTGGCTTAACTGTCATTGAAAAACAAGCTGCTGATGAAAAAGGTACACCCGTCACAAAAGTATCATGGCTAGAGATTGACGATATTTTCTATGAAGCGCGTGGCGCAAGTTGGGCTTTGTTACATATTTTACGCGCCATAAAACATGACTTTGCTGACATTTTGTTAGACAAAAGAGCGATGCGTACTGTAGACATTATGATCAAGGCGATGGAAAACGCCTTAACACCTATATTAAGCCCAATGATATTAGACGGCAGCGGCTACGGCTTGTTTGCAAACTATTCATTAACCATGGCTAATTACATATCAAGAGCTAATGCAGCAGCCCTTGATTTACGCGACATTATGAACAGAGGTTAATCGAGTCAATGGATGAACAAATAAACTACAATTTAACCCAGCTAAGTACCTGGAAACGTATTTTCTTTATGCTGGTTTTTGCTGCAATTGGTTCTTTGGTAAGAATGATGATTTGGGCGGTCATTTTATTGCAAGTAGGCTCAACATTACTAACGGGAAAGACTAATCCAAATATTCTAAATTTTGGTCGGAGCCTGTCTACTTATACCTACCATATATTGCTATTCTTAACTTTTAATACTGAAACTCTGCCATTCCCTTTTTCTGACTGGAATCTAACCGCAGAGCTTCAACTTCCAAAAGATTAGGTTTATTTGACCAAGGCAATAAACGTATTACCTTGGTCAGCCATTACTAATCTTCATCCTCGTCATACTCGCTTTCATCTTCTTCGTCATAATCAACATCGTCCTCAAGATATTCCGCTTCATTTTCATTTTGCTCCATCATTTCGTCATAATCGACATCCACGTCAAAATTGAACACGCCTTTTAAATAACGATACAGCAATCTAAAGGACTTGGGCGGCTTAGATACCTCTGCCTCTTTTTGAATATTGCGTAATAACTGCCTTAATTGCTGTCTATCAGCATCAGGCTGCTCGTTTAGAAATTCCGTTAAAACCTCATTTCCACCCTTAATAAGCCTATCGCGCCAACGTTCGACAATATGATGCTCCCTTACCGAGTGCACGCTTTTATTCTTCATTCGGGCTAGATTTTCTAGAATAGGCTCAATATCGATTTTATTAAGCTGACCCGTAATGTATTTTAAAAGTCTTTTTCTTGCCCCTTTATGCGGCATTCCAGAGACATCCATCACCGCTTTATGAATATTTTCAGGCAAATCAAGGTTCTTAACTTGAGGTGCGGATAAATTAGACATTTCTTCACTTAACGCGAACAAAACAGCCAAATCTTTTTTAAGTTGTGTCTTATTAGGCCGTACAGCGTAATAAACTATTTCACCCTTATCATTATATTCATATTCATAATCGAACTCTTGTTCTTCGCTCATCTTATATCAAACCATCACACAAAAAATCATATCGAAACTATCCTTATCACCCCTTAAAGAAGCTCTAAACTAAAACAGCTCACCTGAAACACTTAATAATATTTAATATCATTTTACCACAGACTGCTTAATCGCCTTCCAAGCTTCTAACTTTTGGTTAAAACTTAATGCTGCATAAGCAGGACTTGTAGAGGGCAAACAATAATATTCAAGATAAGAAAAATGGGGTGATAAATACGGCAAAACTCTTTTCTGATAGACCTTCTCTGCAAGCTTACCATTGAAAAAAACCTGCTTGATTTTTTTATATACAGTAAAAAAATCAATAAAATTATTTACGATGATTGACTCAGGATTTATCTTTGAATCTAAACTACCCAATCGACTACAACTTTGTAAAACATCCCAAACAGCAATATTATTCTTTATTAGCAACTCTACACGTTGATTATAACTGGCTGGATGCACGCCAAACAAAGTACACATAATTGGCCAAAAAGCATTTCTTGAGTGCCCATAATACTGATTGGCGATTAATGAGGCATCACTCGGCATGGAACCTAATATCAAAACCTGCACATGAGTCGAAACAATTGGAGAAAACCCATTAATATGACTCACACCCACTTCTATCATAAAATCTCTAATCAATCTGAGCATAATTAAGGTAAACACCCTTCCATTCTAAGCTAGCATACCGATGAATTTAGTATTTATTACTGAGCTGTTATCTGAAATTTGCGATAATGCCCCACCATTATTTATATAGGATATCAGTAACTCATGTGGTTTAAAAATCTCAGTATTTTTCGCCTTACCGAAGCTTTCACCTTATCCCTAGGGGAACTGGAACAAAAACTTGAAGCCCTGGCTTTTCATCCTTGCGGCCCTCATCAGGAATTTACCTTTGGCTGGACGTCACCTTTAGGCAAATCAAACCAGCAGCTTGTGCACTCCACTAATGGTTTTATGATGCTATGCCTAAAAAAAGAGGAACGCCTATTACCCGCCTCCGTTGTTAATGAAATATCCCAAGAAAAAATCCTTGAAAAAGAACAACAACAAGCCCGTAAGTTATCAAAAAAAGAACGCACTGAAATAAAAGATGAAATACTTTTCGATTTACTACCCAAAGCCTTCACCTTTTCGCGCAAAATATACGCCTATATAGACCCTAAAGGTGGCTGGCTAATAGTCGATGCCGCATCAGCAAAAAACGCTGAAGACTTACTCAGCATGCTACGTAAATCACTTACATCATTGCCGGCTGTACCGCTTAATACAATCGATAATCCCGCCACTATCATGACCGAATGGCTACTCAACAGCAAAGCACCGGATGACATCCTGATCGAAGACGAATGCGAATTACGTTCGCCTGAAGAACAAGGTGGCATTGTTCGCTGTAAACGTCATGATTTAGCATTACCTGAAATCAAAAATCACTTAGATACAGGAAAGGAAGTTATTAAATTAGCTGTTAGCTGGGCAGACAGAATTTCATTCATTGTTGATGAAAATCTTTCTATAAAACGTTTACGCTTTCTTGATTTAATTCAAGATCAGGTAACGGATATTGAAGTAAACGATGAGGCTGCTCAATTTGACGTAGACTTCTCTATTATGTCAGCTGAACTGGCCAATTTTATACCCCGCTTATTAGAACTCTTTGGCGGAGAAAATAAGGCATAAAAAAAGCCCGGCGGTAAAACCGCCGGGCTTTTCCAGCTAAAAAGCGATGTTGATTTATTTCAACATTGATTTTTTGAACAAGTTGTCCAATTTGCTGTTAGTGTCTTGTGCGTATTGAGCAGCACGGTTAGCAGCAGACTCAGCAGCAGCAGCTTTAGCGGCAGCGTCAGCAGCAGCACTTTGTGCGCTTGCAGCGTCAGAAGAAGCTTGTGCTACTGAAGTTTTCAAACCGTCAATTTGTGATTGAAGACCTTCAATATCAGCGTTAGTTGCACAACCAACTACTAAACTAGCAACCATAGCGATCATTGATAATTTTATTACTTTTTTCATATTATTTTCCTTAGTCAGAGTTATTACTACAAAAAACATTATAGCTGTAATGATTATATCATTTCAAAAGCTTTTTTACCAGCTTTATTTTATTTTAACAACCGTCCCCGTTTCAACTAATTGACTTAAATGATCAATCTGAGGGTTGGTCAAGGCTATACAACCGTGGGTCCAATCAAATACTTCATGAATTCTTGCATTCGCATTTCCAAGCCCATGAATCCCTATTTGACCACCTAAAGGAGTATTTTGCGGCGGTATCTGATTAAACTGATGAGCTGTCATAATCCGTTCATACGTGACTCGATCAATAATACCCCTACTTAACGCCTTCTCCGCATCCTCTACGGACGGATAAGTTAACCCAAAAAATCGACGAAAGCTACTTTTTTCACCCACCCAGCCTATTTTATAATTCCCATGGGGAGTAATATTATCACCCCGATGGGTCTTTAATCCTGCTCCACCTCGACCAATAGCAATCGAATGCAAAGTCTCAACGGTTTGATCGCCTTTTTTTACTTCTATCTTACGCGCTTTAGTATCAACCAATAGCCAAATATCAGACTCAGCTGTCACAGTGAAAGAAGCCAAACTACAACACACTATTAAAAATATTCGTAACATATTAAATTTTACACTAGAGAAGAATTTTGGTGTACTTTATCAACGATGTCAATTATCGCACCAAGGATACAATATGCAAATAGAAACCATCACAACCACACCCTATAACGACCAAAACCCTGGAACATCAGGCCTAAGGAAAAAAGTTAAAGTCTTTCAACAGCCTGGCTATCTTGAGAATTTTGTTCAATCCATCTTCGATTCCCTTGAAGATATCACCCATAAAACCCTCGTCCTAGGTGGCGATGGACGGTATTTTAACAGAGTAGCCATACAAATAATTATTAAAATGGCGGCTGCCAATGGCTTTGGTGAACTTATTATAGGTCAGGGCGGCTTGTTATCAACACCGGCCGCTTCAAACATCATCAGAAAGTATCAAGCTTTTGGCGGTCTAATCCTTTCTGCCAGCCATAACCCTGGCGGCCCAGATGAAGATTTTGGCATTAAATATAATGTCAGCAACGGCGGCCCTGCTTCTGAAACCTATACAGAGGCATTTTATAAACGCAGCCTGTCAATTACCGAATATAAAACGACTAACATCCAGGATATAGATCTTGATAGCATCGGTTCTCAACAAATCGGGAATATAAAAATAACCATCATTGACCCAGTTTCAGATTATGCAGAACTTATGCAGTCAATCTTTGACTTTAAACTTCTAAAACAAAGTATTAGCTCAGGCTACATCACCTTGCTTTTTGATGCGATGAGCGCCATCACCGGACCTTATGCAAAAAGAATACTCGTTGACATTCTTGGGGCTCCCTCAGAATCCGTTATCAATGCTGAACCTTTAGAAGATTTTGGCGGGCACCACCCTGATCCTAATTTAGCACACGCACACGAACTTGCCGAACTCATGTTTAGTGACAATGCACCTGTTTTTGGCGCGGCTTCAGATGGTGATGGCGATCGCAATATGATTACGGGTAGCAACATTTTTGTCACTCCCAGTGATAGCTTGGCTATTCTGGCCGCTAATGCCCATTTAATTCCTGCCTACAGTAAAGGCTTAAGTGGCGTAGCCCGATCAATGCCGACTAGCCAAGCCGTTGACCGTGTTGCAGCTAAATATAATATACCCTGCTACGAAACCCCAACAGGCTGGAAGTTCTTTGGCAATCTACTTGATGCTGGAAAAATAACCCTCTGCGGAGAAGAAAGCTTTGGCACAGGCTCTGACCATGTTCGCGAAAAAGACGGTCTATGGGCGGTATTATTTTGGCTAAATTTGATTGCAGTAAGACGTCAACCCGTTGCAGATATCGTCCATGATCATTGGCAAAAATTTGGTCGTGATATTTATTGCCGACATGATTATGAAGCTGTTGAAACCCCCATCGCCAATAGCATCGTTGAGGATTTACGCAAGCAATTACCCACATTACCCGGTCAAACTTTTGGCGAATATACGGTTAAATATGCCGATGAGTTTTGCTATGAAGACTCCATTGACGGCAGTATCAGCAAAAACCAAGGTATCCGCATCGGCTTTGAGAACGGCTCACGCATCGTTTTCCGTTTATCAGGCACCGGAACCGTGGGAGCAACGTTAAGAATCTACATCGAACGTTTTGAGCCTGATGCCGACAAACACAATCAAGATGCTCAAATTGCATTAGCATTCTTAATTGATCTGGCAGAACAATTATGTGAAGTTAAAAAACGCACCGGCAGAACAGAGCCTGATGTCATTACCTAAACTAAAAGCTCTCTTGTAGACCAACACACCCGTAGTGACGCAATTTATCTGCGTCACTACTGATCACGACTAGAAATATCTCGATAACTCCAAAATCGTTACCAGTCCACTTAAATTGAGCCGGTTTAAAGTCAAGCTGCTCGTGGCGAACAATCAAATCATGAACGACTTTAACCGAACCGAACACCGATCGTCCGAATCGGTATACGAGCAAATAAAAACACCCTTGAGATGTTTAAAAACAATGCCCTCCCAGGAAATACAATAGGCGTTCCCAAAATTTATGACTGGTTTTTTTCGATTAGACTTATTTCTTCGGGGGTCAATTTAAATAACGCATAGACGGCGGTATTAATTTGTTGTTCCAAGCCATTGATCGTTTGGGTGTAGTCTTGCCACACTTTAGCATTATCCTTGAGATAACTTTCCCATATATCTTGTTGGGTTGGATTGGTTAAATCTACTTTTAATGTTTCGGACTTTTTTAGCTTAAAGGCTTTACAGGCTTCTCTGGCCAATTCGGTGACGGTTGCCAGCTTCCACCATTGATTTAGCTTGTTGTTGAGTGACTCAATATTATTGGTAGGACGCAGGTTTTCTGTTAAACGGCGTTGCACTTTTTGCTCCAATTCGTAGCGGTCTTCGGCATTGGCTTGGCATTGCTCGGCTAAATCAGCGATGAGTTGCTTTTGTTCAGATGATGCATTTGGAATAGGTAATGTCTCAATATATTGTGATCTAAGTTCATAAAATCCACCTCTTACCGAAGGACAAATAGCTTGAATTAAAAACCAAAATAGGCGGCTATTCAATAAACCATAAAGACCTAAATCATTTGTTGGAATAATATAACTTTTATCATTTGATATGTGTCCATTCTGATTAAAATGAAAGAGCGATTGAGGGCTAAAGTGAGCATATTGAATCTTCGGCTTTGCAAATTTCTCATAATAAGCACAAGCCCGCAGTTCCCACCAAAAATCACCTTTATCGCCCCGTTTGCGGCCTTGTAAACTATAGGTGCTTAAATACTCAGCTATCTTAGGATAATTTTTCTGCACATAAGCCCATGCCTTAACTTCTTCTAATGCAATTACTTCTGGTGATGGATTTTCACCATCAGTCTTTGGTCGTAATTGCGCGTGCGTCCAACCTTTGGGGAACAAAATTAAATACAACCCACGGCTTTCTGCCCGCCAGCGCTTTAAATCCTTGCCTTCCAAAAACGGCTTTAAAATCTTACCATCCGGATCATCCTGTTTTAATGCTTGGTATTGCTGTTCAGTAATAACAAAAGCTTCGTTCAACCCCGTCTTTATCCCGTATAAAGGCGAGCCATAAACCTCTTTCAGGGTTTTATAACCCTGAGTGATTTTTTGCCGTAGCTTAGTAAGATGCTCATCTTCCAACTGCCAAGCATCGGCTTTAAGCGAGCCCTGTTTCATCACTCCGAAATCCGTTTGTAATTGCAGTTTTAACGCACTGTGCAGAGGGTCTTTTATTGCGGTGATATTTAAAAAACCAAACTCTGATTTTGGAGCTTGTTTACGCAACCGTTCCGGCTTTTCCATAATCAGAATAGCCGGATAAGTGGTGACGCCTTCAAAAACTGGGTAGTCGTTAAAGTCAATAACACGCAATAAATTGCTCTGCACTTTTAAAAACTCGCGGAGCGGCGTGCCGCTGTTGGTTCTAAAAAAAGTGGACGATGAAATATAGCCCAAGCGACCGCCCTTTTTGAGCAAATTAAGTCCCAACTCAAAAAAGTAAGTATAGAGATCGGCTACACCGTGATAGGTTTTATAGTGTTCTTGCAAATACGGTTTTATTGCGCTTAACCGCTCTTGACGCACATACGGCGGATTACCTAAGATGACATCAAAGCCACCGGATTGCATGATTCTATTAAATTGCACATTCCACAAAAACGCGCCTTTGTCCGTGTGTTTGTGATGAATAATACTATTACCTTGCTGAATGTTTTTATCCAGTGGCTTAAGTTTTTTACCTTTTTCAGCGGTTTCCAGCCACAATGCTAATTGGGTAATTTCAATCGATTCCGGATTGAGGTCAACACCAAACAGATTGTTATTTAATATGTCTGCGTCTAAATCCAGTCCAAATAAATCAGTATGTTGGGGTTCTAACTCTTTGATACGGCGATTAACAAAATCATACTCAGTCTTTAAATACTTAAACGCACCAATTAAAAAAGCGCCGCTGCCACAAGCTGGGTCAAGTACCCGAGTACCTGCTAAAATGGCTCGATAAGCCATCCAGTAAGCCGCACTATCAGGCTCATGAGCAATACCAGCTCGTTGTTGTTTTAAATAACCGCCCAGGGTATGCTCAATAATATAATCCGTGATAAATTCAGGGGTGTAAACAATGCCATCTTGCTTGCGTTTGCCAGAAGTACTGGTGCTGGCCTTAGTGTTGCCTTGCAATTCCTGTTCGTCATCAACGGTTGCGTAAATCTCATCTAAATCCGAGATGGATTGTTCAAAAATATGCCCCAAAACCGGCGTACCAATATCATTATCAAAATCATAGTCGTATAAAGTCTTAAACTTTTTTAACAGATCATCGCTAACGGTCAGGCTTTCCAGTTCTTGATCTCCCGCAAACAGGCCACCGTTGTAAGCAGGTATTGCATTAGCCGCATTGCCCTTATCTATGTCGGTGAAGAGCTTTTTTAGCACATCCCAAACGGTAAAGCCTTCGCTGGGTTCTTTAAAAATACGGTTGTGCAAGGTGCTTCTAGGCAACAAGCCCCGGTCTTCGGCAAAGGCGATAAACAACAGACGATCCAGCAGTTTTTGGCTAAGCCGAACCATTGCTTTCCGGCGTATGCTGTTGTTGTCTTTTTTTAAGCCGTTAATCAGGTCAATGCGCAATTGACGGTAATCAAAATAGAGTTGGTCAGAGATATCTTTTTCTGTTCGCAGAGAATCGTTAAACAGTCTTTCGGTCTCGCCGCTCAACAGATTATTCTTACTGAGCAGTAAAATAAAACGCGCATATTCTTCCGGTTTTATTAGATCTTCAATAAACCACTGTTCATATTTTATGTTGGAATCCGGGAATTTATAAAGGCGAAACTCCAGACAGTTAGAGACTAAAAACCATTTTGCAGTTCCTTGACTATTAATTGCATAACGGATTGCCTGTGCAACCGTAGACTCTACCCTGCCTTTCATGGGGCGTGTTAAATCCCATGTGTCAGGACCTTTAAATTCAAAGGGAACCAATACGGTTTTTTGTGCTTTAGAAAATTCACCTAAAGCATAATCAATCCCCTTTAACTCATTCTCTACATCCCATTTTTTTGCATTAACCTGATCATTGACTGATTGGTAGCCTAATAACTCTTTAAAGAAATTTAGAAAGTCATGGCTTTGTGCGCTTTCTTTGGCTTTTTTATTGTGAGCATGGTTACTTAAGCGTTTTTCAATAATCTTCTTAGGCTTATCGGGAATTTCACCCTTTTTAAGAATACCCAGACCGATAATAGTTTTCTGGATAAATTTTGGATTAAACAGCGGGTTGTCATTTTTTGTAACGGGTAATGGGGTATCAGTCATGTGATAGATCGATCAATAGATACTTTTCAGCTTAACTTCACACTATGCGCAACATCATGTAAAAAACAGATCAATAACACGCCAGCAGCAATCAGAACAATTTGCTGTAAAGACGTCTTCATATCTGTTTTCGTATGCAACGAAGGAATCAAATCAGCAACTGCAATATAAATAAAGCTTGAGGCTGCCAATGCTAAAAAGTACGGCAAGGTATTATGCAAATCTTCCAGACTAAAATAAGCTAAAACTCCGCCCAACACCGTCGTCAAACTAGCCAATACATTATAAAAAAGGGCTTTACTGCGGGAATAACCACTGTCTAATAAAATGGCAAAATCACCCACCTCTTGCGGAATTTCATGAGCAGCAACGGCCAAGCTAGTGACTATCCCTAACTGTACATCCGTTAAGAATGCAGCAGCGATCAAGACACCATCCACAAAATTATGAATACTATCGCCTAAAATAATCAAAGCACCCGCAGACTTTGCGCTCCCGTGAGCATGACTATGTCCATGTGAATGACTTGATCCATGTTCATGTTGTCCTTCATCACCATGTGCCTCACAATGCCCGAAATGGCAATGCCGCCATATCAGTAACTTTTCCAAAACAAAGAAACCCAGTATTCCCGCCAATATCGTGCCTGATAACGTCTGAAACTGTTCCGGCTTGACTTGTTCAAATGCTTCAGGTATCAACCCCCAAAAAGCCACCGCCAATAAGGCACCTATTGCAAAACTGATACCATGCGGTAGCACTGCTTTTCTAAGATCTTCTCGCAGCAATAAAAAAATAGCCGCAGCCATTACACTTAAAACACCGCCAACAGCTGTAAAAATAATAATTAACGCCAATAAATTCACTTAGTTATTCCATCCAAATTAACGTGGCCATCCGCCCAGTCTGACTATCCCTGCGATAAGAATAAAAACGGTCAGATTCGGTAAAAGTACACAATGCTCCACCGTAAACATCATCAACTCCTAATGCAAATAATTCAATCCGTGCCAACTGATAAATATCGGCCAGCCATTTATCATTACCCAACTCTTTAAATGCACTGGCATAGTCAATCGACTTCTTCAAAAAAGCATCCCGAACTTCACTTCCAATCTCAAAACAACTGGGCCCAATAGCAGGGCCTAACCAAACTAAAAAATCTTTATTATTAACGCATGATGTCACTACAGTATTTTTCAAAGCAAGTACTGTATTGCTAATAACACCCGCCAATAATCCTCTCCAGCCAGCGTGAATCGCCGCCACGCTTAATCCATCTTTAGAACAAACCAGTAAAGGCAAACAATCAGCAGTCATAACAGCACAGACAACACCAGCAACACTTGTAAAACTCGCATCCGCCTGTTGTAGCTGGCCAGGTAAATTTGTTGCCTCAACAACCCTTGAGCTGTGTAATTGATCCAACCAAACCGGTTCAGAGGGTAGTTTTAAAACCTCGCTAATAATTTGCCTATTTTGCTTAACTAGCTCACGGTCATCTCCGACATGTTGGGCAGGATTAAAACTAAAATACTGACCCTCACTAACACCGCCTGTACGCAACGTGGTTGCAGCATGAATGTTAGCGGGTGCCGGCCAGTCTGGCACTATATAATGTTCAATCCTGCTCATTATCTGCTAGTGCGGCTAATAAGCGGGTCATATCGTCGGGTAAGGGTTGAACCCATTCACAATACTCATGAGTCAGAGGATGCTTCAAACCCAGCTTTGCCGCATGTAACGCTTGTCTTTTAAAGCTGCGTAATTCTTTCTCCAGCCATTCGCTACATCCTGCTGGCATCTGAAAACGCCCACCGTACACTTGATCACCCACCAGTGGATAACGAATATGAGACATATGGACACGAATTTGATGAGTACGTCCAGTTTCTAGCTTTACTTGTATAAACGTATGTCGAGTAAAACGCCGCTCAACACGATAATGGGTCACCGAATCTTTACCCGACTCTCTCACTGCATACCTTTTACGATCGGTAGGGTGTCTGGCAATCGGCTCGTCTACCGTACCGCCAGCCGTCATCCGTCCCCGCGTGATTGCCAAATATTCCCTATTAATCTCTCTGTCCTGCAATTGCTGGGTTAGGCTATTATGCGCCTGTAACGTTTTTGCAATCATTAACAAGCCGCTGGTCTCTTTATCAATTCGATGAACAATTCCTGCACGAGGTAATGTGTCCAAACTTGAATCGTGGTTCAACAACGCATTCAGCAAAGTGCCACTCCAGTTTCCAACCGCTGGATGCACAACCAAGCCTGCTGGCTTATTTACAATGAGCAGACTTTCATCTTCAAAAATAATATCTAAGGGAATAGGTTCGGCTTCGGATAAAATAACGACTTCGGCTTCAGCATCCAACGCTATCTCTTCCCCCCCTTCCAATTTGTCTTTTGGCTTTAATATTAAACCATTGACCTGCACTCTCCCGGATTTAACCCAGGATTGCAGTTTACTGCGCGAATAATCGGCAAATAATTCGGCAAGCACTTGGTCCAAACGCATACCCGCCATCTCATAAGGTACTTCTGCTGTTAATCTTGTCATAACAAGTTCTTCTGAATAACCCATAGTTAAGTTATACTCACATAAATAAACAACCACTTTTTAAGTATCGCCGTTTATCTTGCGAGAAAACCTCTAATATTACAACGTGTCGTTAGTACTATGCGATTAATTTTAATAAAATTTTTATTTATTTGCTTTTTAAGCATGTCCCTTGAAGGCTGCTCATCATTCAAAGACCTTTTTTCCGGTGACTCAAAAGCATCTGATGAAAATGAATATGCCGACTGGAATGCCGAGAAATTTCGAACTGAGGCTAAAAAGAATGTGGATACAGGCAGTTATGAAAAAGCAATCAAACTCTACCAGGCATTAGAATCTAGATATCCTTTTGGTGAAGACTCTGCCCAAACAGAACTAGATATTGCTTACGCTTATTTCAAAAACAATGATCCAGACTCGGCAATCGCTGCTGCTGACCGCTTCATAAAAACTAACCCTCGTAGTCCCGCCATTGACTATGCGTATTATTTAAAGGGCCTGGTTAATTACAATCGGGGAATAAGCTTTGTTGATCGTTTTTTACCTACAGACACATCCCAACGTGATACCGCTACTTCAAAAGATGCGTTAAAGAACTTCGAAGAACTTGTTCATCGTTTTCCAGAAAGTAAATATGTACCAGACTCAAGATTACGCATGATCGCTTTAACCAATAACATAGCCATGCACGAAGTACATGTGGCTCGTTATTATTTAAAACGCAGAGCTTATGTCGCTGCTGTAGATAGAGCTTCAACAGTCATTGATAAATATCAACGCGCCCCAGCGGTTCCTTATGCCTTGCTTGTATTAAACGAGGCATATACCAAATTAAACCAACTAGATCTTGCCAGCGATATTAAGCGTATTTACGACCTTAACTATCCCAATGGTCCAATAGTCCTTGATCAGGCAACCTCAACTACCTCTCATAAGATTTGGGATTTTATTGGCCTGGACAAATAAACAGGATCTATCACCCTACCGCACTCGCTATAATTGAGTGCGATGGAAAACAACATTTCAAAAACACTCCCTATTGTGGATGCTGCATTTTATAGTATTCACTAACCACCGTATCAGGACTTGCAAAACCTTCGAGTCTAAGCCAAGACTTATTCGGTGCTGAACGCATCAAAATAAGGGAAGCATGTTTCATCTTGTCGCCCTTATAAGCATTAAATGCTTTTTGCAGAACAAGGCTAGCTTCACGAGTTCCCGTGTAAAAATCCCAGCTTTCGCCTGCTGAAAATTTCTTTCCATATTCAATAAGTGATGCAGGCGTATCATTTTCTGGATCAATAGAAATACTGATCAAATGAAACTTCTGACCGTCCTTAGTTAACTTTTCTTGTACCTTTGAAAACACATGACTCAACATAGGACAAATTGCAGAACAGGAAACAAAAACAAAATCTAAAATAACTGTACGACCATCATCAATCTCTTTAACAAAATCTAGTTTTTGAGCATCCTGACGAATCACTTTGACATTAGGAATTGTATAATCTGCGGTATAACTCTGAAATTGCGATGCTTCATCTTTCTGAACAGCAAGCTTAGATGTCGAATCTGCAATCGATAAATCTGACACAAAGAAAACTATAAAAAAAGCTAATACACCCAGCATTTGCCGTCGCAATGCTAAGCTTTTTGTTGGAAAACTGTTATACATCGTTATGAATCCTTTATTTAATTGAAGCAAACTACTTTCTAAAATACACCAGCAATACAAATATAATTGCCGATTTTTCAATGGAAAGCGGAATAAATAATTCTAAAGCAAAACTTCTGCAAATTTGTCCGTAGCGACAACCAAAGCGTCAATCATTTCTGCACCCTGAGCAATATGTCCGGCATTGGGCAAAACAACATACTCCGCATGAGGCATTACCTGATGCAAACTCATGCCCGCCTCTATTGGGCACACCAAGTCCTGTCGCCCATGAATAATAATAGTTGGAATATGTGACAATGTTGAACAGCCATCCAAAACCTGACCTTCTTTTATAAAATAGTTATTTTTAGCATAATGCAACTCCATACGCACTTGCTTAACCATTTTCTCAGTTACATGATCATTTTGACTGGCTGGATTATAATCATTACCTAAAGCTACCTGACCACCCCAAGCCATCCATTCTTTAGTCACTCGTCGTTGAGCCACTTCATCTGCACCCCATAACGCTGCACATAATCCTACCACCAGACTATCTGGCTCCACTGCTTCTAAGCTTTCAAGCAACCGCTGCCATTGTTCTGGGTAAATCCGGTTAACACCGTCTTTTGCGAACCAATCCAAGTCTTGTCTTCGGACTAAAAATACACCTCGGAGTATCATTCCTGTAACAAAATGACAGTATTGTTGAGCATATAATAAGGCCAAAGCGCCTCCCCAAGACCCTCCAAACAGCAACCATTTGTCTATTTTTAGATTTTTTCTAATGCGGTCCATATCATCAATCAAATCCTGTGTTGTATTATTTTCCAAAGCCCCAAAAGGCAATGACAATCCACAACCCCGTTGATCAAAAAGAATAATACGATAACATTCTGGATTAAAAAATCTCCGATGATCTGGCTTAGTCCCTGAGCAGGGCCCTCCATGCAAGAAAATGACTGGGATTCCATCTGGATTGCCACTTTGTTCAACATAAACAGAATGCTGGCAACCTGTTTCGAGAAAAAATTGATTATATGGAGAGATTTCAGGGTATAAAGTTTTCATGACTTAATCGACAGGGACGGAATCAACTCATAAAAATACAAAAAATCCAATTTGAAGATTGTATTGAACATTGAGTTTTCAGCCACTAAAAAAATATTACAGAATATAAGCAACTAATATTTACTGACTTACTCTTGCTTATTCAAAATTTCCAACACCTTCTCAGTTGCTTTTTGTTTAGCCTGATTCTTAACTGCACTGGGCGTATTTGCAATAGTACTCTTTAAATTATTAAGAACATCCTTCCCTGCAGCTACTGCGTCAGGATGCTTTTTGATAGTATTAACCAAAGATTTTACTGACTCAGCGTTTTTTGAAGCATTGGGTACTACCGCTGTGACCGACTCTTTACTGGACTGCTCTGCTATGCTACCGACAAGATTTTGCTCTGCCAAGACTGAGCAGGAAAAAAACAATAGTGTATTTATGAAAACTAATCTATTACGCATATTCTCATCATTGGTTAGTGTGACTCAAGAGATTAGTATACAGCAAGGAGCCTTAAATACACATTAACCAGTGATCCCAAAATATGAATAATCACCTTTACATCAAATTATAGACTTTGCTTGTAAATCAGCATGATATGAGGATCTAACCATAGGTGCGCTTGCAACTTGCTTAAAGCCCAATTGTAAAGCGAATGCGCCATAGTCATTAAATTGTTCAGGGGTGATATAACTTTTAACCGGCAAATGTGACTTAGTAGGCTGAAGATATTGGCCCAACGTTAACATTGAGCATCCATGAGCAACCAAATCTCTCATCACTTGATGCACCTCTTCCTTTTCTTCACCTACGCCCAACATTAAACCCGACTTAGTCGGTGTTTGCGGCTGCGCTTTAGCATACTTGGCCAGTAATTCCAGCGAACCCAAATAATCAGCACCTGGGCGAACTTGTTTATATAACCTGGGAACCGTTTCTAAATTATGATTAAACACATCACAAGGCTCTTCTGCCAAGATGCCTATGGCTTTATCAATTCGACCACGAAAATCGGGCACTAAAATCTCAATCTTTGTACGGGGGGTTTGCTGGCGTATCTTATTAATACATTGGGCAAAATGTCCGGCACCGCCATCTCTTAAATCATCCCGATCGACTGAGGTAATAACAACATATTTTAATGCCATCGCCTGAATAGCATCCGCCAAACTCTTTGGCTCATTTGGGTCCAATGGCAAAGGCTTACCATGAGCCACATCACAAAAAGGACAACGGCGAGTACATAGATCTCCCATTATCATAAAGGTAGCTGTGCCATGCTGGAAACATTCAGACAAATTCGGGCAAGCCGCTTCTTCACAGACCGTATGCAATTTATGCTTACGCAATAAACTCTTTATCTGGGTAATCTCATCACTGGCGGACAACTTTACTCGTATCCACTCTGGCTTGCGCAGAACTGTTTCAGAATGCTCAACCTTAATGGGAATTCGTGCTAATTTTTTAGCGCTACGCTCATGTGATTCTGGAGTAGATCTTGAAGGTGCTTGATTAGTCATGACAATAGCGTTGAAGTGAGTGCCTGAATTACAGAATCAGCAAGTTGCTTTGAACTTACCCTGACACCCAAATCAGACAGTTGAGTGACTTTGAGGCCGGAATAGCCGCAGGTATTAATATAATCGAAAGGTTTTAAATCCATATCATTATTTATACTAAGCCCATGGTAACTACAATTCTTTTTTATTCTTAATCCGATAGACGCAATTTTAGCATCATTTACATAAACGCCAGGCGCTTCAGCTTTAGACATTGAAAAAACCCCATAAGCCATTAATGCACTAACAACCGATTGCTCCAACGCAGTTACCAACTGGCGAACAGTTAAATTTAATCGTTTAATATCTAATAACGTATAAATAATTAATTGACCTGGACCATGATAAGTCACTTGACCACCCCGATCAGAATTAATTACTGGGATACTACCCGTATTTAGTAAATGCTCGCGTTTACCATTTAATCCAAGGGTATAAACAGGGGTATGCTCTACTATCCATAACTCATCGGGCGTTTCTGCATTGCGTTGCAAATTAAAAAGCTGCATCGCTTGCCAGGTAACTTCATAATCTTGCAATCCTAAGTGACGAGCGATCAAGATTAAACGGCTGTTAGCCAATCATAGGATATTATAAATAACAAAACCGAGGCTAATTACAGCGCCATTAAAACATGGGGGTGATCGGTTAAATCCTGATAAATAGCGTCCAACTGTTGCTTACTAGAAGCCTCTATAATGATTGTTATCGCCATAAAATTACCGTCTTTACTCGGCCTTGCACTGACTGCCCCCTCAGTAATAACAGGAACGTGTCGGCGAACAATTTCTACTACTAATAAATCTAGCTCAACATCCGCCTTACCCATCGCTTTTATAGGAAATTGACACGGAAATTCAAAGAGTGTTTCTTCTGTCATGATAACGATTTTTTATAAGATTGAAAAATATCGTTCATAGCATACCATACTGGCCCCGGCTTACCATCGGATACTGGATTAGAATCTAACTCAACTACAGGCACAATTTCACGCATTGAACTAGCAACCCAAATTTCACTCGCATATTGAAGCTCGTTAAAAGAAATATTACCTTCAGAATAAGGAATATTATTTTTCTTTGCCAACGCTAAAATAACGTCACGGGTTATTCCAGGCAATATCTGATGATCTTTAGGCGGTGTTTGCAGAATACCATCGATAACAGCAAAAACATTACTAGCAGCCCCTTCTATAAGGTAACCGTCTTTTACTAATAATGCCTCAGCACAGCCTTGATCAATAGCCGCTTGTCGATGCAGGATATTAGCCAATAACGTGATTGCTTTAATATTACAAAACTTCCAGCGCGTATCATCCATGCTTATCGCTTTAATGCCCTGATTTAATCCTGCAAAAGGCTCCAGATTCGAAGACATAGCAAAAACAGTCGCTGGCACATTCTCTGGAAATGCATGATCTCTTTTAAGACCAACACCTCTCGTGATTTGTAAATAAACAGACTGATCAATACTTGCATCTAACAATGGTTCTAAAATAGCCGCCCATTGCTCACGATTATAGGGATTAGCCAAACGAATCCCAGCCAAACTATTTTCCAAGCGCTGCAAATGATCCTGAAAATGAAACAAATGCCCCGAATAAGAAGGGATTACCTCATAAATACCATCACCGAATAAAAACCCACGATCTAATACAGACACTTTCGCCTCATCAAGAGGCAAATATTGTCCATTCAAATAGACAGTTTTATTTTCCATCTTCCGATTTTTCCAGCATCATCAAGACACTTTCAGAAAGTCTCTGAAAAATATTACCTTGTTCCACCGATTTTAAAGCCACTAAATCTTTATCTGCAACAACAGTATCGTTTAGAGTCACTTTAACAGAGCCTAACTTAGCACCTTCTTCCACAGGAGCAGTGATCTTCTTGTCGACAGTAACTACAGCCTTTAGATCTTTATATTGGCGACGCGGAATAGTAACATAAATATCCTCGGCTAATCCTAAGGGTACAATTTTACTTTCTCCTTTCCAAATTCTAGCTTCATTTAAACTTGTTTTACCTTGATATAGACGATGAGATTCAAAAAACCGAAAACCATAATTTATCAAAGTTTGGTTCTCGTTAGCACGTGCATTAGCATTTTTCGCCCCCATGACCACAGATATCAGACGCATCTCTTCTCTCAAGGCAGAAGCAACTAAGCAATAACCAGCATCATCAGTAAACCCCGTCTTAACGCCATCGACTGACTCATCACGTGACAATAATTTATTACGGTTCTGCTGAGTAATATTATTAAAAGTGAATTCCTTCTGAGAAAACCAGCGATAGTTTTCAGGAAATTCTTTAATCAAAGCAGTCGTCAATGTGGCTAAATCACGTGCTGTTGTGTAGTGATCATCAATAGGCAATCCATCGCTGTTTTTAAAGTGACTATTGGTCATACCTAATCGCTTTGCATGCTGATTCATCATATCAGCAAAGGTATCCTCATTACCCCCAACATGTTCAGCTAACGCAACGCTAGCATCATTTCCAGATTGTATGATGACGCCTTTTAATAAATCTTCTATTTTAACCTGATTGCCCAACTCCACGAACATACGTGAACCTGAAGTCTTCCAAGCCTTTTCACTAATGGTAACTAAATCATCCAGATGTAAATGACCACTACTAAGTTCTTTAAAAACAACATAAACTGTCATAATTTTAGTCAAACTAGCAGGAGCAAGCCTAACATCCGCATTATTTTCCGCTAAAACCTTACCCGTATGAAAATCTTGTAAGATATAAGCTGATGCTGCTATGGTAGGAGCGGGGGGGGTTGATATTTCAGTGTTTTCTGCAAAGGCATTAGACAAAAAAACTAATAGGCCAAAAAATAAAAATAGTGTGGATTTTTTAAACGGGGTCATGGCTCTTTGATGTCTACAAGTAAAAATATTTTATTACATTGTAGCATGTGAACGCTGAGATTGTTTGGATTCAGTAACAAATTGTGTATCCGTAATTCCAATTTCTGTTAATTGTTGATTTAGCTGATTGGCTGTTTCTGTTGAACTTATTGGTCCTATTTGTACCTTGTAAAGCGTTGACCTTTTGTAAGTAGACGATCGAATGTCTGGCTCAGGCAAATTTGAGGCAGCTATTTTATTCCTTAAGCTCATTGCTTTTTCAACACTACCAAAACTACCAATCTGCAAGTAAACATGTTGCTCCAAAGCAGCGGCAATCTGCTGTATCTCAGGTAAAGCCTGACTGGGTGAAATAGACTTGATTTCTATTGAACCAATACCATCTTGAGCCATATCCAGGTTTTTTGCTGCCGCATATGACAGATCCATCTCTCTATTACCAGTAAACGGTCCTCTATCATTAATTCTGACGATAATACTGCGATGATTCTCAAGATTAGTTACTTGAGCATAAGAGGGTATCGGTAAAGTTTTATGTGCGGCCGTCATAGCGTTCATATCAAAGATTTCGCCAGTCGCTGTTTTTTTACCATGAAAGCCAGGACCATACCATGAAGCAACGCCCTGTTTTATATAACGAGCAATTCGAGGTAAAAGACTTTCTTGTTGAACATTAATAGCCTGCTGATCACTTACGATCTTTTTTGACGATGCTGAATCTTGGCTTGTTTGATAAAAAGTTGAGGCTTGGATAGTTTCGATATTTTCGGCTTGTTGCTGAAAATCAACACCCGTTGTTTTCAATTGTTCTGTCGAGCACCCAGCTAGGGTAGTTAGTACAATTGCTATTAAAAGTCTTTTCATGGGAATGTGCCTTTTTCATTTAAAATAGATTGACTTAACTGATAAACAGCCATCGCATATAAAGGACTATGATTGTAACGAGTGATGACATAAAAGTTGTCTAAACCAACCCAAAGCTCTTCACTTGCTTTTTGTCCTAATGCCTCCTGTTCATAAGCCAGTAGCTTCACTTTTGTATTTAAAGGTAAGGTCCTCTGTATTTTTAAGTTGAGTGATTCTAACTGGTCAATCCTTAAATCCGGCTTAAGGTCCTTGCTTAATACGTATTTATAGTTTTCTCCCGTTGCGCTTACTGGTGTTGCAATAGCTTGCCCAACTTGCCACTGATGTTTAATAAAATAATTTGCGACACTAGCAATAACATCGCTGTTGTTATGCCAAATATCGCGTTTCCCATCACGATCAAAATCAACCGCATAACGCCTAAAACTACTAGGCATAAATTGTGGCGCCCCCATGGCTCCAGCATAAGAGCCAATTGGTTCTAATGGATTGAGATGCTCCTCACGGCACAACAACAAATAGTTTTCTAACTCACTAAGAAAAAATTGACTACGGGCCGGGTACGCGAATGCCAATGTAGACAATGCTTCAAGCACCTTAAAATTACCCATCTTTTGACCATAAGAGGTTTCTACCCCAATAATTGCAACGATTATCTCGGGCTGAACGCCTGTCTGCTTTTCCACAGCCGCCAATGCTGCCCCATTTTCCCGCCAAAACTTTACCCCTCCTTTGATACGAGCATCCGTTAGGAATATCTTCCGATATTTATACCAAGGCAATCCTTCAGCTGGGGTTGAGATTTTTTTTAGAATATCCTGATTTATTTCGACAGTCTGAAATAAAACATTAAGCTCATCTTTATCGAATTGATGCGACGTTACCATTTTATTTATAAAAGCATTGACCGGGTCTGCGTCTTTTATATTGCCTGAACAAGCCATAAGCAACAGACTTAATATCAATAATATAGGTTTTAAGCCTAACACTTTAATTAACTCTTTATTCATCTAACGATTAGCGAAATTTTCTATGTGTATGAATTGACATTAAAATGCCAAATCCAGCCAACAATGTCACAATAGAAGTACCGCCATAACTAATTAACGGCAAGGGCACACCAACAACAGGAAGAACGCCAATTACCATACCAATATTAACAAAAACATACACAAAGAAAGTAAATGCCAAGCTACTAGCCAATAACCTGCTGTAACTATCTTGCGCTTGAGAAGCAATATATAAACAACGCATAATGATCAATAAATATAACGCTAACAATCCTAAACAACCCACTAAACCAAACTCTTCAGCAAATACAGCGAAAATGAAATCAGTAGAACTTTCTGGTAAAAAATCCAATTCTGATTGAGTACTTCCCAACCATCCTTTACCATAAACACCACCCGAGCCTATTGCTATTTTTGATTGAATAATATGATATCCACGCCCCAGCGGATCAGCCTCAGGGTTTAGAAATGTAAGCACACGATCGCGTTGATAATCATGCATAAAATGCCAAATAATCGGTGTCAAAGCAGCCAGAACAGTCACAATAGCCGCTATAATCCACCAGGAAAGACCCGCAAAAAAAAGCACGCCTGCACCTGAACTTGCAACCAGTAAGGCCGTGCCTAAATCAGGTTGCTTAGCAATCAGCAAGGTGGGTATAACTATAAGGATTACCGCAACTAACAACTGTTTTGCCCTAGGAGGCAAAGGATATTCAGCCAAATACCAGGCAATCATCATAGGCGTGGTGATTTTAATCATTTCTGAAGGCTGAAAGCGAAAAAACCCTAATTCAAGCCAACGTTGTGCTCCCTTACCTATCTGTCCCATAATTAATACGGCAATCAGTAAAAAAACTCCAAGAACAAACAAAACAGCCGAATATCGCTTGAATTGATAGGGGTCAATATGGGCCAATACAATCATTAAGGCAAAAGCAAGCCCCACACGACTCAATTGGCGTATTAAAACATCCATATCTTGGCCGCCAGCGCTATAGAGAATAACAAAACTTAATATCGATGTAAGAAGCAATACTATAAACAGAGGGATATCTATATGTAATCGCCTAAGTAAATTTCCCAACACTGAAGGAGCCTCAAAGTGCTCATGACGCGTTTCAGTTCTCATATTTTTCCTGTAAGAATTGCTTGATAACCTCACCAGCTATCGGCGCTGCAACCGATCCACCATGCCCGCCATTCTCAACAACTACGGCTACAGCGATCTGAGGATCGTCTACCGGCGCAAATGACACAAACAAAGCATGATCCCGATACTTAAAGTCAATACTATTTTCATCATATTTTGCATTTTGCTTAATACCTAATACCTGCGCAGTCCCTGTTTTCCCAGCAATTTGATAACTTATATTTTTATTAATGCCTTTAGCAGTGCCATGCTCGCTATGAACAACATTAACCATTCCCTGAACGACCGAATTAACGTGCTCTTGTTTTAGGGGAATAGTGTTATCACTGTGTTCAATGCCAAGCGTAGTGCCTTGTGCACTGACCATTTTATCAACTAAAAAGGGTGTAATGACCTTACCGTTGCTTGCTAATGTAGCGGTCGCTTTCGCAAGCTGCAAAGGAGTAACTTGTAGATAACCTTGACCTATACCCGTTATCAATGTCTCTCCGGGATACCATGCTTGATTTTTTCGTTCGCGCTTCCACTCACGCGAAGGCAATAAACCAGACTTTTCACCGACAAGATCAATACCTGTTTTTTCGCCAAAACCAAACTTATGTAAAAAATTATACATATTATCAATACCCAGCGCAGATGCCAGACGATAAAAATAGACATCACAAGACTCGGTAATAGCCCGCGTTAAGTTAACTGCACCATGCCCATTTTTTTTCCAGTCTCGATAACGATGAGTCACTCCCGGTAACTGATAATACCCAGGGCAAAATAGTTTTTGCTCTGCACTAATCACATCAAACTCAAGTCCGGCCAAGGCAATAAACGGTTTTATTGTAGAACCTGGGGGATATAAACCTCGCAACGCCCGATTATAAAGTGGTTGATTTTCTGAAGATTGTAATGCTTGATAAGCATCATTAGCGATACCCACTACAAATGGATTAGGGTCAAACCCAGGACGACTGACAAAAACCAGGACCCCTCCGGTTTTAATATCAATAGCCACCACAGCACCATTAAAAGAATCTAATGCATCATAAGCTGTTCTCTGCAAATCGATATCCAATGTTAAATAAAGATTTACCCCGGATTCAGGATTAACTTCTTTTAATGTATTCAATAATCGAGCCTGAACATTCGTTTCTATCTCAGCATAACCCGTCTTACCGTGTAATTGACTTTCATAAGAACTTTCTATACCTAACTTACCTATATGGGTAGATCCACGATACTCAGATATCGGTAAATCTTTCATTTCGGCTTCATTAATACGCCCAACGTAACCAATAACATGGGCCGCTAAATCGCTATACGGATAATGCCGAACGAGCTGCCTATGAATATCGACACCCGGGAAATAAGGCCTGGCAACTGCAAACTTTGCCAACTGCTCTTCATCCATACTGACCAACAAAGAAGAACTGACAAACCTTTTTTGGCGTTTACGTAATTTTTGGTACTGTTCAATGTCCTCATCGGATAGCTCAAGCAGCTTTTGCAAACGAGATAGCGTATCATCCATGTTACTCACCTGCTCCGGGATAATTTCCAGACTATAGGACGGCATATTCTCGGCTAAGACTTTTCCTTTTCGGTCTAAAATCATGCCTCTCGTAGGTACCAAAGGAATAATCTTAATACTATTGTCTTTTGCCAATGATGAATAATGTTCGTGCCCCGCAACTTGTAAATAAATGAGCCTGATAATTAAACCCGTAGTTAAGAGACTAACAACAATGAACGCAGCAATAATCCGATTTATAAATAAGCGCTTTTCCGATGAAGGATCTTTAATAGCATATAAACGCGACATATGTTGCCAGGTATTTTATTTTATAAATCTAAACACACTGACAAAACGCATTAATCCATAGACTAAAGGCCAGCATATCATACCGGTAAAGACTGGCAACCAGAATGAAGCATGCAACTGTGCAGGGTGTTGAAGGTTCTTTATAAAAAACAGCAATAACTGAGACAATAATAAACAGAAAAAAATGAACAAGCCTTGCTGGAAAAAAGGGAATTGACGCAAACGATTATGAAACTTAAGGCACACATAAATTATAAGTGAATAAGCCAAAGCATATTGACCCAACAAACGACCCGTTAACACATCAGTCAATAAACCAAAAATCCATGCATGGAAAATACCTACCCGTTCAGGCGTGTTTAATGCCCAATAAACCAAAACTAAAAGCACCCAATCTGGATTCAGCAAAGCCATTTCTTCAGATAGAGGTACAACCCTTAAGCACATTGCCAAAATAAGAGTTAGTATAATTCGAAAATAACTGACTTGATTATTTAACCTCATCAGAAGGGTCCTCTTTATTTATTATTGATTTTGTAATCAGAGGTACCGGCACTGATTTGCTCCAAACTATCATTAATTCTCTATTGCGATCTAATAAAGCCTTTGGCGTTGCCGTAATAGTAGCAAACGCTTTATTTGGTTCTGTTGTAAACTCATCGACCACCGCAACCGGATAACCCTGAGGAAAAGTCCCACCTAAACCGGATGTTATCAGTAAATCACCTGGATGAATATCAGCGTTACTTGGCAAGAAAGGTAAGACTAATCGATTCAGTTGACCACTACCCATCGCAATAGTAAGCAGACCATTACGATTTACTTGAACAGGAATCGCATGATTTGGATCCGTAATCAACATAATCTCAGACGTAAACGGCAATGCTCTAAAAACCTGCCCAACAACACCATTTGCATCTAGAACAGGCTGCTGCGGATGAACGCCAAAACGCGTTCCTTTGTTAACCACAACGATATGCTCATAAGGCGCCATATTAACCGATAACAATTCAGCCACCAGTACCTGCTCACCCAATTTAAAAGAGTTTTCTAATAACGCCCGTAAACGAATATTTTCTTTTTCCAAAGCCTCAAACTTAAGTAAACGTGATTGATGAATGATCTGCTCTTCACGCAACCGTTCATTTTCCAGCTTTAATGCCCTATATGAACTAACCGAATGAGCCGCATGCTCAATTAGAGCCGTCGGAAAGTCGACCAAATATTTTAATGGATCAACAACAACTGAAAGCGTACTACGAACTCCACTTATTTGAGAACTTCTATACTCAGTTACCAGTAAAATAGTCGAAGCAATAACTGCCACCAATAAGCGAGTATTAATTGATGGACCAGTGGTAAATATAAGTTTTATAGCAGCGCCTCGTACCAGTTAAAAGAGAGTGTAACTCCGATAAAATGAAATATAAGTTACAACCACAAAAAACAACTCTAGGAAGATTTTACTCCAGGGAGAAAGTTGAAAGTCCCTTTCTGTCTAATAGTTCTAGCACCATGCCTCCTCCTCTCGCAACACATGTTAATGGGTCATCGGCAATGTGAACTGGCAAACCTATTTCTTCAGAAATAAGTAAATCGATATTTTTTAATAAAGCGCCTCCTCCCGTTATATAAACCCCCCGATTTGCCACATCCGCACCTAACTCTGGCGGCGTTTGCTCTAAGGCTACCTTGACTGCGCTAATAATACCAGCCAAGGGCTCTTGTAAAGCCTCCAGGATTTCATTGCTATTTAAAGAAAAACTTCTAGGCACGCCTTCTGCTAAATTTCGGCCTTTAACTTCAACCTCTTTAACCTCCTTACCTGGATAGGCAGAACCAATAGCTATCTTTATTTTTTCAGCGGTGACTTCACCAATCAAAGTACCGTAGTTTTTCCGCACATAATTAATAATGGCCTCATCAAAACGATCACCGCCAATACGAACAGAGCTAGAATAAACGACGCCATTCAAGGATATAACAGCCACTTCAGAAGTACCTGCACCGATATCAAGGACCATTGATCCACTTGGTTCATCGACAGGCAAACCAGCACCTATAGCAGCAGAAATAGGCTCCTCAATCAAATAGACTTCACGTGCGCCAGCCATCGAAGCAGATTCCCGTATGGCACGACGCTCAACCTGAGTTGATCCTGAAGGCACACAAATTAAAATACGTGGACTGGGGCGCAACAAACGATTTTTTTTGTGAACCTTCTCAATAAAAAAACGTAACATACGCTCAGTAATCGCAAAATCAGCAATAACTCCATCTTTAAGTGGACGAATAGCAGTAATATTGTTCGGCGTACGCCCCAACATCAATTTTGCATCGGCACCTACCGCTGCAATTGTCTTTGCGCCACGAACCTTGTCTTCTTTGATAGCAACAACAGAAGGTTCATTCAGTACAATTCCTTGACCAGGAATATAAATCAGTGTATTGGCCGTTCCTAAATCAATAGAGAGATCATTAGAGAAAAGACCGCGAATTCTTTTGAACATCGTTACCTGTTTCCTGTAGGGAATAAAAACAGTGATACTTTATCAATCAAGCAGGTATTTGATCAAGATATAAGTATCGTATTTGTAGTAATATACTCAGCAATGGCAGAAGGTACAAGATTAAAAACTGAGACCGCCTAGCTGAAAACTTCAATTTTTAACTCCAACACATTTTCTGTCGCTTCGCCTCAACATGTTAGCAGAATAGCAATGAGTTAAACCGATTTAATAAGGGGGACAAACATGTCGTTAACGGCAAATGATGTAACCCAAATTGCGCACTTGGCGCGTTTGGGAATTGATAAGCAAGATATCGACTCTTATACAAAAGATTTATCTGGCATATTAGATTTAATGACTCAAATGAGTGAGCTAAATACTGATAATGTTGACCCGATGGCGCATCCAATGGATCAAGTGCAACGCCTAAGGGTGGATACTATCTCAGAACAAAATAATCGCGAAAAATTTATGTCCATTGCTCCACAGGCAGAAGCAGGACTTTACCTTGTGCCAAAAGTGATTGAGTAAAGGAAACCCATAATAATGCACACTAAATCATTAACAGAATTAGCTCATGGCTTACGCTCGGGCGACTTTTCAAGTGTAGAACTCACCCAACATTTTTTAAATAGAATTAAAAAACATCAAGACCTAAACGCCTATATTACCGTCACCGAAGAAATTGCAATACAAAATGCTATGGCTGCGGATGCGCGATTAACTAGAGGACAAGTTGAACCGCTAACTGGCATACCGATTGCTCAAAAAGACATTTTCTGCACTTTGGACATCAAAACAAGCTGTGGTTCAAAAATGCTGGACAACTTTATTGCGCCTTATAACGCAACTGTCGTTGAGAAATTTAATCAAGCCGGTGCTGTGCATCTAGGTAAACTAAACATGGATGAATTTGCCATGGGTTCATCTAACGAAACCAGCTATTACGGCGCAGTTAAAAACCCCTGGAACATTAACACCGTGCCAGGGGGTTCATCGGGTGGTTCTGGCGCGGCAGTTTCTGCACGACTAGCCGCCTGTGCAACAGGAACAGATACGGGTGGCTCGATACGCCAACCTGCTGCACATTGTGGCATTACAGGTTTAAAGCCCACTTATGGACGAGTATCCCGTTATGGTATGATTGCCTATGCATCAAGCTTGGATCAAGGTGGTCCAATGGCGCGTAGTGCAGAAGATGCGGCAATACTGTTACAAACAATGGCTGGATTTGACCCAAAAGACTCCACTAGTGTTGATTTAAGTGTACCTAACTATAGCGAGGGACTTAACAACTCTTTGGCTGGATTAAGAATTGGCTTACCTAAAGAATTCTTTAGCAACGATTTAAACAGTGATATGGCTGCTAAACTTGAAACCGCTATTAATGAATACCGTAAGCTAGGGGCTGAAGTCAAAGAAGTATCCATGCCCAATCTTAGACTAGCCATTCCAGCTTACTATGTTATTGCCCCAGCCGAATGTTCAGCAAATTTATCGCGTTTTGATGGCGTTCGTTTTGGCTATCGCTGTGAAAATCCAGTCGATTTAAGCGATCTCTATACCCGCTCTCGTGGTGAAGGTTTTGGCAAAGAGGTTAAACGACGGATTCTGATGGGTACCTATGCCTTATCAACCGGTTATTACGACGCCTATTACGTTAAAGCACAAAAAATTAGGCGACTCATCAGTGACGACTTCAAAAATGCCTTGACCGAAGTCGATGTCATCATGGGTCCTGTGACACCGACCCCCGCTTTTGGCATTGGTGAAAAAATAGCGGACCCTATCGAAATGTACTTATCGGACATTTATACCATTGCTATCAATTTGGCTGGCTTACCCGCACTATCTATTCCAGCCGGCTTTATTAACGACCTACCGGTAGGTCTGCAAATTATTGGTAATTATTTTACCGAAGACCGCTTATTGAACATTGCCCATCAATATCAGCAGGTCACCGATTGGCATCAACACACGCCCAAAGGCTTTGAATAAGGAGATAACAATGGAATGGGAAACAATAATCGGCTTGGAAATTCATACCCAACTAGCCACACAATCAAAAATATTTTCAGGTGCATCGACTGCTTACGGGGCTGAGCCCAATACCCAAGCCTGTGCCGTTGATTTAGGCTTACCCGGTGTTTTGCCTGTATTAAACGAAGAGGCCGTACGTCTGGCTGTCATCTTTGGCATGGCTATTGAAGCCAACATTGCCCCTTATTCAGTATTTGCCAGAAAAAACTACTTTTATCCTGACTTACCTAAAGGCTATCAAATTAGTCAAATGGATCATCCTATTGTGGGTGTTGGACACCTGGACATTGAAGTCGACGGGGAGACTAAGCGGATCGGCATTACCCGTGCTCACCTCGAAGAGGATGCAGGTAAATCTTTACATGAAAGTTTTCATGGTCTAACGGGTATTGATTTAAACCGTGCTGGAACGCCTTTATTAGAAATCGTCTCAGAGCCTGACATGCGATCAGCTAAAGAAGCCGTCGCCTATATGAGAAAATTACATGAGCTCGTACGCTATTTAGGTATCTGTGATGGAAATATGCAAGAAGGATCTTTCCGTTGCGATGCCAACGTATCAGTACGCCCCAAAGGTCAAAAAGAATTTGGCACAAGAGCGGAAATCAAAAACATTAACTCATTTAAGTTTGTTGAGAAAGCCATTAATCATGAAATTGAAAGGCAAATTGAACTCATTGAAAATGGCGGCAAAGTCGTTCAGGAAACCCGTTTATACGATTCAGTCAAAGATGAAACCCGGTCTATGCGCAGTAAAGAAGAAGCTAACGACTACCGCTACTTTCCAGACCCTGACTTATTGCCAGTCTTGATTGATGAAGCGTTTAAATCGCAAATAAAAGCTAATTTACCTGAATTACCCCAAGCTAAAAAGCTTCGCTTTAAAACTGACTACCAATTAGATGAAGAAAGCGCCACTATTTTAACAACGTCACGCCCTTTAGCGGATTACTTTGAAGCCACGCTTAAGACAGCAACGTCTGAACCCAAATTATGCGCCAACTGGATCACTGGGGACTTATCTGCTGCGCTCAATAAAGCAGGACTAGAAATTACTGATTCCCCGATTAGCTATGAACGTTTAGCCGGTTTATTAGCGCGAATTAGCGACAATACTATTTCTGGAAAAATTGCCAAACAAGTCTTTGAAGAGCTTTGGCAATCGACAGCAACAGCCGATGAAATCATTGCAGAAAAAGGCTTGAAACAAATAACCGATACTGGAGCAATTGAATCAATCATCGACAAGATTATTGCCGATAACCAGGGGCAAGTTGAACAATACCGAAGCGGTAAAGACAAAGTATTCGCTTTCTTTGTCGGCCAGGTCATGAAAGAAATGAAAGGTAAAGCGAATCCTGCAGAAGTGAATAAGCTGTTAAAAGCGAAGCTGCAAGGTTAAAAACAGCTTGATTGAAAGGCAAAAAAAACGGGAGCCTAAGCTCCCGTTTTTTATCTACCAAACCAGAATTAGAACTACAAATGGTAAGCTGTTTCTCCATGCTCAGAGATATCTAAACCTTCACGTTCGGCTTCTTCGCTGACTCTTAAGCCCATTACAATATCAATTAATTTAAAAGCTATAAAAGACACTATACCCGACCAGACAATACAGATACTTACACCCCAAAGTTGACTTATAAACTGCGTTGAAAAACTGTATTCTGCTACACCATTGGCAACATAATCCCATACACCCGTACCGCCTAAAGCTGGATTTGCCACGACTGAAGTTCCTAAAGCACCAATAATTCCACCAATGCCGTGAACACCAAATGCGTCTAAAGAATCATCGTAACCCATTAGACTCTTCAAACTTGTCACCGCAACAAAACAAGCGACACCCGCAACCAAACCTAATCCGATAGAACCCATCGGGCCTGCCCAACCACATGCTGGTGTAATAGCAACTAAACCAGCAATTGCACCCGATGCGCCACCTAACATACTTGGTTTACCACGAATAATCCATTCTGCACCACTCCAGGCCAATGTGGCTGCGGCACTTGCTAGTAAGGTATTAACAAAAACCAGGGCAGAAAGACCGTTCGCTTCTAAATTAGAACCTACGTTAAAACCAAACCAACCTACCCATAATAAAGAAGCACCCACCATTGTCATCGTGACACTGTGTGGAGCAAGTGATTCTTTGTTATAACCAATACGTTTACCAACGATCAAACAGCCGACTAAGCCAGCAATACCCGCGTTAATATGAACAACCGTACCACCCGCAAAATCTAAAGCGCCTTTTTGAAATAGAAAACCTGCCGTAGCACCCGCAGTAGTACCCGATGCGGCATCAGTATAGGCATCAGGACCTGCCCAATACCAAACCATGTGAGCCATGGGTAAATAAGCGAAAGTAAACCAGATTAACATAAACACTAATATTGCTGAAAACTTAACCCGCTCAGCAAAAGCACCGATAATCAAAGCCGGAGTGATGCCCGCAAACGTTAACTGAAATGCCACATAAATATATTCAGGAATATAAACCCCTTTAGTGAAGCTAGCCGCCATTGAGTCTGGTGTGATACCCAACAGAAACAGCTTACTAAATCCACCAATAAAAGGGCTACCTTCAGTGAAGGCAAGACTATAACCGTAAAGAGCCCATAGCACAGCCATCATAGAAAAAATAATAAATACCTGCATTAATACAGAAAGCATATTTTTTGCACGTACCATACCGCCATAAAATAAAGCTAAGCCTGGAATAACCATCAGGATAACCAGAACGGTTGCTACAATCATCCAGGCGGTATCGCCTTTATTGATGCTAGGCGCAACTACTGCAGCAGGATCCGCCAACGCAAATCCAGCAAAACTGACCAACGCAACAAAAATAAAGCTATTTAATAACTGTTTCATAACTCCCCCGTACCAAGACTAAAGCGCTTCATCGCCGGTTTCACCGGTACGAATACGAACAACCTGCTCTAAATCAGTTACAAAAATCTTACCATCACCGATTTTTCCAGTGTTAGCTGCTTTAGTAATGGCCTCAACTGCTTGAGCCAACAGTTGATCGGCAACGGCCACTTCTACTTTTGCTTTAGGTAAAAAATCAACCACATACTCAGCTCCACGATAAAGTTCAGTATGTCCCTTTTGACGACCAAAACCTTTTACTTCTGTTACGGTCACACCTGAAACCCCCATATCTGAAAGTGCCTCACGGACATCATCCAGCTTAAAAGGTTTAACAATAGCTGTTATCAATTTCATTTGATCCTCTCTCTTTAGTTTTAAAGTAACGATTCGAGATTAAGGAAAGCAGAGACTGTGCCAAGTATAATCTCATACTTATATTATTATCTAAGCACCCTCAAAAATGCACTATCGGTAAGGGAATAAAAGAATAGTTAAGACTATAAAACGCGAATAATCCAGAGAATATCTTAATCCTCCTCAACACATTAATAATTATGCGCACCGGATCAGAGCAATCGAATCTTTGCGCTCCACATTGGTGCAATTACATACCATCAAACAAAGTGGAAAGCACAAAACCCAAACAATGAGCACTAAAACGCTATAAAAAGTACAAAACATACAAGTAAATAATTCCTCACTATAACTCATGAGTCATTAAAACTATCAGGTGGGATTTGGCTTAGAAAATGAATTGAAAAGAATAAAGAAATGCCCTAGATAAATTCAAGGGCATAGCTAAAATAAAGAATTAGTTGAGACAAAAGCTAGGGGTTACTCATCAGCCTCGATTCCCAACTCCTTTATCTTACGCGTCAAAGTATTTCGACCGTAACCCAATAAAACTGAAGCCTCATGACGCCTGCCATGAGTAAAATCAAGAGCCGCTTTAATTAAAATCGCTTCAACGGTTGGAATCGTATGCTTCGCAACTTCGGGTTCTTTTGAAAGAAGCTGCAGATCAATCCAATTTCTAAGTAGCGTCTCCCAATCGGCTCCAGCATTATCTTTTTCGATAGGAGCAGTCAATAACTCAGGTGGTAAATCATGTAAATGAATTTCTCTGCTGGATGCCATTACCGTTAACCAACGGCAACTATTTTCTAATTGCCTGACATTTCCTGGCCATTCTAAAGTACTTAAATAAGCCTCTGCATCAGACTTCAAAACCTTATTTTCAACACCTAACTCCGAAGCTGCCTGCTGCAAAAAATGCCGCAACAACAAAGGTATATCCTGCTTTCTCTCACGTAAAGCCGGAATATGAATACGAATGACATTTAAACGATGAAATAGATCTTCTCGAAAACGTCCTTGTTCAACTAATACCTCAAGATTTTGGTGCGTAGCAGCAATAATACGCACATCAACCTTAATGGCCAAATGCGCACCGACTGGATAAAACTCACCATCAGCCAGCACCCTTAATAATCGGGTTTGTAATTCTGCAGGCATATCACCTATCTCATCCAGAAATAGAGTTCCCCCATTAGCTTGCTCAAAGCGCCCCGCTCGTCGTGCTTGAGCCCCTGTAAATGCCCCTTTCTCATGTCCAAAGAGCTCAGATTCCATCAAATCTTTTGGAATCGCCGCCATATTCAAGGCAATAAAGGGACTTTTAGATCGAGGGCTATGTCGATGTAATGCCTTAGCAACTAACTCCTTACCTGTACCCGATTCACCATTAATAAGCACAGTAATATGTGATCTAGCCAAACGACCAATCGCCCTAAAAACTTCTTGCATCGCAGGTGCTTCACCAATAATTTCTGGTGTTGGCTCACTACTAGCGGTCGCAGTACGCGACGCATCACTTTGCTGCTGACGACCGTGTAAACATGCTCGCTGCGCCAGACTAACAACCTCCTTAATATCAAAAGGTTTAGGCAAATACTCAAAAGCCCCTCCATGAAAAGCAGACACTGCACTCTCCAAATCCGAATGCGCTGTCATTACAATCACAGGCAAATTAGGATGACTCAACTGAACCTTATCCAAAAGCTCAAGACCATCCATACCAGGCATACGAATATCAGTTATCAATGCATCTGGCAAATCACCTTCTAATGCGTTTAGAAAATCCTGCCCAGCAGAGAATGTGCGAGTGACAATATCTGCTTTTTGTAACGCTTTCTCAACAACCCAACGTATCGATTTATCATCATCAACAATCCAGACAGTATCAGGTTTAGCCATGACCTATCTCCATAGGCAAAAATATTGAAAATATTGTATTTCCTGGCTGACTATTGCACTCTATCAAACCATTATGCTGAGTAATTAAAGCTTGCGCAATTGACAACCCCAAACCAGTCCCTTCTGCTCGACCAGTAATCATGGGGTAAAATATTTGATTCATCATATTGGCATCTATACCAGGCCCGCTATCGATAATGTCACACTTAACCGCTAATTTATATCGTTTACGGCCTATATTCATATGCCGATATATTCGAGTTTTAAAAATAATGCGCCCCTTTCCTTCCATTGCCTGAACCGCATTTTTAGCAATATTTAAGATTGCTTGAATGAGTTGGTCCTTATCAGCAAAAATATCAGGAATACTGGGATCATAATCACTTTGAATAATCAAACTCCCACTAGATTCTGCTTGAACCAATTGCCTGACTCGCTCTAATACTTCATGAATATTAATCGCTTTTTTATTCGGCAACTTATTCGGTCCTAACATTTTATCTAATAATCCCTGTAGACGATCTGACTCGGCAATAATAATTTGAGTGTATTCTTTCAGTTCTGGGTCGTCTAACTCTAAATCCAGCAACTGCGCTGCACCCCGCAAGCCACCCAAAGGATTTTTTATTTCATGAGCCAATCCCCTAACCAGCAATCTAGCCGTATTCTGTTGCGATAATAATTGCTCTTCCTTTGAGATACGCAAATGGTTATCGACTTGTTGGAATTCAACCAATATTTCATTCACTTCCTCATCCACTAATAACGGTGTAGCGCTAAAATTGGTCGTCACATTCTGTGGCGTTCGACCTAAGGTCAATGCCCGATCAACCAATGGCTCAGACATAGCCAATGACTGTTTCAGATTTATTAGTAATGCTGGATCAGATGCCTTAAACAACTCCTCAGCACTTTGCCCTACTAAATGATGAGCACTATCAGCAAACAGAATTTCTCCTGTTGTATTAATAAAAGTAAGTATTAATTCACGATCAAACAATAAAATTGCAGTATTAAGATGATCCAGCATTCGTTTATACATTGTCTTTTTAATCAGTCCTTTTTTGATATAAAGATTCATTTTATTACCAATGCAATTTATATACCAAGCCACACAGGAATGAGGAATGTACAAATCTTATCTCATTATAGTCACAATAAATGCAAAAACGCACCATAATAGATCAAAAGCTTGACCGCCAATAACATTTATTTATATCAAGATAAAAGTCGAAAATGGGAATGTTTAGAGCATAAAAAACCCCGCTAAGCCTTGAAGCTTGCGGGGTCTTGGGTAAACAGCCTTAATTACAGACTGTAGTACATATCGTATTCAGCTGGGTGAGTACTCATGCGTAAACGAGTGACTTCTTCCATTTTCAACGCTATGTAACCATCAATTACGTCATCAGTGAAAACGCCACCTTTTTTCAGGAAGTCACGATCTGCATCTAACGCTTCTAAAGCTTGATCAAATGAATGGCACACTTGTGGGATAAGCTTTGCTTCTTCAGCGGGTAAATCATACAAATCTTTATCCATCGGATCGCCAGGATGAATTTTGTTTTGAATACCGTCTAAACCTGCCATTAACATTGCAGCGAAGGCTAAATAAGGGTTAGCGGTTGAATCAGGGAAGCGCACTTCAATGCGACGACCTTTTGGATTGTTTACAAAAGGAATACGGATAGAAGCAGAGCGGTTACGTGCTGAGTAAGCCAACATAACAGGCGCTTCAAAACCAGGCACTAAGCGTTTATAACTGTTAGTTGAGGCATTGGTAAACGCATTTAAAGCTCTAGCGTGCTTAATGATACCGCCAATGTAATACAATGCAGTTTCAGATAAGCCACCGTATAAATCACCTGTAAACAAGTTAACACCGTCTTTAGCCAACGATTGGTGTACGTGCATACCGCTACCGTTATCACCGACTAAGGGTTTAGGCATAAAAGTCGCTGTTTTGCCATAAGCATGAGCAATATTAGCAACAACATATTTTAATTCTAAAACTTCATCCGCCTTTTTAACTAGCGTATTAAATTTAACGCCGATTTCACATTGACCTGCTGTCGCTACTTCATGGTGATGTACTTCCGTTACCATGCCCATTTCTTCTAAAGTCAAGCACATTGCAGAACGCATGTCTTGGAGAGAATCGACTGGAGGCACCGGGAAGTAACCGCCTTTAACACCAGGACGGTGACCCGTATTACCATCAGGGTACACTTTTTCTGAGTTCCAACCCGCTTCTTCAGAATCAATTTTATAAAATGAACCACTTATATCAGTGCCCCAACGGACATCATCAAAGATAAAGAATTCATTTTCTGGGCCGAAAAACGCCGTATCTGCAATACCGGTTGATTTTAAATATTGCTCTGCACGTTTAGCTAAAGAACGAGGATCACGCTCATAACCTTGCATGTTTTTTGGCTCAATAATGTCACAACGCAAAATTAAAGTGTTGTCATCAAAGAACGGATCAATAACCGCTGTTGAGGGATCAGGCAATAAAATCATGTCTGATTCGTTGATGTGCTTCCAGCCAGCGACTGATGATCCATCAAACATATTACCTTCTTCAAAGGTATCTTCATCTATTGAATGCGCTGGAAATGTTACATGCTGCTCTTTACCACGTGTATCAACGAAACGAAAATCAACAAATTTGATATCGTTTTCTTCAATCAATTTTAATACTTTTTTTACAGACATTGAAAAAGTCCCCTTAGTTAATTGTTATTTATTATTATGTGTATTCTGTGTTTTCCAAACATTATAAAGATACCATTTTTCTTGTCGAATTAGCCACTAAAAAGTAACAAGCTTGATTGAAAGAGAAATATACCAACAACATCCACAATTATTTGCTAACACACAACAAATCATAGCTTTTTGCACACTTTTAAAACAAAGCATCATTAAAAATGCACCATTATAGATCAAAAATAAGCAATGCCTTTTTTTAAATCAACTAATACATTGTATTATAAAGACATACACTATTGGCACAACTTTTGCTATAATTATTCCAGTGTTCTTTGTCTAGTTACCAAAGGAGTTGTTATTTAACAACAGAGCACCATTTTTTAAGTCATTAAGAGGAATTAAAATGAAACAACTACCTATAAGCAAAAGCCAGGCAATTATCGCTGCTGCGAGTGGACTTTTGTCACTTACACTTAGCGCAACTCAAGCCCACGCTGCAGGTGCAATACCATCTCTGACGGGTTACGACATTAATGAATCCAGCTTTTTGAAAGATAACGGAATAACAGTCAATGGCAACGCTAATGCTGGCATTACCTACAATGGCAACAACCCAACCAATGGCTTTAACGGCCCAGTTACTTTCGGCGATCGCTCAAGCGAATTCCAGTTAAACCAATTAAACTTATCCATCCAAAAAGCGGTCGCTACTGAAGGCGACAAATGGAGCTTCGGCGGTCGCTTTGATGCTATGTTTGGTACCGATTCCATCTTCACCCAAGCTTACGGCGTTCCCGCTTATAACGTCAATTCGCCTGGACAGGCACTTAGCAGAAACAACTGGGATTTAAACATTTTAGGTACTGCGGGTAATCGCTTTTACGGTATTGCATTACCTCAAGCTTACCTTGAAACCTATGTACCTGTCGGCAATGGCTTAGATGTTAAATTGGGTCACTTTTATACACCAATCGGTTATGAAACTGTACCGGCCAATGAAAACTTCTTCTACACCCATGCTTACACCATGCAATATGGCGAACCATTCACGCACACTGGCGCATTGGGTAACTATGCGTTCAGCTCAAACTGGTCAGCCATGGGCGGCGTAACCACTGGCAGCTCAACGGGCGGCTGGGACGGTGGTTTTAACCAACAACTAAGCAATTGGAGTGGCATCGGCGGTGTAACCTGGACTAGCAACGACAAAGGCTCATCTGCCAATGTTAGCGGTACTTACGGCGCAGCATCATCATTAAGCAGCCATGCATGGGCAATGTACAGTATCGTGTTAAAACACAACTTTACTGACAAAACCCATTTTGTATTACAACACGACCATGGTTTTGCTAATGCTGTCTATGGAGCCGACGGCACCATTCAAGACGCACAATGGTATGGCGTCAACTCTCACCTGTACTACGACATTAAAGACAACCTATCAATCGGCATGCGTGCTGAATGGTTCCGCGATCAAAATGGTTTTCGAGTGGCTCAAGCTGGTCGTATAGCTGGCGCCCTTAATGGAAGCGGTTATAGTTACGCCGGCCAATATTATGGTGGAGCAGCAGCCAGTTATTACGAACTTACCTGGGGCGTAAACTGGAAACCGGTGTCATGGCTAAACTTACGTCCAAACGTTCGCTATGATCGTGTCGATGGAACTCAAGCGGGTACCGCTTACACTCCATTTGGAGGACAAACTGATCAAGTCTTATTCTCTAATGACTTTATCGTTACTTTCTAAAGAAAGTCTCCGCTATATTCTTGCTTTAAAAATGCGCCTGACGGCGCATTTTTTTTGCTCAAATATTAACCATTACTGTGAACGCATTAGCAATGCATCATTATGGTGCACAATCAAATCAATGCACCAGAACAACTCGCCTTTCAGACTTGTGCTTACTAATATTACTAATGACTGACATCAAAAGTTGGCTATTTCTAGACCTCAGCACCTCACTCGGACTATTTTAATAACTGGTTCAATTATTGCTATCCCTTTAAAACAACCAAACTAAATTCACTATGATACAGGGGAAAAATATGACTGGAAATGCTGCCCGCATTCAAGCTGTTCAAAACATCACTAACCGTCAACCTATGCCCGTTTCAATGCCGGACTCGTTGGCTAATCTTTGGGCAAGTGATGTCTTTACGCTCAGTAAAATGAAAGAAAGCCTGCCTAAAGACGTTTTTAAGTCAGTCAAGAAAACAATTGAAACAGGAGAAGCACTGGATGTTTCAATTGCAGATATAGTCGCCTTAGCCATGAAAGATTGGGCCTTATCAAAAGGTGCATTATATTATGCCCACGTCTTTTATCCGTTAACCAATGCTACCGCAGAAAAACACGATGGATTTATTTCTGTCCAGAGCGATGGCTCTGTTATCTCTGAATTTGGTGGTAAAGTATTAGTACAAGGCGAACCTGACGGCTCATCATTCCCTAATGGTGGCATCCGCTCTACGTTTGAAGCACGTGGCTATACTGCATGGGACGTAACCAGCCCAGCTTACATCATGACCACCGATAACGGCGCAACTCTATGCATCCCAACTGTTTTCGTATCCTGGACTGGAGAAGCACTGGATAAAAAAACACCGCTACTCCGCTCTAATGCTGCCATGAACAAAGCAGCAAAAAGAGTACTTTCCTTATTGGGCAATACTGAAATTGCTCCGGTTAACTCAAGCTGTGGAGCAGAACAAGAATACTTTCTAGTCGATGCAAATTTCGTCAACACCCGTCCTGACTTGCTGTTATCGGGCCGTACCTTATTAGGCGCTTCTCCTGCAAAGGGCCAACAATTTGACGACCATTACTTTGGCGCCATTCCAGAACGCATCCAGGTTTATATGCAGGATGTAGAAGAACAGTTGTATCGCTTAGGCATTCCAGCAAAAACGCGCCATAATGAAGTAGCTCCAGGTCAGTTTGAAATCGCTCCTTTCCATGAAGCCGCGAATGTCGCTACTGATCATCAACAACTCATCATGACCGTGTTAAAAAACACCGCCAAAAAACACGGCCTTGTCTGTTTGCTGCATGAAAAACCATTTAAGGGCATCAATGGCTCAGGTAAACATGTTAACTGGTCAGTGGGTAACGCTACGCAAGGCAACCTACTAGACCCAGGTCACACCCCTCACTCAAATACTCAATTTCTATTATTCTGTGGCGCAGTCATCCGTGGCGTACATAAATACGGCCCGCTGTTACGTGCCGCTATCGCTTCAGCCAGTAACGATCACAGACTAGGTGCCAATGAAGCTCCTCCAGCTATCATGTCAGTTTACTTAGGCTCACAACTTGATAACGTTTTTGAGCAAATTAGCCAAGGTAAAATCACTGGCTCTTTAAATGCTGGCATAATGGACTTAGGCATCTCTACACTCCCCACCTTTAACAAAGACGCGGGTGACAGAAACCGTACGTCTCCTTTTGCCTTTACTGGAAACCGTTTTGAATTCCGCGCCGTTGGCTCAGGCCAATCGGTTGCAGGCCCATTAGTTTCAATGAACACAATGTTAGCTGATTCACTTAACTGGGTTGCTGATAGCCTAGAAGATCAGTTATCAAAAGGAAAGGATCTTGACTCAGCCATACTGTCTACACTCAAAGAAATCATCGATACCCACGGCGCAGTTGTCTTTGGTGGCAATGGTTATTCATCTGAATGGCATAAAATGGCAGTTGAAGAGCGCGGACTGGCCAACCTTAAAACAGCGGCTGATGCGCTACCTGTTTTAAAAGAAAAGTATATTGAAGACTTATTCGACAAGCTCGGTGTTTTATCACCTGTTGAATTAGCGAGTCGCTTTGAGATTTACGCCGAGCAATACATTCTTGCAATTGAAGTTGAAGCAAAATTAGTCGTCAGTATGATTAAAACCGGGATTTACCCAGCCGTAGTCAAATACTTATCTGATTTGTCTTCTACTTTTAGCAGCTTGAAAAGCAATGGCATTGAACTGGATAATAGCCGTTTAACGTTTATTAGTGAGCAACTCAATTCATTGACTGCCACTGTAGATACCTTAAAGTCTGCTATTGCTCAACATGATTTCGATAGCATCGAAGAACACATGCAATTCTGTGCCAAAACTATTCGTCCCTTAATGGATGAAGCACGTGGCTTTGCTGATGCCCTTGAAAATGAAGTGTCAGATGAATTATGGCCATTCCCGACTTACCAAGAAATGCTGTTTATTAAATAACAAACCTCATCGTTAGCAAAGAAACACGGTAGCGGATTAATAGACTACCGTGTTTCTACAATTAGATTAAACGCCTACCTGTCAAGAATAGAAAGCTCTTATCCTAAACTCAGGTTATTCTTTAACAATTTCACGCAATACCGATGTCGCATAGCTGCCTGCTGGAAGAGTAAAGGCTAACTCTAATACATCATCCTGAATCCATTGCCACTGTAAATCAGTGACATTAACACGCAATGCCCGTCTATCACTTTCAACGCCGAAAGCAACTAAACCTTTAACTAATTGAGGATAAGCATCAGCAACACCCGTCTCAAGAACCAACACATCATCAGAAACCCCAACCTCTCCTTTGCCGAATAAAGCACCCGTAGGATGGATTTCTCTTGCAGCTAGACGTCGAATGATTTCATCGTCCGGCTCAGTTGACTTAAAACTGCTATTCGACAAATCAAAAACGTAAGTATCACCTTTGAGTGGTTGATTCCAATTTTCATTGACAATCCGATAAGCCAGTATTTGATTAAACAGATAAGATCGCACAGCCGATAAATACAGACTGCGTTGCTCACGTCCAACCTTGGCACCCAGAAACATTGCAAGTGCTTTATTGACGTTTTGCCCTTCGTTACCAAACCGTTGAGAGCCATAATAATTAGCAATGCCATTGACCTTAATGGCCTCCAGCTGGGCTATTACATACGCCTTGTCGCCCTGCCACTCCCGAACCCTAAGCTTAAAACTATTGCCCGATAAGACACCCCGCTTTAACTTCCGGGCATGACGCACACTTTGCAGCACTTTCATGCTGTCTGTTTCAAACGCTGCCCAATCGGGATCGGCTTTACCCGGCAACCAAACACTAAACCATTGTGTAGTGATTGCATGACGATCTTTTAAACCAGCATAACTTACATCACGCTGCCGAACATTAGCAAACCGCGCTAACTGTCTTGCCACATAATCTGTATTTTCGCCTTTCTTTTCTATTTGCAAAAAGGCATGTTCACCACTTCCTGACGGCTCAAACGATAAGTTTTCTTTAACTATAAAGTCCTCAGGTAAGGTACGTATCTTACCAATACCTGCGGGTTGACCATAGACATAAGGCCAAATGGGGAGTTGAATAGTTTGCATCATTTGATTTAGCTAATGCTTGTGGGCAACAGACACTGCCATTAAGTTAGAGGAATTCAGTATACACGGGGAGTGGCTGCCACGCACTCGTGGCTAAAGCCACTCCTACAGTTATTTTTCAATGAGTACCACGGCTTGTACAGCAATACCTTCTTTACGACCTTCAAAGCCCAGCTTTTCTGTCGTGGTTGCTTTAACATTAATACAATCCACATCAACGAGTAAATCCTCCGCGATGTTACGACACATTGCCACGATATACGGTGCCATTTTAGGAGCCTGAGCGATAATGGTAATATCGGCATTCACTAATAAGTAACCTTTCTCTTGCACAATCTGATACACATAGCGTAATAGCACCCGACTATCTGCACCTTTAAATTCTGGGTCCGTATCAGGAAAGTGCTTGCCGATATCACCTAATGCCGCCGCACCTAATAATGCATCACATAAGGCATGTAAAACCACATCACCATCAGAATGCGCTTCCAGACCTTGTTCATAGGGAATCTTAACCCCCCCTAGAATAACATCACCCCCGTCTTTAAAACGGTGTACATCATAGCCCATACCCACTCTAATCATTTTGATGCTCCATATAAAATTGCGCTAATGCCAAATCTTCGGGCCGAGTAATCTTGATATTATCTGGGCGTCCTTCAACAATCTTGGGTTGTAAACCTTGCAATTCCAAAGCACTGGCTTCATCGGTTATGGCCGGATTACCTTCCGCCATTTCCAGCGCCTGCTTTAAACTGCCATAGCGAAACATCTGCGGCGTCAAAGCTCGCCAAATATGGCTTCTGTCCAAAGTTCCGAGAATACTACCGCTCTGTACATTTTTTAAGGTGTCATGTGACGATAAAGCCAGAATCCCCCCTACCGGATCATCCATTAATGAATCAATAAGAAAGTGGATATCGGTTGCAGTGATACAAGGTCTGGCTGCATCATGAACCAAGACCCAGTCATTATCTGAGGCTAAATCCCGTATTGATTTTAAAGCAGACAGGACGGAATCAGCCCGCTCTTTTCCACCCGCAGCCGTAATAACCTTTTCATGCATTGATACATCGAGTTCAGGCCAATAAGGATCTTCTGCAGATATTGCAACTGCAACAGCCGCAAAAACATTGGCACTTAATAACCGGTATAAGGTATGTTCAATTACGGTCTTCCCCGCTAATTCTAAATATTGCTTAGGTCGATCAGCATTCATCCGCTTACCAACACCCGCCGCAGGCACAACAGCCCAATATCTTACTGAATCCATCATTTATTCTGTTTCTAAGTTATCCAATTAAATGGCGTGACTACACAAACGCCAATCACTCCAAGTAAACCGCATCATACCAAAATAATTCTCCGCAAGCATAATTCTCAATCTCTCAGCCACCCAAAACGTTCCTCAGCACATCCTGCAACTGATAAAAGTCGTAAGGTTTACTAATAAACGCCGCAATTGCATCCGGATCTATTTTGGTGATAATCTTATCCTTGCAAAAACCACTGGATAAGATGATGGGAAGCCTTGGACAGCGTTTTTTCAGTTCAGAGACCAACTCATAACCGTCCATCACCGGCATAGCCATATCCGTCAAAACCAGTGTGATGTCTGTAGCATTCTTCCGGTACAATGCCAATGCTTCCTTGCCGTTTGATGCCACTATAACCGTTAATCCGAGATTTTTCAGCATGACTTTCGTAACCTCTCTAATCTCAAACTCATCCTCTACCAGTAGTACCGTGCCCGCTCCTTTCCAAGAGGATTTTGACTCTGGTTTCAGTGAGTCCTTTGCGGCAGTCTCTATCAGAATCGGCAGATATATCTTAAAAGTTGTACCCTTCCCCTGCTGACTGGTTAGCTGCAACATTGCACTATGCGCTGAGATGATGCCGAGTACTGCCGACATCCCCAGTCCTCGTCCGGTGAATTTGGTACTATAGAACGGTTCAAAGAGCCTGCGCTGGGTCTCATCACTCATGCCGCAGCCATTATCAGTTACTTCCAGGCAAAGATATCGGACCGCCGGAATGATCTTGCCGCGGTAATCTTTGAATGACTCTCCCTCTTTGATATCGGTGCCTGACAGTGAAACCATTATCTCGCCCTGAGCATCGCCAATAGCCTCGGATGCGTTGATAATCAGATTCATTAAAACCTGGCTGAGCTGGCTGGCATCACCATTGATGGAAGAAATATCAGGTGTTAAACTTGTTTTGATCACTACATTCTTACAGGTGGTTGCTTTAAGCATTTTTACCACATCATCCACCAATATCGACATAATGATCTCAGACTGAATGATAGAAACCTCCCCAGCGTAGATCTGCATCTGACGGCACAACCCGGCGCCACGATCTACCGCTTTTTCAATATACGGTAAGAACTTATCTGCATTTTCATAATTCAGCTTGATCATACCGCAACACGATAGGATGATCGCCAGAACATTATTGAAGTCATGAGCGATACCACCGGACAATATTCCCAGGCTTTCCAATTTCTGAGCCTGCTGGAACTGTTGTTCGAGCACTTTCTTTTCTTCCTCAAGTCTGATGCGCTCGCTGATGTCAATAATGAACCACTCAAATCCGATAACACCACCATAATGCATAATCGGATGAGCTGAGAATACATGATGACCAACCATACCATTCTTTTTGCGACTGGAGAACTCGCCGTACGGAATAGCCTTGCCTTTCTTAAGCTCAGAGATATGAGTAATAGCAGAATCTAAAGTACTGTCTACCTGCATCACACTGAAGTGTTTGCCAACGACCTCATCAGAGGAGTCATAGCCATGCATTTCCAACCAGGCTTTATTGACTTCCCGAATAAACCCCTCTCTATCAAGACGAAAATAACCGGCCGGGGCCAATTGTATGATGTTTTTTAGATGAATCTTATAATCATTTACCTTCGCCAATGAAAGACGCAGCTCTTCATTCTGCATCTCCAGCTCCACCTGATGTACCTGTAGTTCGTGCTGCAATCGCATCAAGTCTACTTCTTTCATGTCTGTTTCTTGCGAGAATTCAGAAGAGGCAAGTTTAACTTCGGCATTTCTGCGGAGCACTTCAGGATTGCATCTTTTTTTACTCATGTTCTGGCTTTTCTATCCAGCCGGCAAGCTGAGCTTTCAGTCCCTTAATCTCTTCCTGTAACTCGCCTTCAATTTTCTTTGCTGCGGTGATGTCGTTACAAGTAATCACGACCCCATTGATCATCATGTCCAAGGTGCGGTAAGGCATTATCCGAACCAGATACCAGCGTCCATCCACTGTTGACACCTCACTCTCAACCGAAATCAACTTTCTGAGCACATCATGAACATGGTCATAAAGCAACGGATAGTTCAGATTTGAGACAATATCAGTCATAGGTCTCCCCACATCGCTCGGTATCAGTTTGAACAACCTGTTGGCTCCAAGCGTGAACCGTCGTATCTGTAGATGATTGTCCAGAAAGACCGTGACGATCTCTGTGCTGTTCAGTAAATTCTCCATATCGTTGCTGACCAGCTTAAAGTCATCCAACTGGGTAGACTGCTCTGCATTGACGCTCTGAAGCTCCTCATTCATCGATTCCATCTCTTCTTTCGAAGTGGTGAGTTCCTCGTTAGTGGACTGCATCTCCTCACGGGTGGCACACAGCTCTTCACGGGTTTTCAGCAGTTCAAGCTCAAGATCTTCCAACTGCTTATGATCTTGAACCGTTCCAGTCCGTCTCCGTTTTGCCTTTAGCTGCATTGACTCCTCTTTAAAAGCTATTAACAGCATCTCTTGGAGCGGTTCAGGGGCTTCAATCTTCATAATCGTGATATCAACGCTTTTTATGCTGCTATCCGCGCCTGCCAGATTTCCCCTAACGGTGATAGGGTCGCTCTGTCGCAAGGCCTGACTGAATGCACGTCCTAACGTATATTGCAGACCTTCGCGGGCCATGGCGAAGATATTCAGGTTGGCTTTGCCGGCTGCCGGCTCGAGATACTTGCCGGTCTTTCCGTTGATATAAACAATATCTCCCTGATCATTGACCAGAATAGTCGGTAACGAGAAATGCTTCAGGATGAGATGGTCAGCCAATGCTTTAAGGTTATCGGCTGTTTTGGACATAAGGGAATCCTGTTGCGATGATGCCATAGAGTTGTAGATTGATGCGGTCGAAAATAATAGTTCCCCTTTCTGCAAAACGTTTTCGCTACGCCAATAAAGCCTTGTGCCGCCAGTTGCTGTGGTAAACAGATCCATTTGGGGACCGATACTTTCTGCGCTACCAAGAAAGAGCAGCCCCCCCGGTTTAAGGCAGTAGTGGAACAACGGTAACAGTTTTTTTTGCTGCTCAGTTGAAAGATAAATCAGCAGGTTGCGGCAGATAAGAATGTCAAGCTTCGTAAAGGGCGGGTCCATAATGACGTTCTGCTGGGCGAAGGTTACTTTTTCACGAATCTCCTTACGAACGCTATACCTGTTACCCTCTTTAATGAAAAAGCGTTGCAGTCGCCCGGCTGACACGTCTGATTCTATTGTGGCGGCATATAAGCCTTTACGAGCTTTCTCAATGGCATCGGCATTGAGGTCGGTAGCAAATATCTGCAAGTGATAGTTGTCCGGCTGTGTCACCTGATCGAGCGCCTCCCGGAACGACATCGCAAGAGAATAGGCTTCCTCTCCGGTTGAACAGCCACATGACCAAGCTCTTAGAGTCGCCCCTTCGGGATAGGCTGCCAGTATTTTCGGCAGGGCTTCTTTCTTCAGTTCTTCCCAACTGTCGATATCCCGGAAGAAACTAGTTACACCAATCAGCAGCTCCTTGAAGAGCAGATCGAGTTCCTGGTCGTTCTTCTGTAGAAACTGAGCATATTCGGCAATTGAATCAATTTTGTGTACGCCCATTCTTCTTTCGATCCGGCGATAGACCGAAGTAGGCTTGTAGAGTGAGAAATCGTGCCGTGTTCTGGCCTTAAGCAGGGCTGTGATCATTTCAAAGCCGCTTAATTCTTTATTTCTAGGGTTCTGTTCAGTATTCCATCCAAGTTGGGTTCCTCCAAGGAAATCAATGATCCGTTGAGGCAACTCCTCAGCAGGAGCGATTATGTCAGCAAAACCTGAATCAATAACGCTTTTAGGCATGCTATCGAACTTGGCCACTAAAGGCTCCTGCACCAATGTCAACCCACCCTGCTTTTTTATTGCGCCGAGACCCAAGGTACCGTCTGATCCCATACCGGAAAGAATTACGCCAATACTTTGCGTACTGCAATCGTCAGCTAACGACCGCAGAAATAGATCTATCGGCAACCGCAGGCCCTGTTTTGTGTCAGGCATCTGAAGATAGAGATTGCGATTTTTGATCGTCATATCCCTATTGGGAGGGATGACATAGACAGAATCGGGATTAACTTTTACAACCCCATCAACCTGCTGGACTTTCATTGTTGTGGAGCGTTGGAGAAGCTCAGGGAGGTTGCCGACATGGTCGGGTGAAAGGTGCTGAACAACCACAAAAGCCATGCCACAATCTTTGGGCACATGGCTTAAAAACTGCTGCAAGGCATCTAGACCACCTGCAGATGCACCTATACCAATTATTGGAAACATTGAGTTTTATAGAAACCTACTGTTAATCTCAATTTTTTATTATACTAGAGTATAGGTTTTTGACTCGAACAATTATTTAAACAGAAAAGGAGGAAGACTAACAGTGGCATTCACTATTAATCTTCCGCCTTTAATCTGTGTTCAACTTTATTCAAGCACCTGAAAAAAAGTCTCTCCCTCCCTAATCATCCCTAGCTCTTCCCTGGCTCGTTCCTCTAAGGTCTCCCGCCCCTTTCTTAAATCCTCTACCTCTGCATAAAGGGCTTTATTACGGGCACTTTTCTCTTCTACCTCAATATTCAGTTCATTAAGCTTCTGTTGATAAGCCATTACCTGCTTAACCCCTCCGTTACCAGTGGCATACCACAAGCGATACTGCAACTGACCAATCAACACAACTACAACAGCGAGAAGAATCTTCATAGCTTCAAAATAAAATTAAACAACAAAGGATACAGTAAAAAATAACGATATCCTTTGCCTTGCACTTTAAAAAATCTTAAAGCTTTCTAAATGCACTGTGACCCGCGTATCGAGCCAAGCTACCTAATTCTTCTTCAATCTTCATCAAACGGTTGTATTTAGCCACACGGTCTGAACGACTCAAAGAACCGGTTTTAATTTGGCCTGTGCCCGTCGCAACGGCTAAATCAGCAATGGTCACGTCTTCAGTTTCACCTGAACGATGTGACATAACTGCGGTATAAGACGCTTTATGCGCCATATCAATCGCTGCAAAGGTTTCAGTTAAGGTACCGATTTGGTTTACTTTAATTAAGATTGAGTTAGCGATGTCTCTTTCAATGCCTTTTTGTAAGATTTTTGGATTAGTTACAAATAGATCATCACCGACTAATTGAATACGATTACCCAATTTTTCAGTGATTAACTTCCAACCATCCCAATCATTTTCGTCAAAGCCATCTTCAATGCTGATAATAGGATAACGATCTACCCAATCCACGAAGAAATCAGCCATTTGAGCTGATGTATATGTTTTGCTTTCTGACGCTAAATCATAAATACCATCTGTGTAATATTCAGAAGCCGCAGCATCCAAGCCTAAGAAAATATCAACACCAGGTTTGTAACCGGCCTGTTCAATCGCTTGTAAAATAACGCTAATCGCTTCTTCATTTGACGATAAATTAGGCGCAAAACCACCTTCATCACCGACAGTCGTTGCCAATCCTTTAGATTTTAATACTTTACTTAAGTTATGGAAAACTTCAGCACCGTAACGAATTGCTTCACGGAAAGTAGGCGCACCTACCGGTAAAATCATAAACTCTTGTAAGTCAACGCTGTTATCCGCATGTGAACCACCGTTAATGATGTTCATCATCGGTACAGGTAAAATAAATTCACCTGATTTATTTAAATGACGGTATAAAGGCTGACCCGCTTCTTTAGCAGACGCATGAGCCGCCGCCAAAGAAACCGCTAATAAAGCATTCGCACCTAAACGGGCTTTACTTTCTGTACCATCAAGCTCGATCATTACTTTATCAAGCGCCGCTTGATCATTAACATCTAAACCGATCACCGCATCACGGATTTCAGTTTTAACATTGTTTACTGCGTTTAATACACCCTTACCTAAATAACGTGCTTTATCGCCATCACGTAATTCAATCGCTTCACGCTCACCTGTCGAAGCGCCGGATGGTACCATTGCACTTCCCACAACACCAGACGCTAAAATCACATCCGCCTCTACAGTGGGGTTACCACGTGAATCTAAAACTTCTCTTGCACGAATATCTACTATTGCAGCCATGTTGTTTCCTATAAGGTTGTTTCTATCAGAGTCTGTGCTTTAACAGCTCTGTCGATGGTTAATAAAACGTCTAATAATTCTTTAATTCTATATAAAGGCCAAGCATTTGGACCATCACTTAAAGCTTTTGCAGGATCAGGATGAGTTTCCATAAACAAACCAGAAACACCCGCAGCCACAGCCGCTCTTGCTAACACAGGGACAAATTCACGCTGCCCACCCGAACAATTGCCTTGTCCGCCTGGTAACTGGACTGAATGGGTTGCATCAAATACCACGGGACAACCCGTGTCTCTCATCACGGCTAGTGAACGCATGTCAGAAACCAGATTATTGTAGCCAAACGACACACCACGCTCACAAACCATAATTTGTTGATTGCCCGTCGCCTTGGCTTTATTAGCCACATTAGCCATATCCCAAGGTGCAAGAAACTGACCTTTTTTGATATTAACCGGAATGCCTTGTGCAGCAACTTGCTGAATAAAATTAGTTTGTCTGCATAAAAAAGCGGGCGTTTGCATCACATCAACCACACTCGCTACTTCAGCTAAAGGCGTATCCTCATGCACATCTGTTAACACCGGCACACCGATTTGTTGCTTAACTTTAGCTAAAATCTCTAAACCCTTCTCTATGCCTAGGCCTCTAAAACTTTCGTGTGATGAGCGATTGGCTTTATCAAACGAAGATTTATAGATAAAAGGGATATTTAATGCTGTCGTTAATTCTTTAAGATAACCCGCTGTATCCAATGCCAATTGTTCACTTTCGATGACGCAAGGACCCGCAATCAAAAATAAAGGCTGATCTAAACCTACTTCAAAACCACATAATTCCATTAACTTAACCCTTCTTATTTTGAGACGCTGCGACTACAAAACCAGAAAATAAAGGATGACCTTTTCTGGGTGTTGACGTAAATTCAGGATGAAACTGACAAGCCAGGAACCAAGGATGATCAGGCAATTCAATGACTTCAACCAAACGACCATCAATTGATTTACCAGAAAAGCGCATCCCCGCTTTTTCCAGTTTCTCGACATATTGATTATTAAACTCATAACGATGACGATGACGTTCGGTAATCACATCCTTCTGATACAAAGCAAAAGCCAAAGAATCCGATTGCAAACGACATTGTTGTCCACCCAAACGCATTGAACCCCCTAAATCAGAGTTCTCGTCACGGATTTCTAAGCGACCACTTTCAGCCATCCACTCCGTGATTAAACCGATCACTGGATACGGCGAAGTGGGCAAGAATTCAGTACTGTGTGCCCCTTCAAGGCCTGCCACATCTCGTGCAAACTCAATCACGGCAACCTGCATCCCTAAACAAATACCTAAATAAGGAATTTTGTTTTCACGAGCATAACGAACAGTGGCAATTTTACCTTCAACACCGCGTTCACCAAAACCACCAGGGACTAAAATAGCATCCACATTTTTTAATCTGGAAACCCCTTCGTCTTCAATCACTTCTGAGTCAATATAGTTAATATTAACTTTAGTCCGTGTAGAAATACCGGCGTGAATTAAAGCTTCATTCAATGATTTATAAGCATCGGAATGATCCACATACTTACCCACAATAGCAATAGTCACTTCTGTGACCGGATTGTTTAAGGCATTAATCACCGTTGTCCATTCAGATAAATCAGCAGGCAAGGCATTTAATCGCAGTTTATTAACCACGATATCATCTAGACCTTGCTCATGAAGCAACAAAGGAATGCGATAAATAGTATCTGCGTCAATAGCAGAAATAACCGCTTTTTCTTCTACATTAGTAAATAAAGCAATTTTACGACGCTCTGTAACCGGTATAGGCTGCTCAGAACGACAAATCAGAATATCAGGCTGTATACCAATCGCCCGTAATTCCTTGACAGAATGTTGAGTCGGTTTGGTTTTAATCTCTCCCGCTGACCGGATATAAGGCACCAGCGTTAAATGAATAAACAAGGACCGCTCATGGCCGAGTTCAAAGCGCATTTGCCTAATCGCCTCCATAAAAGGCAATGACTCAATATCTCCGACCGTACCGCCCACTTCAATTAAAGCGACATCAACTCCTTCAGCACTCAGATAGACGCGTCGTTTGATTTCGTCAGTAATATGCGGAATAACCTGAACCGTAGCCCCCAAATACTCACCTTTACGCTCTCGACGCAACACACTGTCATACACTTGACCGGCAGTGAAATTGTTCTTTTTAGCCATCGTGGTTTTAAGAAAACGCTCATAATGACCTAAGTCCAAGTCCGTTTCTGCGCCATCTTCAGTAACAAACACCTCGCCATGCTGAAAAGGGCTCATGGTGCCCGGATCAAGATTGATATAAGGATCTAACTTGGTCATAGTGACTTTAAGACCACGAGCCTCAAGAATTGCAGCCAGCGATGATGCAGCAATGCCTTTGCCCAGCGATGACACAACACCACCGGTAATGAAAATATATTTTGTCATTTAAAATGTTTTGAATTCAGAGGAAAACTGATGACAGCTCAAGAAAATCTTACCTATTTTAATCGACAATGAACCTGTCGTCATTGTCTTTTATAAAGCAATAGTCAGATACCTTAGGTTAAACTGGTTAATTCCCCCTAATTTCAAGCGATAACGACATTCTCGTTATCCAAAAATAAACGAATACAACCGTCTATTTGTTCAAGATAAAACTCTGCACTAACCCACAAATCACCCACTGCAGCAAGCTTGTCATCCAAAAACACCAACGGCATCGCCTCTCTTTCCCACGGCGGAATACCCACTTCCTGGAACAAATTTTTCAAGGCATGAGATCCCTGTCGACCTGGTAAGCGAATTTTCTCACCACCACAACGCGCCTTAACAGTAATAACTGAACTTTGCCACTGTTCCAATGAAATACCCACTGACGATGGCCGACAGAACAAACGCCAACCTGAAGATAGCTCGATACAGTCAGTTCCTAAAGGCCAATGACCTTCTAAAATTCTGGGCAATAAGCCATCTTTTAAACAATACAACTTATCTCGATAACGCCGAACACAAAAACCTTGCCCTGATAATATTGGATCACTATCCGTCCTTGCCGAGATCACTTCAGTCTGCAATCGCTCGATAAACGCTTGCGCAGGCATTTTTAAGTTATGCGCCTGAAACCATTCTCTAACAACCCACGCTTGCAATGATGGCTTACATAATAGTAACTGACTAATACAAAGTGTTTGGTCATCCTCATTAAGCATATCGATGAATAAAGATTGAGCCTGTTCAGAAATCAAAATCTGCGCATCGGCACAATGACCTGCCGACCTTGCCACCGTTTTATCACACTGGGGCCAGCGCTGCTTTAATAAGGGTAAAAGCTCATTACGTAAAAAATTACGATCATACACATTACTTGAGTTACTAGGATCTTCGACCCATCTTAGAGCATGGGTTTGTGCATAATGATTAATCGCCTGTTTTGTAACATCAAGCAAGGGTCTCAACAAAACTCCGAGTCCAAAAGCTATACTGTGAGGCATCCCTGATAAACCACGTAAACCACTTCCACGCATCAGTTGCAACAAAACAGTTTCCAGCTGATCCTCCCTGTGCTGAGCAATCAAGAGCACATCATCAATGGCCATTAATGACTTTAACGCTTTATAACGGGCATTTCTTGCGGCTTCTTCGGGACTCTCGCCCTGCCCTGCTTCTGCATTGACACGCAAAACCCTAAAATCAACGCCCAAACTTTCTGCCGTTACTTGACAATGCCTAGCCCAGGATTCTGCTTCAACTTGCAAGCCATGATGGATATAAACCGCAATTAACTTAGCCTTAAGGGCTGAGCTAGACGCGCACAGATGTAATAACACATGTGAATCAATACCGCCACTGTACCCAATATAGACATGGGGTGCGTTATGGCAGTGAATTAATGTCTGCTCTATAGACTTTTCCGTCAGCAGCTCTGTCATGCCCAATTATAAAAGCTCAAGGCATATTGCCTGTTAAACATGCCATGAGCCTAAGCATTACTTTTTAAGCTTGTTTTTAATAACGGGCCAAGCATGAGCAAGCCATTGTTCTTTTATGAACAAGCTGACTGGTACAATCTGTTTAGCCACCCGCTTAACAAAATCCCATGCTCGATCAGCAACAGTTACTCCAGGGCTATCCCGCCACTCCAGATACCGCGAACCAATACCTTTAACAAATACCGTCTGATACAGCCACATTTCGGTAATAGACGTCACCCACATAAACATGAATGAAACCCCCATCCCCATACCGGCAAAAATGACTAACCAGGCAAAAACCGGATGAATCTTGGTCAACCACCAAGACATGATATCCGCCACAAGAAAGGCATATGGCATTCCGATAGCAATACACTTATATTGCATAGTGGTCGTTTCAGCAAAGTTAAAAATCAGCCCTACAAACATGAAGATAAAACTTATTCCAAACAAATGAATATGTGATATTCGTGTTAACGATGTAAAAGTCGCACCGGTATCTTGGGCGGTGTAAGGCTTTAAACCCTCAAACTCGGCAAAGTTAGGAATGCCGGACGCCTCTTTGTTATGACACATAACACAGCGGGTTTGGACTATTTTTTCAATACCATCATCTTTATAATCATATGGATCCGCGCCATCTCTGACCCACTCCATTATTTTGAAACGCTCCTTTTCTGGTGCATTTTCTTTCATGGAGCCATTTAACTTCTGTTCAAGCACAGTACCCGAACGGTTACCGTAATAGCTATACACGATATCATCGACTGACAAACCGAATTTGCCATCCGCCATACCATGCGTAAATAAAATTTGGATTAGCGCAAAAAGATAGCCTATTCCAACAGCACAGAGATACCCTGTAAACAAGACTTTAAGCGGTGTTTCATGATCTTTTAAAGCGGTATATTTTGAAGTCATATTAGCGTCAATTTGATAGATAAACTGGACTGGTTAATAAATTTGAAAGCACATTTCACACCATTCTTTAATAATCATCTTGCATTGATAAAGAAAACGGGTAAAAAACCGCTAACATACTCTAATTAAACAACATTAAACCGCACACATTTTAAAATACTTAAATCCCCCTCCGACAGAAAAAACAAGTTAGCTCACTTTTTTTGGTGCAAAACACACAACTGTGCACAAAACAAAACACCGCAAATAGTCAAATCAAGACTACGAAGCAAGTATTTACTTATTGTTTGGACTCAAATAAAGACCGGTAAGAAACATACATCATGGTAGATGTCAGCATATATAAAACAGGCGTTAACAACGGTGTTACGGTCATGCAGAGCATTGCTTGAGCCGCTAAAAAACCAAGCATTTTATAAATAGCCTGCTGATTTCTTCTCAACATAACATTACCCTGCTCTCTTGCCTGACTCCAGGCATAGTCTTTGAATAACATCAAAGGGTAACTAAACCAACTCGCAAAAGTTGTTAACATTAACAAAGTAAATATTAAAGTAACGTTGGCATAAGCATAAATCCAACTGGCAAGCTCTCGTGTATGACGATAACTCAGCTTTTCTGGTGTTAATTCCCAATAAAAAAAGAATCGACTCACCTTATAATACTCACCCAAGAATAAATAGGCGACGACCATAAATGCAAACCAAAAGACCACAATGGCACCTGCGGCTAGAACCGCTAAAGGCAGACTTTTTCTCAGCGCCCAAGGCAAGCTAACCGGGTTTTCTACCGTATATTTAAGATCTATATACTTAGCAACACCCACACCCACAAACAAAGCCATCACAGAAAACAAAATACCTAGCAGCAAAGAAACCTTGCCAACGGGCATTAAAATCCCAATAAACAACGTATAACTGACCCAAACCAAGGGTCCGCTGGTAATAAACAACAATGATTGGCGCAGCCAATCACTGAAGCTTTGTTTTTTCACAATGAAATCCTGGAAATCCCTACTGCTTTACGTAATTCTTTAATAAACGGTGCACTGACCGCTCTTGCTTTAAGTGCGCCTTCCTGTAACTGTTGCTCAATATGTTCAGGTGCCTGTATTAATGCCTCGTAGCGCTCCCTTGCTGGCGTTATATGATCATTGATGTGTTCAAACAAAACCCGTTTCATTTCTCCCCAAGCAATCCCCTCAGCATAGCGTTGACGTATTTCAAGCACTTGATCTGTCGTTGCAAACGATTTATAGATACTAAAGAGCGTGCAATCATCGGGATTTTTAGGCTCACCCGGCTCTAAGGAATTGGTTTTAATCTTATTAATCAGCTTCTTTAATTTCTTCTCAGGCTCAAAGAGAGGAATCGTATTGTTATAGCTCTTACTCATCTTACGACCGTCCGAACCCAACAAGGTCGCACCGTGCTCATCAATCACCGCTTCAGGCAAGGTAAAATGCTCCCCGTAGATATGATTAAAACGCGCTGCAATATCCCTCGCCATTTCAATATGCTGTATCTGATCTTTACCGACCGGCACTTTATTGGCGTTAAACATGAGGATATCAGCAGCCATCAAGATAGGATAACTAAATAAACCCATATTAATGCCTTTATCAGGATCATTTTCACCGCTCTGCTCATTTTCAGCTACCGCAGCCTTATAAGCATGTGCTCTATTCATCAACCCCTTAGATGCCACACAGGTCAGCATCCAGGCTAACTCCATAATTTCTGGCACATCTGATTGCCGATAAAACACGGCATTGGATGTATCCAAACCTAAGGCTAACCAAGTTGCCGCAATTTCCAGACTAGACTGTCTGACGCGTTCTGGCTCCTGACATTTGATCAAGGCATGATAGTCTGCGAGAAAATAAAACGGCACCACATTCTCATCTTTGCTCGCGGCGATAGCCGGTCTAATTGCACCGACATAATTACCTAAATGCGGCGTGCCTGTCGTAGTAATACCTGTTAAAACGATTGCTTTAGTCATATCATCCATCTTTTATAATTATTGTATGTGAAATATTACCTAATTTCCGCCAGATAACCAACCATATAACCTTCCTCGACCGTCACTAATTGCGTCATAAGCGTCTGGTTCTCTATTGATTCATCGCCATTGATAACACTAGCCACTTTAAGATAATT
>CAIOMN010000230.1 GCA_903859415.1 uncultured Methylococcaceae bacterium
CTTTGCTGCCTCTGCTTTAGCAACTTTTTCTGCTTCCGCTTTAGCCTGTTTCTCGACTTCAGCTTTCGCCCGTGCGGCTGCAGCAGCTTCTGCTTTTGCCTGTGCTTCAGCTTCTTCTGCCTTGGCTTGCTTTGCTGCCTCAGCTTTAGCAACTTTTTCTGCTTCCGCTTTAGCCTGTTTCTCGGCTTCGGCTTTCGCCCGTGCTACTGCAGCGGCTTCTGCTTCTGCTTTTGCTTCAGCCTTTGCTCGGTCAGCTTCTTCTGCCTTGGCCTGTCTTTCAGCTTCTGCTTTAGCCAAAGCCTCCTCTTCAGCCCGCTTTAATTCTAATTCAGCTTTTTCCTTAGCCGCCAACTGCTCCTTCTCAGCTAGAGCCTTTTCTGCCTCTGCTTTTTTAATAGCCTCCGCCTCAGCTTGCAAACTTGCGGTGTCAATCATGGTCGCATGAATGACTTCCGGCTCTGGCTTAGATTCAGGCTCTTTAATCTCTGGTTTATAGAGTGCGCTTAATACAAACAAACCCAAAAGCGTAAGATGTAAAGCTAAAGCCAGTAAAAAAGGCCAAGTAAATCTTCTTTGGTTATGCATGCAAATTTATTGTTCTTCAGGCTTGGTCATTAATCCTACAGTAGGCACGCCCGCGTTCTTAAGTGCTGCCATGACTGTAACCACTACTCCATAATTCACGGCTTTATCTGCGTTTATAAGCACTTGGGTTTTTGGCTTATCGCTTAGGATTTCTGCAACACGCGCATTGATATCTTCAGGCAATATCGGCACATCGGTCTGGTTATCAGATTTGATATAATATTGCCCCTCAGTCTTAATTGAAATGATGATAGGCGGATTAGCTCCATCACTATCCGATTCGACGGTTTTCGATTGCGCTTGTGGAAGATCAACGTCTACGCCCGTCTGTAACATAGGCGTTGTAATCATAAAAATAATCAGCAAAACCAACGTAACATCAATGTAAGGAACCACATTGATCTCTGCCATAGGCTTTCTACGCCCATTTTTTCTACTTATCTGAGGTCCACTCATTTTTGATGTGCCTGTCTTTGTAATAGAACAACAAACTCTTCAACAAACAACTCGTATCGACCTGTTAATCGATCCAATCGAGTAGAAAACCGGTTATAGGCAATAACGGCAGGAATAGCGGCAAACAAACCAATCGCGGTTGCAATCAGCGCCTCTGCAATACCAGGAGCAACTTGGGCTAAGGTCGCTTGCTTAACATTACCCAATGACATGAATGAATTCATAATGCCCCATACCGTTCCAAATAAACCAATATAAGGACTAATAGAACCGACAGTGGCAAGAAAAGACAAGTGCTCATCAAGCCTTTCCAGTTCTCGTGATAATTCGATACGCATCGCTCTTTGGGCGCTTTCCACTTGAACCCCAGGTTCAACATTACCCGCCTGCCGCATTCTGGAAAACTCTTTATACCCTGCAAGAAATATTTTCTCTATACCTTCTGGTTCAAAATCCTTTGCTGCCAGTTTTCGATATAGATCTGTTAAAGCAACCCCTGACCAAAACTGCTCTTCGAACTCATCAGTAATTTCAATGGCTCGATTAAGCTCTTTGCGCTTTGAAAAAATAAACGTCCACGATGACAAAGAAGCTACTAACAGTAACATCATGACAAATTGAACAACAAAACTGGCTTCTTTAACTAAATGGAAAATGGATAAATCAGTATTCATTCTTTAACAGCTCTAATAGGTTTTCGGGAATTGCTTTAGGACGCAGTGTTTTAGCATCCAAACAGGCGATACGACTCATACTTTTACATAAAAGATCATCACCTCGTGTAATATGTTGTTCAAAAGTAATACTGGCCTTTTTAGCTAGAACTACCTCAGCACTCACCAATATTTGTTCGTTAAAACAAGCTGGGAGAAGATAATCAACTTGCACAGACCGAACTGCAAAAAGCACACCTTCATTTTCAATAAGTTCATCTTGCTCAAAACCGGCAGCCCTTAGCATCTCGGTTCTCGCTCGCTCAAAAAACTTTAGGTAATTAGCATAAAATACTACGCCACCTGCATCTGTGTCTTCATAATAAACACGAACAGGCCAGATAAATTTTGTAAACATCATCTATAAATTAATGCTTAAAAAGTAAAAAATCGGATTAATATCAGACAACAATCTACTAACTTTTATTATTCAAATAAATCTTCAGACACCCCGATCTGATGGGGTGGAGACAAACCAAAATGCAAGTAGGCATTCTGGGTAACAACACGCCCACGAGGTGTGCGCATAATAAAGCCTTGTTGTAACAAATACGGTTCTAAAACATCTTCAATCGTTCCGCGCTCTTCACTAATTGCGGCCGCTAACGTATCAAGACCCACCGGACCACCGGCAAAATTCTCAATCATGGTCATCAATAATTTACGATCCAAGGCATCAAAACCATTACTATCAACTCTTAACATGTCCAACGCTTGCATAGCAGCATCTTCTGTTATGGTGCCATTACCTTTTACCTCGGCATAATCACGCACGCGTCTTAATAATCGATTTGCAATTCTAGGTGTTCCCCTTGATCGACGAGCCACTTCATAGGCGCCCTTTTGATCCATGACAATACCCAAAACTTTAGCAGATCGCAAAACAATACTGGCTAATTCATCAACCGTATAAAACTCTAAACGTTGCACAATTCCAAAACGATCACGTAATGGAGATGTCAATAAACCTGCACGGGTGGTTGCTCCAACTAAGGTAAAGGGTGGCAAATCCAACTTAATGGATCGTGCAGCAGGCCCTTCTCCAATCATAATATCTAATTGATAATCTTCCATGGCAGGATATAAAATTTCTTCAACCGCTGGACTCAAGCGATGTATCTCATCAATAAATAATACATCATGCGCTTCAAGATTAGTCAATAATGCAGCTAGATCACCCGCCTTATCCAACACAGGCCCAGACGTTTGGCGAATTTTAACACACATTTCGGCTGCGATGATATTAGCCAACGTTGTTTTACCTAATCCAGGTGGTCCAAAAATAAGCACATGATCTAAAGCTTCGTTTCGGGCCGTTGCTGCTTGAATAAAAATCTCCATTTGTGCGCACAACTCTTTCTGACCCACATAATCAGCTAACTTTTTTGGCCGAATTGCGCGATCTTGACGCTCTTCATCGGAATGACTTCGAGCCGTTATCAATCTATCGCTTTCAATCATCTAACGGCTCCCTGTAGCGCTAAGCGAATAATGTCTTCGCACGTTTTTCCCTCTGTGCTGATATTCTGGATCATTTTACTAGCATCCAAAGGTTTATACCCTAAGGAACACAATGCGCTGATAGCTTCCTGCTTTGGACTACCAGCAGTTGATATTTTTACACCAACCGTATCCGTGCTCGCAGAACCTGACACACCCAAATCTGGCAACCGGTCACGCATCTCAATAATTAAGCGTTCCGCCGTCTTTTTACCTACACCGGGCAAACGTACCAACGCCTGTGAATCATTATCCTGAATACAGCGATAAAACTCTTCTGCACTCTGCCCAGACAAAATAGTTAAAGCCAACTTTGGCCCCACGCCGTTAACCTTAATCAGAGCTCTAAATAAAGTCCGCTCGGCTTCTGCAGAAAATCCAAATAAAATATGCGCATCTTCGCGAACGACTAAATGCGTATGCAATTTTATTTCTTCATTGAGTGCAGGTAAATCATAAAATGTGGTCATAGGCGCTTCCACTTCATAACCAACCCCATTAACATCCATTATTAAAAAGGGTGGCGCTTTATGAACCAGCTTGCCTCGCAAAAAACCTATCACCTAATCATCCCTTGCTTACTTAACATGATGGCAGTCTGCTGATAATTACCATGACAAATAGCAATCCCCAGAGCATCACTGGCATCTAAAGATAGTTCACCCTGCACGTTCAATAAAATCTTTACCATATGCTGTACCTGAAGTTTATCAGCCGCGCCTTTACCTACAACGGCTTGCTTGACCTGTCGTGCTGCATATTCAAACACTGCGATCTGCTGAGTTTGCACTGCACAAATAGCTGCGCCTCTCGCTTGACCTAATTTCAAAGCGGAATCCGCATTTTTGTGCATAAAGACCTGTTCAATCGCCATTTGTTCAGGCTGATAGTTATCAATGATTTCCAAGATACCATCAAATATCTGTTTAAGCCGATCTGGAAAATAATCCGCTTTAATTCGAATGCTACCGCTGGCGATATATTTGTAGCCTTGTGGCGTATCTTCAATAATACCGTAACCGGTTAATCTTGACCCCGGATCTATCCCTAAAATTCTCATAAGCTACAAATACAACCGGCTACAACACATGATTGAGGACAAAATGTAACGAGGGTTCTGAGCTATAAAAGTCCGCTGACTCACGAACTATAGTTCTATCGACAACGCCACCAAAGCCTATAACATAAGCCCCAGCCTGCTTTGCTTCCAAATCTGTTTTACCATCGCCAATCATGACCAAAGAAGCTGCTGTTTTAAGCTCACCGACTACAACAGACTTCCCCCCAGTTCTGGCTAAAGGTGAACTTTGATCAAAGCCTAGATACTCACCTTTGTCGTCAAAATAAATATCTACGGCATGGACATGACTTTCGGGTAACCCCAGATATGCAGCCAAGGGCA
>CAIOMN010000231.1 GCA_903859415.1 uncultured Methylococcaceae bacterium
GAACTTTGTTTCTAAGCTGCCTGTGCGGCAGTGAACTTATATCTCAGCTCAGCGGTTGAATTTGCTCATTTCTAAGCTGCCTGTGCGGCAGTGAACATTAACTTTTATATTTCCGGTCAGATTGTATCTTTCTAAGCTGCCTGTGCGGCAGTGAACAATAACGATCTAACGACATTAGATTGATAGTTTTTCTAAGCTGCCTGTGCGGCAGTGAACACTCCTCTAGAGTTAACGCAGGGGTTAGTATATTTCTAAGCTGCCTGTGCGGCAGTGAACTGACTTATATAATCCTTAAAGTCAGTTGCGAAGCAGTATACAGGAGATTTATGGTCACTTACCCATCTCTAATACACCACATCACAACTAACTGATATTTCTATATTTTTAAAGAGCGTGAAAAACTTAGGTCAAAACTTGGGTACAGTTGATATTGCACTTAAACCATAACTGCTAAATGAAGTTGTACAGATTTAGGTTTCAAAGATTGACTTTTTTACCCACAAACCAAAAACATTATCACTATATAAACTTTTATTGTAGAGCATTAACGTCTAGCTAAGCGCTCTGGTATCTAACAAATACATGGATTAAAATTTCCGCTCTTGTGGCGGGGTGTCTTCTTTATCATTTAAGAAATCTTCATCAAACGCGGATGGGCTAATAAAAAACGCATCCCATGTTGCTTTTTTAGGAGAAATAATAAGATTGTCACCTTGTTTGTCGATATACACCTCAGTTGTATCAAAAGAAAATTCTTTTGGTAAAGCAAGTAGTTGGTTATTACCATTACTGATGATTTTTGCAGTTTGTATGGGCATGATGTATTCCTCTCTTAGCATAAAAATAACAGGGGTGGTCGGATTCTGGGGTTTCGGATATTGTTTCTAAGCTAACTGTGCTGTAGCGAATGACTTAAAAAAGATTTAAAGCCAGTTGCAAAACAATATTCAAGAAATAGTTGGTGATTTATCTATCCCAAAAATACTAATTCGCAACTAACTGCTATTTCTATATATTTAAAGAACGTAAAAAACTTAGATCAAAACTCGGGAACCGAAGATACAGCACTTAAACCATAACTACTAAAATAAGTAGCACTTGATTGAGTATCAGCCGGTATTTTTTTAATCCACAAACAAAACGTCTGCTCACTACTCATACTTTTTAAACGTATAAAAGGACTTGCGATGTTTTTCTTTGTCATTTCACAATAGCGAAACTGTATCTTAAAATCAGCATTAAGTGGCTTTTCGGTTGATTTTAAATCGACTAAGCCATTTAGTGCTGTGTCAAAATCGACACCATGCCTTTTAGCATAACGCCTAGCCAATCGCTCTGGATTGGTTTTAGGTTGTTCGCGTTGATAAATCGCATAACCGATGATTTTTTCAGGGACAGGTCGAATACTGGTGCTATGCACATAATCACTTAAACGCGCCAACCATTTAGCGGTATCAAACTGTTTAAGCATGGCTTCATCATTCGCAAATAAACGTAATTTACTACCCAATAGACTGTATTTATCGCCAATCACATATTCAGGAAAAGATAAGCCAATGGGCACTTGCCTTTGATTATCTTGCATTTCAACTAAACCTAAATGGATTTGTTGAAATACTTTTGACCAAAGGAAATTGACCCCAACTTCTGGATTAGGTAGCAAGGTAATTTCCAAATAAAACTTCATGACTTAATCCTTACCACTTTCGCCAAATACGCCACCACGCACTAATACTGCCATTACATAATGTTCCTCTTCTTTTTTGTCCAGTGTTTCACCACAGGCAAAACGATCAAACAAGGTAAAAAAATCAGCTTTGGCTTTTGGGTTACGGTAAGCCGTACCTAAATTAGTCACTGCACCATAAGGCTCTATGGCAATAGAAGTTTTAGTTTCTGTGTAAGCGGGATACCATGTATCAATAGTACGCAAAGCATTACCAATTTTTTGCGAATGCATACCCGCAATGTTGTTGATGTGATAAAGAATTTTACTTTTTTTATCTTTCGCTGTGCTTTTGTCCAACACTAACTCTTCACTGGGATAAACATCTTGAGCGAACCCTATTTGCGCAAATGCTTTAATTTCAAGCAGTAAAAAATCTTCTTTACCTGATAATGCGTCGGCGATTTCAGTTGCTAACTCTTCAATATCAGGCGTAACTGTTTCAAAATTACTTAACCCTATTTTTACAGCATCGAATACCCAACTTTTTTCTGAGTTATGATTGAGTTTTTTAACTTGAACTTCAATATGTTCAGCACCAACACGGTTACGCCATAAAAAACGAGCATTAGCAATATTAATGGCGTAGCGTTTAGCTAATTCTCTAAAACCTTCGGTAGCAATATAGTTGTTTGCAGCTTGGCTATAAGTTTCATTAAACACTTTGTTATTACACGCGGATGGGATTTGTACACCACTTAACACTTTAAGAGTGAAATGTAGTTTCAATGTATCTTGATCTTCACCTAAAGCACAGCTATCAACTCTTTGTAAGTTGGGCTTCTCTACTTCAGCATTAAGTTTTAATGGATCGTCTTTTATAGCGGGTTTAAGACGATTAGAGATAGTTCCTCGTACTGATTTTTCACGTAATTCAAGCGACTTAGATGCTTCGGATTTATTCCGTTCTTGCCATGTTGTACCATATAGAAAGCCATCTGATGGGACGAGTTTTTTTTCAAAAGCAAGTACAGAAGCGATATTTGAATTTTTAGCCATGATATTTTTCCTTACTGTTGGTTAATGTGTTGGTTTTGTTGGCAAAGGTAGAGATTATTTTCTTCATCGATGTGCGTGTGCCAAAGCATATTGTCTAAGTTGTCAATGCGATACGGCATGATAAATTCACCTAAGGTGACAATGCTTTCGGCAAAACGGTGTGGTGTGTCTGGATCACGTTGGTTTTCGGCAATGCCCACATCACTAATACCGTGAAAACCGGTGGCAATTGGCACGATCCAACCTTTGGTTTTTCGTTTACTTGTCCAAGTAACTTTTCCACTATCTTGGACTTTACTTGAATGCTTTACAGTTATGTAATCTAGCAAAGCATCAACAGCATCTTTTCCATCTAGCATGGCTTGTTGCATTAAGTCACGGCGTTCGATTAAACAAAACCCTGGCATTAGTTTCGTTATTAGTTGTTTCTGGTTATCTGAATTAATCTCAAATGTTTCTGAGGGTTTGGCAGTAATAACATCGCCACCAGCAAATTTCAGTTTACCTTTTATCAGTCGATCAACGTGTTCTGTTAAATCTTGGTCATAATCACAGCTATATTCAATAATAAGTGAAATTGTTAAATGACAGCGAGCTTCTTCAATAAATGAGGGACGCTTGCCCGATTTATCTAACGGATTTCCTGTTCCAATGATTGAATACACAAAATCGTTATTACCTTTATAGGTTTGTAGATTAATGTCATGACATACCACGCCCACACTTTTAAAATTTAAATCTTCAAAATCGACATCGCAGATTTTAAGATGACGTTGCAAAGCGTGAACAGCCCCCAGCCATGCTGTCATAGCAGGAAATCCAATGGTGTACGGACTCGATAGTGCATTAGCGTTATGGATTTGAATATAGGGTATTAATAAAATGTTCTTCATAACAAGGCCACCTCACATTCTTCAATTAGGCGAATAAAATGGGGTTTGTATTTATCGTCGTCGATTGATAACGCTTTATCGCCTTGGGTAGTTTTGTAGCTATTGGAAAGCCAACGCGCTAGCGCGGTTTTTATGTCATCTTGCCAATCAGTTTGCTGTTGCCGTGATTCCTTATAAGCCTGGTCTAACCAGATTTTTTGCTGTTTCGGAAGATTTTGATAATTATCCGATGTAGACCAGCCAATATCTAAATACCGAATTTGCCACAGCTTGTCGGCAACTTGATAAATAATGTTTTTGATTAGCCAATCGCGTTTATTTCGGACATGGATATTATTTGTATCACTACTTAATTGTTTGTGTAACTCATCGAAATCTTTCTGAAAATCTTTGAGCCTTAAACTGTTGCTGAAAAAATTTATTTTAGGAGGGTTGACATTACGTTTTGTTAGTATTGGAGGGAGTGATTCAAGCAAATACGCTGTGCCATAATTTTGACTATTTAGCACGCTGATGTTTTGCGGTTTAGTCCCACCAAAACCGATAAGGGTTAATGAATAAATTTCAGCCAATTCGCCTACATAACTTTGATTACTTTTCTTGGCTTCCCTCGCTAATTTTGTCTCCTCAGAAAATCGTAGCGTATTGATGCGTTGCTTAAGAGTGAACATTAAACTTGAGGGGGTTAGCACCGAAAGCAAGTGATATCTATTTTCTGAAATAGGAAAATACACTTGCTTGACAATTGCGCTAGTAACAGATTTATTTGCATCAGTTGCTTTAATTGCTAACAGAGAAGTAGCCAATTCCGCATAACTTAAAGTAGATAAAGTAAATTGTTTTTGAATAAAAGGCGTTTGCTGTTCTAAATGCTTAAGTACGGTTTGCCCGTCTTCCACCGTTAAACTTAAGAACTTATAAACATCCATTGCCGCTGCATTACCAAAAACATCCATTTGCTCTGTAGTGTTACCTGAGCGAATAAAGCCATCAGCGTTTTTTGCCGCTGTTGCAATAATAGAGCTTGTTTTTGCACTGGGGTGGCTGAATTTGGCAGGATGACTAACCAATGACAATTGTTTAGCTCTTTTTGCTGCATCAGGCAACCATGTAGCCAACGCAAACAACTCATTAGCCTCTTGTGTTAATTCATGCTCTTGTTCTATCGTTGTTTTGCTGTCTATTTTCTTTTTTAACCAACTTTCTTTACGTTCATTTAGAAAGTTTTGTATTGCAGGGTCAATCATATTTGCTCCTTAAGATTTTTGGACTCACGATGACACGCGGAGCATCTTAGACCTGTATAAAATAAAAAGCAATAGTTTTTATCCACTACATACTTTTTTAATATTTTTTTAGCTGTTTTCTGGAAATGGCGAGCTAATAGCTAAAGCTATTGGATTTCGTGCTGGTGATTTGAAGTAGAATATCC
>CAIOMN010000232.1 GCA_903859415.1 uncultured Methylococcaceae bacterium
ACATCAATAAACGTGTGTTGTCTATCACCCCAGTCGTTAATATAACTGATATTGACGCCCATTTTAGAGCCCGCATTAACGACAGAAGAGGTCACTGTTAGGGTGGCATTCTGGGTTACAGTGCTTCCATCAGAACCCGTGCAGGTTAATGTGTAAATAGTTGTGCTATTTAAAGCTGGTGTAGTAAAGGTGCCTGACAACGCCTGAGAGCCACTCCATCCACCTGCGCCGACGCAGGTAGTAGTATTAGTTGAGGACCACGTTAGCACCGCAGTCGAACCCATCGTTATCGAAGTGGGGTTGGCACTGAATGTCAGCGTTGGTGCAGGAGTGGCTGCTGCTGAGGATAGTGTTGTTTCAAAAAAAACAATAGTCAGTAACAACAACTTTAATATATTTTGAGTTTTCATAACCGAATTCCTTAAGAATTGTCCATTTAGGACAACCCAATTTATTATTCACAATAGGAGAATGATAATAGGCGTTTGGCATAGGCTGTAACTAAGGTCTATGTTAAAGACAGCAGTCGGCGAATGCCTGTCGTTTCGATGGTTATGTCGAGGCGCTTGTGTAAGTCTCTAGTGATTTATTGTTGATAGTGCAGCAAGGAGAGTGCATGCAAAAAAAGGAGGATATTTTTCTAATTATGTTCATTTCGGTCACCTTAATAAGTTATAAGATGTTGAGCAAACCAACCGAGCCAACTCAACAAATGTTTAGTAGATTATTGCAATATTATAAATAGAGATTTAGTTATGTCGTTAGTATAAAAATTACTCTTTAATTTAAAATTACCATTCTATTTATAATAAGTCAAGAGTATTTTTAGGTCAGATTACGATAACTCTATTTGTCATTAGGGGCTATTTCAGTGATAATCGTTTGACTCATTGCATGTACTTTTGTGTTATTTTGTTTTTCTAGATTGCATGGCGCAAGATTTCTTCAATGGACATTTAATTTTTATCCCGTCTTAAGTGGTTAGTCAAAATGTTTAAAGAAAAATTAAAAAAGCTTAAGCAATGGCGTAAAAAAACTTGGCGACGTTTGCTAGGGCGATCTGAATTGCATGATTTTAAGCGGCAACAAGCTAAGTTTCGAAAGCGCTATCCAAACTATGAGCTAGGCGTTGGTACATATGGGATGCCTATTGTACATGACCTGGATGAAGGCAGTACTCTACGTATTGGTTCCTATTGTTCGATTGCGGGGAATACCCAAATATTTTTAGGAGGACAACACTGCATTAAATGGGTTACCAGTTATCCGTTTCCAGAGTTTTTTCATGAGGCAAAAAACATTCAAAACCCTATTGCCACCAGAGGAAATGTGATCATTGGCAGCGATGTTTGGCTTTGTGCTAATAGTACTATACTCTCAGGAGTTACCATTGGACATGGTGCTGTTATTGCAAATGGTGCTGTAGTTAGTCGCGACGTCGAGCCTTATGCGGTGATGGGGGGAAATCCGGCCAAAATGATTCGTTGGAGATTCGATGAGCCAACAAGAAAAGCATTGTTAGAATCTTCATGGTGGGATTGGCCAGAAGAAGAAATACGTCAAGTCGTGGATAAGTTATGCTCAGAAAATATAACAGTGTTTATAGAGTATGCGCGTTCGCGTAAACAGATATTGTGATAACTCAACATGGTCAGTATCCCTGTGACATTTATTATTTATAACTACTTTATTGATGCCATAATAAGTCATTGGCAGATGCCTGTTATCTTCATTTATCGCACTACATACTTAAATAATTCATGAACCCATCAAAATTCGCCATTACTTTTGCTTGTTACAATCAAGTTGACTATACTCGTCAATGTGTTGATAGCATGGTCAAGCACGGGCTTGATTTGAGTCGCCTGGTTGTCGTGGATAATGGTTCTACGGACGAAACACGCAGTTATCTTGAATCCTTACCGCTAGGCGGACGTATTTTTAATCAAGCCAATTTAGGATGTGGTGTAGCCTGGAATCAAGGCGCTTTAGCTTTACAGGCAGAATGGACGATTATTATGAATAATGACGTCTTGGTCTCAAAAGGATGGATTGATAATTTGATTACTACCGCCGAACAAAATGGTTTAAAGATTATTTCCCCTTCATTAATTGAAGGACCGCTTGATTATGACTTTGATGCGTTTGCCGATGAGTCCTCTATTAAAATGAAGTCGGCCTTACGTCTAGGTGCGCGTCACGCGGTTTGTCTAGCAGTGCATCAATCTGTATGGATGGATATTGGTTATTTTCAGCCGATTCCTAAATTGTTGGGCTATGAAGATTCGATGTTTTTTCATGAGGCAGATAAAGCCCATATTTCTACGGGTATGACAGGGGCTTCCTGGTTGCATCATTATGGTTCTATTACTCAAACGGCAATGAAGCAAGAACGCGGCTTGTCTCAGAAAGACGGATTAGGCTATCGTTATAATTATAGATTGTTACAACAAAGCTGGTTAGAGCGAAAACTTAAAAAAATAAAACGTGTCCGACAGCAAAAACGGTGGTGTCAACAGGAGATAGCGGAGTTTGGTCAGTCAATGCACGGTAAAAGAGAGCAGTGCGCTTTTGTTTGGGAGTAGCTGCTCATTTATTTTTATTATTTAATCAGTCATGCTTAGCGTCATTATCATTACAAAAAATGAAGCCGTTCATATCGGTCGCTGTTTGGAATCGATTGCCTGGGCTGATGAAATTATTGTGCTGGATTCAGGAAGTGACGATGATACTGTGTCAATTTGTCGCCGTTATACCGATAAAGTGTATGAAACTGATTGGCCGGGATTTGGTCTTCAAAAACAACGTGCCTTAGATAAGGCAACGGGTGACTGGGTTTTATCGATTGATGCGGATGAAATGGTTACGGCAGAGTTACGCGCAGAAATTGAGCGAGTGATGCAAGAAAATAAACTTCAGGCTTATGAGATTCCTCGATTATCCAGTTATTGTGGCAGGCAGATGCGACACGGTGGCTGGTGGCCTGATTATGTTTTAAGATTATTTCGTCGTGATGTTGGCCGTTTTTCTGAGGCAGCTGTCCATGAGAAAGTGCTCGTTGAAGGAAAAGTAGGGCGGTTAGTGTCCCCTTTTCATCATGAGACAGCAGTCAATCTGGAAGAAATCCTGGATAAGGTCAATAGTTATTCCTCTTTGGGGGCTCAGATGCTACATGAGAAAGGGGTTCGCTCTTCAGTTAGCAAAGCGATTTTAAAAGCGCTTTGGATGTTTAATCGAACTTATTGGCTTAAGGCTGCCTTTTTGGACGGTCGTCAAGGTTTGATGCTGGCTGTTTCTAATGCCGAAGTCACTTATTATAAGTATCTAAAGCTTTTGGAATTACAGGATAAATGATTTCCTCTGGCTTTTTTCGTTAAGTCATTCTACTCGCGTGTTCTCTATTTTTTATTTTTATGACTCTGCCCTGTTTTTTATCAAATCCTCCGACGATTACGCGGTACTCAAAACCGTTGCCTGTCGAGCAACCCTTATTTTCAATTGTTATACCGAGTTGGAATAATGTAGAGTTTTTAAAAATGTGTGTGGCGAGTTTACGGAAAAACTCCCGTTTTAAGCATCAGATTATTATTCATCTCAATGAAAGTAATGACGGCTCAAAGGCTTGGGTTGAGCAAAATAATTTGGATTATAGTTATTCAGAGGCAAATATTGGTATTTGCTATGCGATGAATATCGCCAGAACCTTAGCAAAAACAGACTATCTGGTTTATTTTAACGATGATATGTATGCTTGTCCTGATTGGGATTATTGGCTGTATGAAGAAATCAAAAAGCAAAGCTCCAGTTTCTTTTTTTTATCAGCGACCATGATAGAGCCCCGTGAAACGGGTAATCCCTGTGTTATTGCGCCTTTTGATTTTGGCAATGATCCCCGTGATTTTGATGAGGCCAGATTATTACAGGATTTTGAGCACTTAGAAAAAGCGGATTGGCAGGGTTCAACCTGGCCACCTTCGGTGGTAACTACGTTGTTATGGGATATGGTGGGAGGGTACAGTGCCGAGTTTTCACCGGGCATGTATTCTGATCCTGATTTTGCGATGAAGTTGTGGCATGTGGGGGTGCGGAATTTTAAGGGGGTAGGTAAAAGTCGTGTTTATCATTTTATGTCCAAGTCCACGGGCAAACTAACCTTTAAAGCCAATGGCTCGCGGATGTTTTTGAATAAATGGGGGGTCAGCACTAAAGTGTTTGCCCGCCATTATTTGTTACGTGGCGAACAGTGGCTTGATGAATTAAACCCACCTGTGCCAAGTTTAAGGTTAAAATTTGTACTTTTACTAAATCAGATCAAACGCCGCTTGGGTTAACACCGGAATAGACTATGAAAAAAAACTCACTCGATATTTACAAGCGGTTGCTGGTTTATGTCAAGCCTTACACGGGCTTATTTATCATTAGTATTTTTGGTTTTCTGTTGTATTCAGGTACTCAAACGCTATTTGCGGCTTTAATCAAACATATTATTGATACTTTACAAACCGAAACCCGAGAGGGGATGAATTATTTGCCGCTCTTATTTAGTGGCTTAATTATTATTCATGGTATTGGCGCTTATATCGGTAACTATTTTTTAGCGAAGGTTTCCGTGAATGTCGTGCATGCCTTACGTTGTGAGATTTTTAATCAATATACCCGTTTACCTACCGCCTATTTTGATTCTAATAATAGCGGTTATATGATCTCAAGAATCACGAATAATGTTGGGCAGGTGACGCAGGCAGTGACGGATGCAGTGCGTACTTTTGTCCGTGAAGGGTTTACTGCAATAGGCCTGCTGATTTATTTGTTTTATTCAAACTGGATGTTATCGCTGGTGTTTATCGCGATTGCGCCCATCATTGTGATTCTGGTGAGTTATGTCAGTAAACGCCTTCGTGCGATCAGTAAAAAGATACAAGAATCAATCGGTGATATGACGCATATTACGTCGGAATTAGTCGGTGGTCATCGGGTCGTGAGAAGCTATGGAGGTGAAGAATATGAACGTCAACGCTTTTTGGAAAGCAGTTTATATAATCGCCGTCAATCATTAAAGTTGTCAACGACGATGGCGATTCATAGTCCCATTATGCAATTTATTATCGCGATTGCCTTGTCATTTTTGATGTATATGGCGCTATTTTTTATGAAGCAATCCAGTGTCGGTGAGTTTGTGGGTTATTTAACCGCAGCGTTTTTATTACCTAAGCCGATAAGAAGTTTGAGTGATTCTAATAGTGATATTCAAAAAGGCATTGTGGCTGCTGAATCGTTATTTGAAATTCTGGATGAACCTGGAGAGGTAGATGAGGGTAGTTATCAGGCTGAACGATGTGAAGGCTTGCTAGAGTTTAGAAACTTGACATTTCAATACTCAACAGCCAGTGAGCCAGCGCTGATTGATATTAATTTTACGGCTCAGCCCGGACAAACCATTGCCTTGGTAGGTGCCTCAGGAGGAGGTAAAAGTACCTTGGCTAATTTGGTCTCACGTTTTTATCCTCATGATAATGGACAGATTTTATTGGATGGGGTAGAAATCAATGACTATCAATTGGCCAATTTAAGGCAGCAGATTGCGTTGGTCAATCAGCAGGTTACTTTGTTCAATGATACTATTGCCAATAATATTGCCTACGGCACTTTGGTTACTGCGTCTCGTGATCAGATTGAGGCCGCTGCAACAGACGCTTATGCAATGGAGTTTGTTTCTAAATTAGATCAAGGTCTGGATACTGAAATCGGTGAAAATGGCGTTAAGCTATCGGGTGGGCAACGGCAGCGTTTAGCTTTGGCGCGTGCATTATTAAAGGATGCGCCTATTTTGATATTGGATGAAGCGACTTCCGCCTTGGACACCGAATCAGAACGCTACATTCAAGCCGCGTTGCAGAAAGTAATGCGTAATAGAACGACGTTAGTTATTGCACACCGTTTATCGACGATTGAAAGCGCAGATGTCATTTTAGTGATCGATCATGGGCGTATTGTTGAAAGAGGATCACATAAAGAACTGCTGGCAAAGAATGGTGCTTATGCGCGTTTGCATTCAATGCAGTTTAAAGAACACAGTTCAGTTGACGAATGATCATCATAATTAAAGTAGGAGGTTGAGAGTGAAGTCATTTGTTACTGAACTTAAAGAACATCAGGCAGTGATGGACTGTTTAGCGGATTGTGCTGTTGCTATAGAGGTATCTTCAGTTCTGTTGATTGAAACATTAAAGCAGGGTGGCAAGATAATCTTCTGTGGCAATGGTGGTAGTGCGGCAGATTGTCAGCATATTGCAGCGGAGTTAGTGGTGCAATATCAAAAAAATCGTCAAGCGTTAGCCGCGCTTGCGTTGACTACAGATACCTCTATCTTAACAGCGCACAGTAATGATTTTGGTTTTGAAACGGTTTATGCGCGGCAGATTGAAGCAATTGCCAATGAAAAAGATTGTTTGGTGGCTATTTCAACTTCAGGACGGAGTAAGAATATCTTAAAAGCAGTTGAGGCCGCTAGAGCAAAAGGCATGAAGATTATCGGTTTAACGGGTGCTGACGGAGGAGAGTTAAGTCAGTGTGTAACGCATTCGATTAATGTGCCGTCTAAGGTGACGGCAAGAATTCAAGAAGCACATATTTTGGTAGGTCACTGGTGGTGTGGTGTGATTGAGGAGTCTTTAAGTGTTAATTAAAACGCCTGAGTTTAGTTCAGCTCGTATTATTGTTATAGGCGATGTCATGTTAGACCGGTATTGGTCAGGACAGGCCTCGCGTATTTCTCCTGAAGCACCGGTGCCGGTCGTTAAGGTAAAAGAAATTGAGGACAGAATTGGCGGCGCTGGTAATGTGGCTCTCAATATTGCTAAGTTAGGCGGTAAGGTCACTTTATTGGGTGTGGTTGGCGATGATGCCGAGGCTAAGATATTAAAGGATTTGCTGGAAGCGCAAGACGTTGTTTGTGACTTTATTGTTGAGCCGTCGTTGCGGAGTATTTGTAAATTGCGCGTTATGGCTCAGCATCAGCAACTCATTCGTTTGGATTTTGAAGAAACACCAATTAAGTTTGATCGTGAAGCCTTGAAGACAGCTTTACTCAGGCATCTTCCTGATAATAATGTGGTGGTGTTTTCTGATTACGGTAAAGGCACCTTAGTTGATGTGGCTAGCTATATCAGTTTAGCTAAACAGGCAAAGACTCAGGTATTGGTTGATCCTAAAAGTGCCGATTATCAGTGTTATGCTCAGGCTGATTTAATAACGCCTAATTTGGCTGAGTTAAAAGCCGTGGTGGGTGCGACTGAAAGTGAGCAGCAACTCATAGAAAAAGGCCAGGCCTTGTTGGATCAATATCAACTACAAACGTTGTTATTGACGCGAGGTGAAGCGGGTATGACGCTGATTCAGCGTGATCAAGTGCATTCTTTGCCTGCTCAGGCAAAAGATGTTTTTGATGTTACCGGGGCAGGTGATACGGTGATTGCGGTGATGGCGCTGGGGGTTTCATTGGCGATGCCATTGATTGAAGCTATGTATCTGGCCAATTTATCGGGGGGCATTGTGGTCGGTAAGTTGGGCACCTCAACCGTTTCTTTGCAGGAGTTGACGCGCGCAATGCATGGCGCAAAAGATACTTTGTACGGTGTGGTTAATGAAGATGAGCTAGTAACACTATTCGCCAGAGCAAAAGCGCATGATGAAAAAATTATTATGACGAATGGTTGTTTTGATTTATTGCACGCAGGGCATGTCGCTTATTTGGAGCAGGCAAAAGCCTTGGGTGATCGTTTATGTGTGGCGGTTAATTCAGATGCCTCTGTAAAAATACTGAAGGGTGAATCTCGTCCTATTAATAGGTTGCAGGAGCGGATGACGGTATTGGCTGCTCTTGCGTGTGTGGACTGGGTCGTGCCTTTTGAAGAAGAAACGCCCGAACGAATTTATTGTAAGTTGTTACCTGATGTCCTGGTCAAGGGTGGCGATTATTCAGCGGATCAAGTGGTGGGTGGCGATTGTGTGATTAAAGCCGGAGGTGAGGTCAAGATATTACAGTTTGTAGATGGGCAATCAACAACAGCGATGATTAATAAGGCAAGAGGTTCGGAATGATTATTGTGACAGGTGGTGCTGGCTTTATAGGCAGTAATATAATTCGCGCGCTCAATTTGCGTGGAGAAAATAATATCTTGTTGGTCGATCATTTAGTTAATGGTCGCAAGATGCACAACATAGCCGACTTGAATATAGCGGATTATATCGATAAAACTGAATTTATCGAGCGAATAGACACTCCAGGATTTTTAGACGGAGTGCAAGCCGTGTTTCATCAGGGGGCCTGTTCGGCAACGACAGAATGGGATGGGCAATTTGTGATGAAGAATAATTATGATTATTCAAAGCGGATATTGCATCGTTGTCTTGAAAAAAATATTTCCTTTATCTATGCTTCATCGGCATCAGTGTATGGCAGTGGCGTGCAGGGGTTTAGTGTTGATCGTCGCTGTGAGCAGCCTATTAACATGTACGCCTATTCAAAATTTCAGTTTGATCAATATGTGCGTCGCTTATTACCTATAACAACCAGTCCGATAGTCGGTTTTAGATATTTTAATGTGTACGGGCCCAGGGAGCAGCATAAAGGTTCGATGAGTAGTACAGCATTTCATTTTAATCGCCAAGTAACTGAGGATAAAGTTGCGAAATTGTTTGCCGGTTATGATGGGATGGCTAATGGCGAGCATCGGCGCGACTTTGTTTATGTGGATGATGTAGTGGATGTGAATTTGTGGTTTTTTGATCATCCAGAACAGCGAGGCATTTTTAATGTCGGAACGGGTAAGGCTGAGACTTTTAATGCGGTGGCAGAAGCTGTGATTGCCTGGCATAAAGAAGGAAGTATTGAATATATTCCTTTTCCTGAACATCTTAAAGGAGCATATCAAAGTTATACCCAAGCTGATTTATCAGATTTAAGGCAAGCGGGTTATACGAAAGAGTTCTTGTCAGTTAATCAAGGAGTTACAAAGTATCTTGACTGGTTGAATCGATGTGTATTGTAAAAACGCTTGACGATTTCGAGATGGTCTGTATAATACGCAGTTCTTTCGGGGCAGGTCTTCGGAAGTGAAGTAAGCATGGTTTTTAGTCGTAAGAGAAAGTTTGAAGAAGTGAGTGATGAATGTTGTCACTGGATTATTTTAGATCCGGTCTTGAAGCGAAACTAGAAACTAGCTGTTGACAT
>CAIOMN010000233.1 GCA_903859415.1 uncultured Methylococcaceae bacterium
GTTAAGACATAACGGGTTGGCTTTTTCATGTCTGAATTATATCGCTTTAAAACCAATATCTGTACGGTAATAAATGTTGTTCCAATGGATACTATCAGCCAGTTCGTAGGCTTTGGTTTGAGCTTCCAGAATAGTTTCTCCCAAAGCAACAGCACATAACACCCGCCCACCTGAAGTGACTATATCATCACCTACTTGTTGGGTTCCGGCATGAAATATCTTTCTATCCGCTTGCTCCTGAGTAGGTAAGCCAGAGATTACATCACCTTTCTGATAAGCATCCGGGTAGCCACCGGCTGCCAGAACAACACCTAAGGCGGCGCGTTCATCCCATTCAGTGCTGGTTTTATCCAGATCACCGGTTAACGCGGCTTCACAAAGCTCGACGAGGTCGCTCTTCATGCGCATCATGATAGGTTGTGTTTCAGGGTCACCAAAACGGCAGTTATATTCCAGAACTTTAACCGTACCATCGTTAGCGATCATCAAACCGGCATAAAGAAAACCGGTGTAAGGCAATCCGTCATCAGCCATTCCTTTTAAGGTGGGGTTAATGACGTCACGCATCACCATGTCATAAATCGCTGGAGTAACCACAGGAGCAGGGGAGTAAGCCCCCATACCACCCGTGTTAGGGCCTTTGTCTCCATTATCACGGGCTTTATGATCTTGTGAGGTTGCCATGGGCAGTGCATGTTTACCGTCAGCGATGACGATAAAACTGGCTTCTTCACCTTGTAGAAATTCTTCAATGACCACCCGATTGCCTGCTTCACCAAATACATTGCCTGACAACATATCTTCTACGGCATCAATAGCTTCTTGTTCGGTTTGGGCTACGATAACGCCTTTGCCGGCCGCTAAGCCATCGGCTTTAACTACAATCGGCGCACCTTGTTCACGAATGTAGTTTATGGCCTGTTCTTTATCTGTAAAAGACTGGTAGTGAGCCGTCGGAATGTTATGACGAATCATAAAGTCTTTACAGAAAGTCTTGGAACCTTCTAGTTGCGCTGCTTTTGCCTTGGGGCCGAAACACTTTAAACCTGCTTCTTCAAAGCGGTCCACGATGCCTAAAACTAAAGGAATTTCTGGGCCGATAATGGTAAGGTCAATCTGTTCAGCCTGGGCAAAAGCCAGTAATCCAGCGATATCGTCTACAGCGATAGCTTTATTTTCGATACCGGGTTCAAGAGCAGAACCGGGATTACCGGGTGCGACAAAGACCTTTTCAACTTTCGGTGACTGTTTCGCTTTCCATGCGAGGGCGTGTTCACGGCCTCCGCTACCAACGATAAGAATTTTCATAATAGACTCATAGGGGTGTGGGTCAAAATTAATGTCTGAAATGACGCATACCGGTAAAGACCATAGCGATGTTATGTTCATCGGCTGCAGCAATCACTTCATTATCACGCATTGAACCACCGGGTTGGATGATGGCGGTAATACCGGCTTCTGCAGCGGCATCGATACCATCTCTAAACGGGAAGAACGCATCCGATGCCATGGCAGAGCCGGGCACAACTAAACCTTCATCCGCTGCTTTAATGCCCGCAATTTTAGCTGAATAAACACGGCTCATTTGACCCGCGCCGACACCAATCGTTTGGCCATTTTTGCAATAAACGATGGCATTGGATTTAACGAATTTAGCGACTTTCCAAGCAAATAGTAAGTCGTCTAACTCTTGTTCTGTTGGAATGCGTTGACTGACGACTTTAATATCATCACGGCTAATTTCACCGATATCTTTATCCTGAACCAATAAGCCACCGGCAATGCGTTTATAGTCCAGTGAGGCTTGTTGGCTGGTAGATTCCCAGGCGCCACATTCCAGGACGCGGACGTTTTGTTTTTCGGCCAGAATGACTTGTGCAGCCAATGCAATAGAGGGTGCAATAATCACTTCGACAAATTGACGTTTGATAATTTCAGCGGCGGTGCGTTCATCTAAGGGCTGATTAAAAGCGATAATGCCACCGAAAGCAGAAGTGGGATCTGTTGCATAGGCTTTATCATAAGCAGTAAAGATGTCATCAGCCTCGGCAACGCCACAGGGGTTTGCATGTTTTACGATAACGCAAGTCGGTTTCTCGCTAAATGATTTGACGCATTCCAGTGCTGCATCGGCATCTGCAATGTTGTTGTAAGACAGTTCTTTGCCTTGTAGTTGACGCGCTGCTGCAATGGTTCCTGAAGCCGGTGCTTTCTCACGATAGAAAGCGGCATTCTGATGCGGGTTTTCACCGTAACGCATGCTTTGGCTTAGATAAAACTGGAGATTAAGTGTTTCTGGAAATTGGGTGTCATTAATCTTACCCAGATAGATAGCAATCGCCGTATCGTAATGTGCGGTATGTTCGAAGCTTTTTAAGGCGAGTTGAAAGCGTGTTTGTGCAGACAGGGTGTTTTCATTGCCTTCAAGTTCAGCCAGTATGGTTTTATAGTCACTGGGGTGAACAACAATTGCGACATCTGCATGATTTTTAGCCGCTGCCCGAATCATGGTTGGGCCACCGATATCAATGTTCTCGATTGCAGTTTCAAAATCGCAATCCGGGTTTGCTATGGTTTGTTCAAACGGATAGAGATTAACCACAACCATGTCAATGGGTTTAATATCATTGCTTGCCATGATTGAGTCGTCAATACCGCGACGGCCTAAGATGCCGCCGTGAACTTTAGGGTGTAAGGTTTTAACTCGACCATCCATCATTTCAGGAAATCCAGTGTAGTCAGAGACTTCTGTAACTGGAATATTATGGTCTGCTAAAATTTTGGCAGTACCACCCGTCGATAAAAGTTCAATACCCCTTTGGCTTAAAGCCTGACAAAAGTCGACGATGCCAGATTTATCGGAAACACTGACTAGGGCACGAGTTATTTTTTTATTCATGAATACCTTTGAATTTTATGTAGGTGTAAAGGGTGAAACGGTTTTGGAAAGTGGTACAACCCTGATTTCAGGATATGCCGTATTGATCCAGCTTTTTACGTAGGGTGCTTCTGCTCAAGCCCAGGGCTTTAGCTGCTTTAGTTTGGTTATAGCCTGAATGTTCCAGAGCGGCTTCCAGTAAGGGTTTTTCAACTTCACTGATGACCAATGCGTGTAAACCGATCGCGTCGTGACCGTTTAATTGCGAGAGGTATTGTTCTATGGTCTGTTTTACATAGGCAGATAACGGCAATAGCGGCGTTTTTTTGCTATCTATGCTTACTATTTCAGCACTTTTATGCGATGCATTCATATAAATTAGCGCTATCCGTTGATTAATGATTAAAAGCTGAATTAATCAGCTCTCGTTGTTGGTTTGGGCATTGGGTCTGATTGATCTTGCTTCTCGTCTCTTGGCTTATTGAACCCAAGTGATTTAAATACCAGCCTATATGCTTTCTTGCTATTCTAACACCGCTAACACTGCCATAGAAGCTATATAGTTGTTCTAAATGGTCTTGAAGCGTGCTTTGGATCTCCGATTCTTTGGGTTTCTCCAAGTGCTTTCCGGTTTTAAGAAAATAGTTTATTTGCTTAAATAACCACGGGTTTCCTTGCGCTGCCCGACCAATCATAACGGCGTCAGCACCCGTTTGTTTTAATACAAAGTGAGCCTTTTCTGCTGAATCAATATCGCCATTGGCAATAATGGGTATCCCAACGGATTGCTTCACTTTTTTAATGGTTTCGTATTCTGCCTGCCCATTAAATTTACAGGCTCGCGTACGACCATGTAACGTTAACGCTGTAATGCCGGATTGTTCGGCGATTTTAGCGATTTCTACCGCGTTGCGATTTTCTAAGTCCCAACCGGTACGAATTTTTAATGTCACCGGGATATCAACGGCATTAACCACGGCATCCAGGATTTTCTTTACCAGGATTTCATTTCTTAACAGCGCTGAACCTGCCGCGACAGAACATACTTTTTTAGCAGGGCAGCCCATATTAATGTCAATAATTTGGGCGCCACGTTGGGCATTAAATTGCGCCGCCTCAGCCATTTGTTGTGGATCTGTCCCCAGTATTTGTACTGACCTTAGTCCTGTTTCACCGGTCTGATCCGCTTTTAAAAGCGTCCGTTTATGATGGCGTAACGCGGGGTTTGATGCCACCATTTCTGATACGGCCAAACCGGCACCGAATTGCTTACACAGTTCTCTAAAAGGCCGGTCAGTGATGCCAGCCATCGGTGCTAAAATTAAATTATTGGTAAGCGAATACGGGCCTATTTGCATAGGTTTAACATGTCATTATTTATCAGAAGATTCATTCCAGATAGGATTCTCGCGGTCTTCAGGGTCAAGTTTGCTAGCATCCTCTGGGTAGATATGCCAGAATGATTTATCAATCTTGGCATTGCTGTAACCTTCTTTTTTCTCGTGGGTGAATGGACACCACCAGTTTTCTACAATTTTAACCATGTAGGCATGCCATTCAAAGACTGCAACACTGACCGGGCAATACCATGTGCAGTTTAAAATCCAGTACAGTTTTGACTGCGCCAAACTAAGTTTGAAAGAACCATCCATGGTGATCTGGCTTTTAAGATCATATCGGTGTGAGCTTCTTGCAGGTAGAAAATCAGAAAATGTCTTTATGTTTTTTCCACCAATGAGCCTTAAGTGGTAATAAGTCAGATAGGCGCTAATAAATACAAAAGGAAGCGTAATAATCGGCAGGTATACAAAAATCAGACCTATGGCTCTTTGTAACACAGGGACTTGTTGATGATTTTTGCCGATTTCCGCACGGCCAGAACAGGAGTCACAAGCTTTCATTAGTTAGATATCCTCATTTATCTTGTTATTATTGTTTAATTATGGGTTGATTCGCAGCCATTGAGTAGCTGGTAAATACTCTGACAGCCAGCACAGCAAAAATAGAGCAGGCCGTTTTTTGTATTAAGAGTAAAGCTTTTTAAAACGACTTTTTGCCCGCAAAGAGTACATGATGAATCATATTCTATAATGGTCATAAAGATGTCTCAATCAATTTATAAACTAGACGCTACTGAACAAAAAAAGGTTTTTAAATATTCAGTTTCAGGTGCCGCTGGATCAATTGGATGATCGGGGCCTTGTCCACCACTAGCAAAAAATACTAAATGACGATCAATATGTTTTCCTGAGCTGCGTAATATTTCATGCAGATTTTCTCTACTGAGGTGAAATGAACAGGATGCTGAAATAAGGATGCCATTCTTGGATAAAACCTGCAACGCAAGGTGGTTGAGGCGTCTATACGCTTCATAACCGAGTTTAAAATCCTTTTTTCGTTTAATAAGTGCGGGTGGATCAAGGACAATAATATCATAAAGTTGATTATCGAGTCGGGCTTGCTTCAAAAAATCGAAGACATCACTGCGTTCAAAATGCATTCTATCGGCCACATTATTGAGGACTGCATTTTCTTTAGCCAGTGTTAATGCGCCTTCAGAGGCATCAACACAAGTGACTTCAGTGGCACCCGCAAGCGCTGCCGGAATGCCCCACGCACCGGTATAAGAAAATAAGTCCAGCACCCGCTGATTTTTTGACAGTGATGCTAATTGAGCACGGCTGCTACGATGATCATAAAACCAGCCCGTTTTTTGGCCTTCTATAATATCGATTTTAAATTGCGCTCCATTCTCTTCAATGATGAGTGAGTCGGGTAGTTCGCCGTAGGCAATTTCAGATTCTTGACTCAGCCCCTCAAGTTGTCTCTGACCATTATCATTTTTAAGAATGATGGCGGTTGGATTTAATAATTCTACCAGGACGCCAATTAAAATTTCTTTACGTAGTTCAATACCGGCTGTGGTGATTTGTAGGGATAACACATCACCAAAGCGATCAATCACTAAGCCAGGTAAGCCATCACTTTCACCGAAAATAAGGCGGTAGTAAGGTTTATCAAAGAGTTTCTCACGGAGTACCAATGCGGTGCTTAAGCGTTCTTTAAAGAAATTGCTGCCGAGTTTTAAGTTGGCTTTTCTTGAAATAAGACGCGCACAAATCAGGGTTTGCGGATTGACATAGGCGGTGCCTAAGATCTTACCATCCTCACTTTTTATATTGGCTAAATCGCCAGCGGCAAATTGATCAAGTAGGGATTTTTTGGTATCAACCTCATTACTAAATACCCAGTGATGTCCCTTACGCAGGCGTTTGTCTTCGTTCTTTTTTAAATAAATTTCGGGTAGGGACATAGTGGGATAAAGTGATAGAGTCGAGTGAGTGAGCAATGAACTAGCGTTTAATGCCATCTAATCTAATCCAGTCTTCTTGTTGAACTAAGGGATTAAAAAAGATGTGTTCTTGATACGCTTCGATCACTGCTTCGGCTTGTTCAAATAAAATGCCTGATAAGACCAGTTGTCCGCCAGTAGCCACTAAGGCACAAATTTGTGCTGACATATCAATTAAAGGTTTCGCCAGGATATTGGCTAATACGATGTCGGCTTTAAAGGGTTTAAATTGTTCGGGTAAGTAACAGTGAATTTTATTGGTGACCTGGTTTTTTAAGGCATTACTTTCGGTGGCGGTAATCGCCTGTGGATCTATATCGACTCCGATAGCAATCTCTGCGCCTAATAACACAGCAGCAACAGCCAATATGCCAGAGCCACAGCCGTAATCAATGACTGTTTTGTTGTTAAGGTTGTGACTGGCCAGCCACTCCAGGCATAAGGCCGTGGTAGGATGGGTGCCGGTTCCAAAAGCCAGGCCAGGGTCCAAGGTTAAGCACACTGTTTCGGGTTCACGTTGTTCCTGATCGGTAGGGCATACCCATAGTTTGTCGGCAAACTTCATGGGTTTGTAGTATTCCATCCAGGCCCGTTCCCATTCCTGATCCTCAATGGCTTCATAAAGCCACTGTTCCAGATTAGCATGCTTAAATTGTTGGTAGACTCGATCTTTTATTAATACAGGATCGGCATCCAACTCATAAAGGGCAATCACTTGTGTGTTGCTCCATATCTTGGTTTCACCAATAGCCGGTTCATAAACAGGTTCATCTTCTGCATCCATATACGTTACAGAGACAGCGCCCAGGTCACTGAAATAATCAGCTAATTGAGGTGCGGTATTTTCGTCGGTGATAACAGAAATTTGATGCCAGGCCATAAGTTAGACAGTGTATTTAATGAAAGAGTGATGAACGGTTGGGTTGAGCGAGCGACTTACTGGATTTGCAAGTAGTGCTTGTTAACCCGTCGCCTTGATTAATGATTAATTAAATCAAGGCGACGGGTTACGGTACTGGAGTTTTTATAAAACGACTTGCTTAATGAATACCCAGTTTCTTTTCTAGGTAGTGGATATTTTGTTGTCCCTGAGCAAAGGCGCTGTCATTCATAATGTCTTGCTGTAAAGGGATGTTGGTTTTAATACCATCGATGATAATTTCACTCAGTGCAGTATTCATACGGGCTATAGCACTCTTACGGTCTTCACCATGAGCTATCAGTTTGCCAATCATGGAATCATAATAGGGGGGTACTTTATAGCCGTTATAGATGTGTGTTTCACAACGGATACCCGGTCCGCCAGGCATGTGGAATTGATCAATCTTGCCGGGGCAGGGCATAAATGTTTTTGGATCTTCTGCATTTAAACGACATTCAATCGCATGGCCGGTTATTTTAACTTGATCCTGAGTAATCGAAAGCGGTTCACCCGCTGCAATCCGCAGTTGTTCTTTTACGATATCAAAGCCTGTGATCATTTCTGTCACCGGATGCTCTACCTGAACACGGGTATTCATTTCAATGAAATAGAATTCACCTTTTTCGTATAAGAATTCAAATGTACCTGCACCCAGGTAGCCAATATCGACACAGGCTTTCGCACAGCGTTCGCCGATAAATTTGCGTTGTTCTTCAGTAATACCCGGTGCTGGAGCTTCTTCAACCACCTTTTGGTGGCGGCGTTGCATAGAGCAATCCCGTTCGCCTAAGTGAATCGCGTTACCAAAAGAATCGGCCATGACCTGAAATTCTATATGGCGTGGATCTTCAAGGAACTTTTCCATGTACACGGTAGGATTACCAAAAGCCGTGCCTGCTTCAGCTTTAGTCATAGAAATAGCATTAATCAATGCTGATTCCGTGTGTACTGTGCGCATTCCGCGTCCACCGCCACCACCGGCCGCTTTGATGATAACCGGATAGCCAATTTCTTTCGCCATTTGCAGGTTAAGTTGGTCATCATCAGATAAGGGGTCATTATTACCAGGGACGCAAGGAATGCCCGCTGCTATCATTGCGTTCTTTGCAGAAATTTTGTCGCCCATCATGCGGATGGTTTCAGCTCTGGGGCCAATAAAGACAAAGCCACTCTTTTTAACTTTTTCAGAGAAGTCAGCATTTTCTGACAAGAAACCGTAACCAGGGTGAATCGCTTCGGCATCAGTCACTTCTGCTGCACTGATAATGGCTGGAATGTTTAAATAACTGTCGGCTGACGCGGCAGGTCCAATACAGACAGATTCGTCAGCTAAACGTACATGTTTAAGGTCTCGGTCTGCTTCAGAATGAACTGCGACCACTTTAATACCAAGTTCCCTGCAAGCACGTAAGATGCGCAGGGCAATTTCGCCACGATTGGCGATGACTATTTTACTAAACATAAGTGTTCCGTGTTTTATCCAATGACGAATAAAGGCTGGCCATATTCAACCGGTTCTGCATTTCCAACCAGAATTTGCGTAATTGTGCCGCTCTTATCCGCTTCAATCTGATTAAGAATTTTCATCGCTTCGATAATACATAAGGTATCACCCGCTAAAACAGCCTGACCAATTTCTACAAATACTTTTGTGCCAGGCGATGCTGAACGGTAAAAAGTACCTACCATCGGTGATTTAACAATGTGTCCAGTAATTTTTTCTTCTACAGGAGTGGCGGCAATTGCCGGTGCTGCAGCAGGTGCTGGTGCGGGGGCAGGTGCATAAGCTACGGGTGCAGGGGCAGTACCATAACGGCTGATGCGGATGGCTTCTTCACCTTCTTTAATTTCGATTTCGGCAATGCCTGATTCCTCGATAATTTCGATGAGTTTTTTTATTTTTCTAATATCCATTGATTAGGGTCTCTCGGTTAATATCTGATGAGCGGCCTGTAGGGCCAGTTGGTATCCTGTTGCGCCTAATCCCGAGATAACACCTATAGCGATATCTGAGAAATAAGAATGTTTTCTAAAAGGTTCACGTGCGTACACGTTTGATAAATGAACCTCTATAAAGGGTATTTTTGTTGCCAGCAAGGCATCGCGAATGGCAACACTGGTATGTGTAAATGCAGCTGGGTTGATGATGATAAAATCAACTTTCTTTTCATAAGCATTATGTATTAATTCAATAATTTGATGTTCTGCGTTGTTTTGATGAAAATGTAGCTCATGATTTAATTCAGCAGCCATTTTTTCAAGAGCCTGCTGTATATCTGCCAGTGTTTTGTTGCCGTAATGTCCAGGTTCTCGAATTCCGAGTAAGTTTAGATTCGGGCCATTTAAAACGGTAATAGTCGGCATAAACAGTTGTTGAAGCAGAGTCAGAACATAAAAAGGTGGCTAATTTTACCGTGTTTAGTTATTTTGTCCATATATTATGTTTTTAAGCAAAGATAGTGGCAGGATAGCCCTTATTTGTCAGGGGTTCCAAACTTATGCGGCTTTTAAACAATGCCTCGGAGGATTTAATGTGTTGATATGGGAGCAGAGACCTTGTTATCAGTGGTGTTGCTTTAGTATTTTTGAACGATTTAGAAAACTTTTATTGAAGATGGGCATTAAAAACTAAAGAAGTTGAAAAGCCAGTGAGCTAAGATAAGTCAGGCCCCGTTATTATTTTTTAGTTGGGTAATTCCCATTCAATCATTAATCATCCATGCAGCTAAGTATTAAGTCCAAATCGTTTTATAAGTTGTTATCTTTTCGTATTCTTATTGTACTCGCCTATCAAATAATAGCGATTGTAGTGGGCTGGCATCTTTATGAATTGACGCATGATACGCTGGCTTTGGGGTTGGTGGGATTAGCTGAAGTCGTACCTTATTTTTGTACCGCCTTATTTGCCGGATATGCGGTAGATCACTATTCCCGTCGTTTATTCGGTGTGCTGGCTTGTCTGATGTTATTTTTAACAACTCTAACATTAGTTGCCTTATCGCTTGGCTATTTAAGGGGTGAACCTGCTTTGTGGATATACGGTGCCATTGCCTTTACTGGAGTAGCGCGTGCATTTATCGGGCCTTCATATAGCTCGCTGTTTGCGTTGGTTATTCCTAGGGATCAATATGCCAGAGCGGCAGGCATCGGTAGTGCCGTATTTCAATCGGGACTGGTCATCGGGCCAGCACTTGGGGGTATTTTAGTGGGTTTTGCCGGAAAATCGGCTGCCTATGGTGTTGCAGCCAGTTTATGCTTGGCTGCTGCTTTAGCATTGATTTTACTACGAATTGAAGAGCCTGCGTCAGCGCCGAGTACGCCTATTTTTACCAGTATTGCTGAAGGACTCCGTTTTGTGTTTAGCAATCAAATCATTCTGGGTGCTCAGTCTCTTGATATGTTTGCCGTATTGTTTGGTGGTGCGGTTGCCATGTTACCGGCATTTATTCATGATATTTTTCATTACGGTCCTGAAGGGCTCGGTATTCTTCGGGCAGCGCCTGCTATTGGTGCGGTAATGACAGGATTATTTGTTACACGTTATCCCATCAATCGCCATGCCGGGCGATGGTTATTGGGTGCAGTTGCCGGTTTTGGTGTGTGTATGATTGGCTTTGCCTTATCAGTAAACTTTTGGGTCGCTTGGGTGAAGCGCCGCGCGATATTTGAACAGCAAAATGCGAGATATTTAGAAAAAAAACGAATTGCCATATACGCAACGTAATTGCATAAAAAACAATTGACCATAAATATAATCATAAATAATCTGAAAATTAACTTCAAAATA
>CAIOMN010000234.1 GCA_903859415.1 uncultured Methylococcaceae bacterium
CGCGCCACCGTGCAATTTAGCCATTACTGTTGTCAATGCAGCAGTTAATGTGGTTTTGCCGTGATCTACGTGACCAATTGTGCCTACGTTTACGTGGGGCTTACTACGTGAAAATTTTTCTTTAGCCATGAGTTAATACCTAAATTACAATCGCAATACAATATTGGAGCTCATAACCGGATTTGAACCGGTGACCTCTTCCTTACCAAGGAAGTGCTCTACCTACTGAGCTATATGAGCCTAATCTCAGAATTTGGAGCGGGTGATGGGAATCGAACCCACGTGATCAGCTTGGAAGGCTGGAGTTCTACCATTGAACTACACCCGCAAATTTTTACTTAAATTCAAGATGGTGGAGGGGGGAGGATTCGAACCTCCGAAGGCAGAGCCGGCAGATTTACAGTCTGATCCCTTTGGCCGCTCGGGAACCCCTCCTATATCGGGTAAGCTGATCATTATCTTGTATTAAAAAGATCCTGTCAACTTATTTTGAAGAACTACTACAAACTTTTAAAACTTATGTAAACATCAGACAAAAATTGCATTATTATTCACAACCGACTGACAATACTATATATGATTTCCTAACACAAACTAAGCATTTAATTTATTCATAACGACAGCCATATCACCGACAACCATTTGATCTAAATAAAGCCTAGCCGAGTCAAGCACACCCTCTATCAAATCCAATTCAACTCTTGAAGGCACGCAAAGAACAAAGTCTGCAACTGACTTACCTGCTGAAGGACGACCAATACCCACTCTTAAACGATAAAAGTCCTTTGACCCCAAATGCGCTATGATATCCCTCAGCCCATTATGGCCAGCATGACCACCATCTTTTTTAAGCCTGACTACACCCGGATTAAAATCCAACTCATCATGCACAACCAGCATCTCTTCAGGCAACAGCTTATAATATCTGCAAATTTTACCCACAGCCTGACCACTTCTATTCATAAAAGTATCAGGTTTGAGCAACATAATCTTAGTTTGCGCAATACTACACTCAGCAAATAAACCATGAAATCTTGACTGATTAGACCAAGCGCAACCCATCTCTTTAGCCAAACTATCTAAAAATAAAAACCCGGCATTATGCCGGGTTTTCTCGTACTGCTCACCTGGATTCCCCAAGCCAACAATTAATTTTATCATTTATTAGACAGCTAAAGCCTTAGCCAGCAGCTTCATCTTTACTAGCTTTTGACGCCATTATTGAAACAACTGGCAAATCATGTTCTGGACCTTGAGCAAGAGCAACAATCTCAACGCCCTTTGGTAAAATGATATCAGATAAATGAATAGTACCACCCACATCCAAGCTAGCTAAATTTACCTCAATAAATTCAGGCAAATCAGAAGGCAAGCATGTTACTTCAATATCAACCAAGGAGTGCGCTGCTATGCCACCTTTCTTAGCACCTACTGATGTAGACTCATTAACAAAATGCAAAGGCACATGCACCTTTACTGTATCTGTCAGATTAACTCTCAAGAAATCGAGATGCAAAATTTGAAACCTGGCAGGATTACGCTGAACACCTTTCAGAATCGCCTTTTCTGTTTTTCCATCAACAGTTACATCTAATACATGCGAATACACCGCCTCATGCTCAAGATGCTTAATAACCTCATTATGATTCAATACCAACAACTGAGGCTCACTTGCACCGCCGTAAATTACCGCAGGCACATTACCTTGACGACGCGCACGTCTTGCCACGCTCGACCCTGATTGCCCTCTACTCTCGGCAACAAATTCAAATACATTCGACATCTTTCCTCACCATTTTTCTGAAGTCTGCGCCATTTAAGCACAAACATTAAATTCTATTAAATGACCGCTAATCCACATAAAGCGAACTAACTGATTCACCTACTGCAATGCGCCTTATAGTTTCAGCCAACATTTCAGCAACGCTTAACTGCCTTATCCTTCCCGAATCAACAGCCTCTTGACATAATGGAATAGTATCAGTAACGACTAATTCATCAAGCTCCGATCCATTTATATTTTTCATTGCAGGTCCTGACAAAACAGCGTGAGTACAATATGCAACAACTTTTAAAGCACCCTGCTTTTTTAGAGCTGATGCTGCATGGCATAATGTACCAGCCGTATCAACCAAATCATCGATCAATACACAAGTCCTACCCTCAACATCACCTATAATATGCATTATTTCAGAGACGTTCGCTTTTGGCCTACGCTTATCAATAATTGCAAGATCAGCATCATCAAGTCGTTTTGCAAGTGCTCTAGCCCTGACCACGCCACCCACATCAGGCGATACAACAATTAAATCCTTATACTGCTGCCGCCACACATCACCCAACAGAATCGGAGATGAATATACGTTATCAACAGGTATATCAAAAAATCCTTGAATTTGATCAGCATGCAAATCAACCGTCAAAATTCGATGAGCACCCGACTGTTCTATCATCTTTGCGACCAACTTAGCACTAATCGGAACCCTTGCTGACCGTGACCGCCTATCCTGCCGAGAATAACCATAATAAGGCAACACAGCAGTAATTCGTGATGCTGACGCCCGCTTTAACGCATCAGTCATCACTAATAATTCCATTAAATTTTCATTTGTTGGAGAACATGTTGGCTGAATGACAAATACATCCTTACCGCGAACATTTTCTTCAATTTCTACAGCAATCTCGCCGTCACTAAATCTGCCGACTGTCGCCATTCCCAAGCGCATGTTAAGCTTCTTAACTATACCATCAGATAGAGCAAGGTTAGCATTTCCAGAAAACACCATCATAGAGGTGTCATTCATTCAAGCACTCCAATACGAAATTTAACTTAATGGATAAAATGGCTGGGTCGCAAGGATTCGAACCTTGGTATGCGGAGATCAAAACCCCGTGCCTTACCGCTTGGCGACGACCCAATAATTATGATATAAACTAGCTATTTAACTTGGAATACAAGGGAGATACATTTAACCCTTTAGCTAAATAAACTTTCCACCCATTTAATTCGAGCGACTTATAAGCACCATAAGCTAGTTCTTTCGATTCAAACTGCGCAAAAACGCATGCGCCTGTCCCTGTTAATCTCGCTTCTGAAAACTCAGATAACGCATGTAAAGCAGCTTTAACATCTGAATATTCTTGACTTACTACACCAAGACAATCGTTTTTATGCTGCCCTTCCATAAAGTCTGCTATTCTGATCGATTTACTATCACGTGTCAAATTTTTAGATGAAAAAATTTCTTTGGTATTAACATGGCAGTCAGGTTTAATGACTACAACCCATTGCTCAACAGGCGTTATTTTCTCTAATTTCTCACCAACACCTTCGGCCCAAGCGGAATAACCATAAACAAACACGGGCACATCTGCACCTAAAGCCAACCCCAACTCCATCAATCTTTCCTTAGTTAGCTGTAAATCCCACAACTTATTAAGAACGACTAAAACGGTTGCTGCATCAGAGCTTCCGCCACCCAGGCCTCCTCCCATAGGCAGATTCTTCTCCACTTCTATACAGACACCTGCCTTACACCCTGTCTCAGATTTCAATAAATTGGCTGCTTTGACTGTCAGATCATCTATCTCTGGCACACCGGGTATTGGATTTAATAACCTTACCCGCCCATCATCAACCGGATGAAACGTTATCCAGTCACATAAATCAATAAACTGAAACACTGTTTGCAATAGATGATAACCGTCAGCTCTTTGCCCAACAATCCGCAACATCAGGTTCAGCTTTGCTGAAGCCGGCCACTTTTCAGCCCACATCGATGAATTATTTAGTTTTAGTGTCATTTAATCCCCATTGATCAATCATTAACTTTAGCTTGACCTGTTCATTTGTTACTGAAATTTTACGCGGCAGAAGTTCGCTATTAACAACCTGCTCCTGCTTATATTCAATCAACCACCCTGACTGGACAAACCCATCAGTAGTCAGCACAAAAGTAGTGCTGGGTTCAGGCAAACCAACTACCCAATAGCGCAACGAACGAACAGGAACCGCCAGCCCTAACTGTTGATTAATAAAATCTTCTGGCTGCCTTGATGACAAGACCTTACCATCACCTCGATCAATGATCACCTCATCGCTGGACAGCCTAATAACCGTTGCACCCTGACCTAATGGACCCGACAACTTAATCTCGTCACTACCCAAATCATGAGCCCAGACAATACTGGCCTGCCATGCATCCTTTTTACCGGTTAATGCCAATCGCCCACTAAAGGACCACGACCCGAGATCATACAAATGCTCTCTAGTTGATTTTGAGTACTTAATGCCTTCTTCTACTTGAGTTGTTGAACAAGCAGTCATTACCAGGAAAACCATCCCAAGAATTAACCATCTCCTGCGATTATTCAACATACCTATTTTTTACCCTTCACCACTCTGCGTTTAAAATCCAAAAGATACTCATCGCTTGGAGACTCCTGCATAGCCTTATTAACAATTTTTTCAGCATCTTCCTTTCTTCCCAAACCCCAAAGCACTTCTGCAAGATGGGCAGCGATTTCATTTTCATGCTGCTTGCTGTAAGCTTTTTCTAAATAACCCAGCGCCTTTACCAAGTCACCCCGCTTAAATTGCAACCATCCATAACTATCAATTACAACAGCCTCGTCTGGCGCTAAACTGAGCGCCTTTTCGAGATACTTTTCAGCATCCGCAAAACGAGTTGAATTAGTCAACAAGGTATAACCTAACGCGTTCAAAGCCTCAACATTATCTGGATCAACCGATAACAGCTTTTTTAGATCAGTCTCTACCACATCATTTTTGCCCAAACGCCCCGCCATTAATGCTCTCGTATACAAAAGATCTTTCTGATCTGGAAACTCCGCTAATCCAGCATTTAACAAATTAAAAGCTTTGTCGTATTGTTTCTGCTGACTAAACAATTCAACCTGTACTAATAACAAACGTACTTTTTGCTTTGGAAACTTTGATTGTAAAAGACTTAACCTTGAACCCGCCTCGTCTAATTGATTATCCTTCTGTAGCAATGAAACAGCCGATATTGACGAATCAAAAACGTAAGGCCCATCGATCACTTTATCAAACCATCCTAATGCTTTTTTCAAATGCCCTTGCTTCTCTTCAATCTTTCCTAAATAAAAATAAGCTTGATATTTCCACTCAGGCTGGTCAACCAACCTTTTAAAAACATCTTCAGCTTCTTTATCCTGATTTAACTGCATGTAGATTAGCCCTATTGCAAACTGACTTTCAGCGTCCTTAGGGTTCTTTGAAACAACTTTCTGATAAACTTCAATGGCCTCTTTATACTCTTCAGTTTTAATTAAAACCTGAGCAAGCATTTTGCTGATTCTAGTGTTCTCTGGATACTTTAACGAAGCTTCTTTCAATAGCAATTTTGCTTTCTTCAGATCACCTGAAAATATTTGTATCTGTGCTTTAAAGATAAGCGCCTTATCCCAATCGGGTCGTAATTTTAACGCCTGCTGTATTTTTGCTTCGGCTAGATTTTTATCTTTTTTCTGTGTAGCCAACATAGACTGCACAAAGTATATCTCTGCATTATCTGGATGCAGCTTTAACAATTCATCCAACGCATCGTAAGCGACATCAACCTTCCCTTCCTTCTGTAACGTTCCGACCAACTCCAGCAAAACATTCTCAAAGCCTGCTGGGTCGGATAGTAATAACACATTCAAATGCTGAGCAGTGGCCGACTTATCTCCCGCCTTTAACGAATATAATGCAGCAATCTTTCTAACCTCTGGATTCTTTGGATCTTGTTTCAACCATAGCTCTAACGCTTCATTTGTTTTAGTTGTATTTTTGACGTACAAAGCAATCATAACCGCACGCTCCGAAAACTTCGGATTTTGCGTGCGCTTGGCTGCGGCCATATAGCCGTCAAACGCAACATCATATTGACCTCGCTGACCGGCAAGCTCGGCGGTCATCAAAATAAAAAGCACATCGGGCTCTATGGATGTTTTTGACTCATTTTGCCGATCTTTACCTTTGATCTCAGCAGAAAGAGGAGGCACAATCGCCTCTTCAGAATCGATCGGTGTCACAGCAGAGTCGGCGCAACTATTAAGTAAAACGAAGGCTGTTAGTAAAAGTAATCTAAAAATTAACACAGGGAATCCTATTTATTACTCAATATTTATTCAGATGATAGATTATCATAAAAAAACTGTCGATTTAGACAACTGATTTATTCCTAGCTTGGATACAGTTATTATATTTCTTAAAATTCGACTACATAATATACCGACGAGTCCATTAAAAGCTATGCTGTTAACAGGTAAAATGCCAGACAATAGTTAAAAAAAGTATTATCTTTGATAACATAGCATGTATTTTCCACAAAACCAGACCTAAACAATAACCCAGACTATGACTTTTCTTGCTGTAGGGATCAATTACAATACCGCACCGGTTTCTATCCGGGAGCGCCTGTCATTCCCTGCTGACATACTTGAATCCTCTTTAAAAGATTTAAGCCGCGTCAAAGACATCCGTGAAGCCGCTATTCTTTCAACCTGCAATCGTACCGAGTTTTATTACACAGCCAATACGACGAATCAACAAAACTTGATTGAGTGGGTTGCTCATCATAAACAAATCAGTCCAGCAGATTTTGCACCTTACCTGTATTACCATACCGATCGATCCGTGTGCCGCCATATATTTCGAGTGGCTTGCGGCTTAGATTCAATGGTTTTAGGTGAACCTCAAATCCTTGGACAAATGAAAACAGCTTACCAAGCGGCTTACGATGCGGGAACGCTCGGAAAACGTTTAGGCAAACTATTTCAACATACCTTTACGGCTGCCAAAAAAGTACGTACGGACACTGCAATAGGTTCCAGTCCAGTATCTATTGCCTTTGCTGCCGTACAACTGGCACAACAAATATTTGACAATCTAAGTCAACAGACAGCTTTACTTATCGGAGCAGGTGAAACAATAGAACTCACTGCACGACATTTATCTCAACAAGGTATAGGCCGTATCATTATTGCCAATCGTACCTTCGATAAAGCACATGCCTTAGCCATGCAATTTAACGGCTATGCGATTGACTTATCAGAATTACCCATGCATTTGGCTGAAGCTGATATCGTTATCTCTTCAACAGCCAGTCAATTCCCTATTCTTGGCAAGGGTCGCGTTGAAAGCGCCCTTAAAAAACGTAAACATAAACCCATGTTTATGGTTGATCTTGCCGTGCCCAGAGATATTGAAGCCGAAGTTGAACAACTTGCCGATGTCTACCTTTACACCGTCGATGACCTGCAGAATACCATAGACCAAAACATGAACTCTCGTCGCTTAGCGGCAGAACAGGCAGAGGAAATCATTGATACTCAAGTTGATTATTTCCTGGCTTGGTTACGCGCCCAAAACGCACAATCAACCATCCTTGAGTTTCGCAATCAAGCCGAACAATCGAGAGATGAAGCCTTACAAAAGTCCCTCCTACTACTAAAAAATGGTGCACCTGCAGAAGAAGTGCTTAATCGACTGGCTCATACACTGACCAATAAGCTTATTCATACACCGAGCACACAAATTAGAGCGGCCGCTGAAAACGAGCGCCATGACATTATTACCGCTGCCCGCGAAATCTTTAAATTACCTACAACTCAATGAAACAATCTATACAGCTTAAACTTGAAAACTTGTGCGAACGTTATGACGAAATCGCAGCCTTACTCTCAGAACCCGAAGTACAAAACAACCAGAATAAATTTCGCTCACTGAGCCAAGAGTATTCCCAAATAGCTCCGTTGGTTGATTGCTATAAACGCTATGATCAAGCACAAGAAACCCTAACAGTGGCCAAGGAAATGGCCAATGATCCTGACCCGGAATTAAGAGAACTGGCTAAAGAAGAAGTCAATGAAGCTGAAGCCCTGATAGAGACCTTGGACCATGAACTCCAACTCTTATTATTGCCTAAAGATCCAAACGATAACCGCAATATCTTTTTAGAAATACGTGCAGGTACGGGTGGCGATGAAGCCGCAATATTTTCAGGCGATCTTTCTCGCATGTACCAACGCTATACCGAAAGAAAAGGCTGGCAAACTGAAATTATCAGCGAAAGCCAAGGTGACCACGGCGGTTATAAAGAAGTTATTTTGCGCGTTTCCGGGCGCGACGTTTATTCGCAACTTAAATTTGAATCAGGCACCCATCGTGTCCAACGCGTTCCTGAAACAGAATCACAAGGCCGCATACATACTTCAGCATGTACCGTTGCCATCATGCCCGAAGTTGATGAAGTCGATGCAATTGATATCAATCCGGCCGATCTAAAAGTAGACACCTATCGATCTTCTGGCGCTGGAGGACAACATGTTAACAAAACCGAATCGGCTATTCGTATAACACACATCCCCTCAGGTGTTGTCGTGGAATGTCAGGATGAACGCTCACAGCACAAAAATCGGGCACGCGCCATGTCTTTACTGGCTTCCCGCTTATTATCCGCAGAACAGGAAAAACATCACGCTGCACAATCAGCCACCCGCAAACTTCAAGTAGGCAGCGGCGATAGATCTGAACGTATTCGGACTTATAACTTCCCACAAGGACGACTCACAGATCATCGGATCAATTTAACGCTGTATAAACTGGATGATATTATGCAAGGCGGCCTAGAGCAAGTTATTCAGCCGTTGATTAGCGAGCATCAGGCTGAATTACTGACACAACTTGGCGAAGATTAATCCCGGCATGCCCTGCATTAAAAACGTACTGACTGACGCTACGAAGATACTGGCTAACTGCTCAGATTTACCCCAACTGGATGCAGAAGTTTTGCTGTGCTTAACACTGAAAAAAGAACGCACCTATCTTCGTACCTGGCCTGATAAAGAACTGGAAGCAGAACAAGAAACAACCTTCTGGGAGTACCTTAAAAAACGTCAACTAGGCACTCCTGTTGCTTATCTGACTGGCACGCGGGAATTCTGGTCACGTGACTTTCTGGTAACGCCTGACGTTTTGATTCCTAGAGCCGATACCGAATTATTAGTCGAACTGTGCTTAAGCTTAATTCCACCCAACGCACCATCAAGCATTATTGATCTAGGCACCGGCTCTGGGATTATAGCCATCACTTTAGCGGCAGAATGCCCACATGTACAAGTCACTGCGACTGATTATTCATTCGCAGCCCTGCACATTGCCCAGCTTAACGCAAAAAAGCATAACATCAATAACATTCAGTTTATTCAAAGCGACTGGTTTAACGAGATTACTCCGACTCAGTATCATCTCATCGTCAGCAACCCCCCTTATATCGCGCCCGATGATGAGCATTTAATACAAGGTGATCTCCGTTTTGAACCACTTTCTGCTTTACGTTCTGATGAACAAGGCTTAAGAGACATTAAAATCATTGCCGAAACAGCACCTCGCTATCTACTCCCCCAAGGCTATTTATTAGTTGAACATGGCTATGATCAACAACAGGCTGTTCAAGCACTCTTTAAAGAAAATGGTTTCAGTCAGATTCAAACATTCACCGATTTATCAGGACAACCACGAGTGACTCGTGGACAATGGCTATAAAGCCTTAACCATAGTAACTTCCATAAATAAATCATAAAAGACAATGAACCCTAAAGAAATACACCTACCTCGTAAAATAGCAAACCAACTTTTACATCTGGCCCAAATATCACCGGATGCAGAAATATGTGGCTTAGTCAGTAGCAAGCAAGGCAAAGTAAGCCATTGTTATCCAGTCAAAAATGTTGCGAACCACCCTCAACAACGTTTTTTACTGGACGCCAGCGAACAAATCACTGCTATGGCTAAAATGCGCGAATTAAACGAAGACTTATTTGCTATTTACCACTCCCATCCCACTGCCCCTGCACAACCATCCATCCATGACATTGCCCTGGCGTCTTATCCAGAAGCCTTGCATCTGATTATTTCACTCAATACAAAAGGGGTTCTTGACATGCGTAGTTTTAAAATTAACCAACACACTGCCCTAGAGATTCCGCTGATTATGGGTGATTGATGAGGCGTTGTTTTTAACTCAATAAATCATTAATTACGGCATCCTTCATTTACCGGTTTACACTTTATGCAATTCCTGGCTTTATAAAGTCCTGAAAACGGGTTTCTTTCGATGTACAAATGAACATAAACCTTCAGTTCATTGTACACTGAAGGTTTATATCCATGCCATTAGCC
>CAIOMN010000235.1 GCA_903859415.1 uncultured Methylococcaceae bacterium
CGCCGTGTTGCATCAGGGTATGGCCTTGCTCATCGCGCATTTTGTAATGATGCACGGTTTGGTTATCGTTTCTCAGCAGGTTTTCTGCCAGTAGCCAAATAGAATAGGTTGGTCGGAGTTCGGTATAGTCTTGACCGCTTTTAAGTTGCTGACTGTAGATGTCTGCCCAATTGTAAATAATACGGGCGGGTAAATGGCCGTAACTGGTCAGTTGAATTTCGATTTGATAGAGGCGGATTTAATATCTCTACCCACACCAAAGGCTCGATCAGATCGGGTGCCAAAAAGGCATTTAAAAAGTGAATTAACAGATTGCGGTTTTCTTCAGAACCCAGCAGGGCTTTAAAGACGCAGTCTATTTTCGGGTCAATGGCGTGACGCATAAATTAATGAATTAAAGGGTATTTTATCGTTCGATTGTAAAGTGTTATGGATTGACTGGCAATAAAAAATTAACATTAAACTGTCCTGTTTTAAGCGGGTAGCCGTTCTGAACTATTTTTGGTAGTGGTTTAGTCATATTGAGAATTGCTGTAATCAAAAAGGGCCTTACGGCCCTTTTAATTCAATCAACGACTTTAGAGTTTTTACTCTTCTTCTTTTGCAACTTCTTTAATGCTTAATCTAACTCTACCTTGACGATCGATTTCAAGCACTTTAACTCTAACAATATCACCTTCGTTCAAACGATCACTGACTTTATCAACGTGCTTATCTGAAATTTGAGAGATATGAACCAAACGATCTTTACCCGGCAGAATAGTTGCACCGCTTTTACCAATGACTTCACGAATTTTGCTAGGATCAATTTTAAAGGTAATAATCCGCTGTGCAAAATCAGACATTTCATCACGAGTGCTTGATAACGCCTTATTCATTTCATTCAGAATATGTAAACGACCTTGCTTGGCTTGTTCCAGCGCCGTTTTCATAATTTCTGCAGGGATACCATCAATTTTGATATCCATTTGCAATGCAGTCATACGGTTGGCTGAACAAGCTACTTTGGGGTAATTGGGGTCATATATAGTCCGTGCCGTATTGCAAGAAAAATTTAATTCGTAACATAAAGAAATATTGCACCCATATATCCGTACCTGTATATTGTCATCATTAATGAATATTTGCGCCCGCCCTAACGTTCTATACTTTAACGATGCTTAACGTTAATGGGTTCAATAGGAAATTACCTTGCCAACAATATCAATGTTTTACGGAATCATCATCCGTATGTATTTTGCACCAAATGAACATCCGCCTCCACATTTTCATGTTTACTATGCTGAATACACGGCAACTGTAGACATAAGCACTTGCGAATTGATAGAGGGAAATTTACCAAGAAAGCAACTCAAACTTGTCCTTGCATGGGCAGAATTACACCAAGAAGAGCTTTTTAATGATTGGAATTTAGTTATGAATGGCGAGGAACCTTTTAAAATAAAACCATTAGAATAAAAAGGAGATAGTATGTATCCATCAGTGATATCTGTTGTACCCAAAGATAATTATGTGCTTGAGATTGCATTTAATAATGGTGAAAGTGGTCTATTAGATATGAAGCCATATTTAGATTTTGGTGTTTTTAATCGAATAAGAGATTACATTTCTTTTGAAAAAGTTTTTGTTGCTTTTGATACGATTGAATGGGAGTCGGGAGCTGACCTTGACCCTGAATTTGTTTACGCTAAATGCAAAAAAAACCTGTCTAATCCAAATTGGGCGGGAATTGTCGGTGATTCACGCCTTCCAGAAAAAATCGACACAGGACTAAAACTACAGGGCATGAAATAGACCTTGTGCATGAGCGTATAAAAAGATTGAAGGAATTCTTGCGATGAATACTGAGAATTGCTGTAATCAAAAAAGGGCCTTACGGCCCTTTTTATTCAATCAACAACTTTTGAAGTTTTTACTCTTCTTCTTTTTCAACTTCTTTAATACTTAATCTAACTCTACCTTGACGGTCGATTTCAAGTACTTTCACTCTAACAATATCACCTTCATTCAAACGATCACTGACTTTATCAACGTGTTCATCTGAAATTTGGGAGATATGAACCAAGCCATCTTTACCCGGCAGAATAGTAACAAAAGCACCGAAGTCCATCAGTCTAAC
>CAIOMN010000236.1 GCA_903859415.1 uncultured Methylococcaceae bacterium
AGTTGCCCGATTAACTTCAAACAGGTGTTAGCCATCTCTCTCCAGGTATTATGTATTGCTTTAAAGCATCACAAAGCGTTCAGGTTTAGTTTTTATAAGCGCGTGTAAGGTCTGGGGTAATCACTGAAGCCATTAAGAAAATTAGCTATGTGGTTTTCTTGATAAGGGATTGAAATATTATGTCTAATCAAGGCTATTTCTCAGCCACTGGGGCTGAACGCTCAGTTAAGCTTGCACATTTTTGCACCAAGCTTCCGGTTCATCGCGTGGAGCTTGGCTTTTCCCTTGAAAATATCGCAAATACCCTAGCGAATAGTGATTTTTATATCCGGCGGGTTCAGAGTTGTAAACCCGCCGTTCAGAAAAATGCGCTGTAAGCTTCTGCTTTTAAAGCGCTGATTGGCAATGGCTCGGGTAGTGAGCTGGTTGCATTACTCGTGCATGTGGTGTTTAATCCAGAGCCATTGCCTGTGTTGTCCGGAGTTTTGACGCGCTTATTTAATCTGATCTAACGCATTAAAATGGTCACGACTTGTAATCGGGTGGTGGGTAAAGATTTAGGTATTATAGGTACTCAAAGCACGACTGACTCTGCTGTCACTGATTAATGTCGTAAATCATCCAGTTAATAGCCTGATTGTCGGAATAATAGCACTACCCTAGAGATAGCTTTAGGTTAAACAAATCTATCTTACTCATATTTAACACAAAATATTTCTTATGATACTGGCTTAAAATTTGCTTTTCTTATTTGTAATGACCATAGCGTCTTATCCCACAATCTGAAGCACGGGTGATATATGAGTAAAATAGGCATTTTTTTCGGAACAGATACCGGTAGTACACGTTTAGTCGCTAAAAAGATCTACAGTTTGTTAGGTGAAGAACTGGCCGACAAACCTAAAAATATCAACCGTACAACACTCGCAGAATTATTAAAGTATGATGCCTTGATTCTGGGCACACCCAGTTATGGGGTGGGTGATTTACCGGGGCTTGCGGTCGGCTGTATGGAAGCGAACTGGCAGGAGTTTGTGCCTTATCTGGATGATGTCGATTTAAAAGGTAAGCGTGTGGCTTTATTTGGTTTGGGTAATCAGGAACGGTATGCGTCTCGCTTTGCCAGTTCCTTGATTCAGTTATATCGGGTATTTTATGGTTACGGCGCCACCATAATAGGCTCGTGGAGTACAGAAGGTTATCAGTTTAAACATTCTGATTCGATTATCGATAATCAGTTTGTGGGGTTGGTGCTAGACCAGCGTACCCAGCCCTTCTTAACGGAAGAGCGGGTTAAAACCTGGCTGTCACAAATAACACCGCAGTTGTTACCTGATTCAGCAAAGTCAGTTTAACGATACGATCCGTTAGCTTTCTACCGGATTAACCGTCAACTCATGCAACTGCATGTTGATCATTTTAAGGGTTGCCAATATCCCGGCAAATACCTGATTAGCATGCACGGCCAGAGTTTTACGAAGCTCACCCCCACAATCCCAGGTAATGACACATTCGGTGAGTGCATTGGTATTACCGCCTCGGGGAATACGAACCTCATAATCCAGCAAAGCCGGCAAGGTGTAATTATGATGCTTCATCACTTTATTAATGGCATCGATAAAGGCATCGAAACCGCCATTACCCGACCCGGAAGCAATATGCTTGGCGCCATTAACATTAACTCGAATACTGGCCGTTGATTCTAAATCCAGACCACTGGTGATAGAGCAATTCAATAGCTTAATGTGATGATAGTTTTTACTTTCTAACACATCGGCGATGATAAAAGGTAAATCATCGGTGGTAATGATCTGTTTAGAATCACCCAGACTCACAATACGCTCTAAGACTTTTTTCTGATTCTCTTCAGAGAGATCCAAGGCTAATTGTTCCAGGTTTTTCTTTAGCGAGGCTTTACCACTCATTTTCCCTAGCGCATAACTACGGGTACGAGAAAAGCGTTCAGGGCCTAACTTGGTTTTATATAAGCCCCCTTTCTGATCCCCATCTGCATGAATCCCAGCCGTTTGCGTAAAGACGTCTGCGCCAATAATCGGTGCATTAGCTGCCACACGCTTACCAGAGAAACTTTCAACCATGTTACTCAGGCGCACAATATGGTTTTCATTGAGTGATAACTGCATGTTCATTTTATCGCGCAAAACCACAGCCACTTCTGCGATCGATGCGTTACCCGCCCGCTCACCTAAACAATTAACCGTGCAATGAATCGCACTCACCCCAGCTCGAACTGCCGCCATCACATTAGCGGTGGCTAAGCCATAATCATTGTGAGGGTGGAAATCAAATTGCACTTCAGGATAACGCTGACACATATCACTGAGGTGATTAAACACTTCATCCGGTGATAATACGCCTAAGGTATCGGGCAACATAAAATGTTTAATGCCTGAATAACGCAAATTATCCATTAACTGATAAACATACTCAGGACTGTCGCGATAACCATTGGACCAATCTTCCAGATAGACATTAACATTCAAGCCCTTTTCTAAGGCATAGTTAACGGTCTGTAAAATATCAACTGTATGCTGTTCTAAGGTTTTGCCTAGTTGTTCGCGGCAATGTTTTTCGCTGCCTTTGGTGAGTAAATTGATTACTCGTCCACCGGTGTCTAGAATCCAGTCAACGCTTTTAGTATGATCAACAAAACCCAAAACTTCAACACAACCATCAAAACCTTCTTTTAAGGCCCATTGGTTTATATTGGTAACCGCCTCTTTTTCGCCTTCAGAAACGCGTGCTGAAGCCACTTCAATACGATCGACACGCAGTAACTGAAGCAGTGCTTTTGCGATATTGACTTTTTCGGTCGGCGTAAAAGAAACACCTTGCGTTTGTTCACCATCACGCAAGGTGGTGTCCATCAGTTGGATAATTCTAGACGCTGTGGACATTAAATCTGCCTGTATTGATATTGCAATCTTTGAGCTTTTATTCAATTAAGCCCAAAGCCAAGGAAAGTTTTGCTTGTGCTGAACTTCGTAGGCAGAAATTTTATCCACGTGCTTAAGTGTTAAACCAATATCATCCAATCCACTTAACAAGTTGCCTTTACGGAAGGGGTCTATCTCAAACGTAAAACCATTACCCGCTGGCGTAATCACTTGTTGGTTTTCTAAATCAACGGTAAAACGCGCGCCTTCGTTAGCGTTAATTTCAGCCATTAATTGTTCTAACTGCTCTTGAGAGACACGAATGGCTAAGATGCCATTTTTAAAGCAGTTGTTATAAAAAATATCTGCATAGCTGGTTGAGATAATGGTGTTAAAGCCATAATCAGCAATCGCCCAAGGCGCGTGCTCACGTGAAGAACCACACCCAAAGTTATCACCAGCGACTAAAATTTTAGCGCCTTTAAAGGCTGGTTTATTGAGTTCAAACTCTGCGTTGTCACTGCCATCATCGTTATAGCGCCAGTCATGGAATAAGTGAATACCAAAACCACTACGCTCTACTTTCTTTAAAAACTGTTTAGGAATAATTTGATCGGTGTCGACATTGTTGCGATCCATTAACGCAGCAATGCTGTCATGTTTTAAATACGGTTCCATAATTTTTGCTCTGCCTGTTGATTAAAGGGTGCGAATATCGACAAAATGACCTGCTGCAGCGGCTGCCGCTGCCATTGCTGGTGACACTAAATGCGTACGACCGCCTTTGCCTTGTCTACCTTCAAAGTTACGGTTTGAAGTGGACGCACTGCGTTGACCTTTAGTTAACTCATCACCGTTCATGGCTAAACACATTGAACAACCTGGATCACGCCATTCCCAACCGGCTTCAATAAAGATTTTGTCCAAACCTTCGTCTTCTGCCTGCTTCTTGACATGATAAGAACCGGGCACAGCCAATGCAGTAACACCGGGCGCGACTTTAGTGCCTTTGGCTACTTCTGCCGCGATTCTAAAGTCTTCAATACGACCATTAGTACATGAACCGATAAAAACTAAATCAACCGGGATATCAGTGATTTTAGTATTCGCTGTTAAGCCCATATAAGCCAAAGCACCTTCACAGGCTTTACGTTTGCCTTCATCCGCGAAACTGTCTGGACTTGGCACCACGCCATCGACACCGACGACTTGCTCAGGAGAAGTTCCCCATGATACTTGTGGTGCAATATCAGCGCCTTCAAGTACAACCGTGGTATCAAATTCAGCACCTTCGTCACTGGTTAAACTTTTCCAATACGCAAGGGCTTGATCCCAATAATCTCCCGCCGGTGCAAACTCACGACCTTTTAAATATTCATACGTTTTTTCATCGGGAGCCACTAAGCCGGCTCTAGCGCCCGCTTCAATCGCCATGTTGCATAAGGTCATCCGACCTTCCATCGATAATTCTCTAATCGCAGAACCGGTGTATTCAATAACATAACCTGTACCACCTGCAGTACCGATTTTACCGGTAATCGCTAAAGCGATATCTTTTGCTGAGGCATATTTAGATAAAGATCCGTTAACAACCACTTGCATGGTTTTAGATTTCTTTTGTGGTAAGGTTTGCGTTGCCATCACGTGCTCAACTTCAGACGTTCCAATACCAAACGCTAACGCACCAAAGGCACCATGCGTTGCGGTATGGCTATCACCACACACCACCACCATACCCGGATGCACAAAACCATGCTCAGGCACTACAACGTGAATAACACCGTTGTTTGGATTTTTCATGTCATAAAGATTCAAACCATTTTCATGGCAGTTGTCCGCCATGGTTTCAATTTGTTTTTTAGCAATAGGATCTGCAATCGGCAAATGTCTATTTTTAGTCGGTACACAATGATCCATTGTGGCCAAAATACTATGAGGATTTCGGACTTTACGCCCGGAAAGCTTTAAGCCTTCAAACGCTTGAGGACTCGTCACCTCGTGCATCAAATGGCGATCAACATAAATTAAAGGAGCCTGGCCAGCCTCGTCAACCACAAGGTGACTGTCCCAAATTTTTTCGTACATGGTCTTTTTCATTGCGTATTCCAAAGCTTACATACAAGCCCATTATTGAGCGTATGGCGTGTTACAGGATAAATCCAGTTGCATATTTATTATGCTTAATCGGTTATTATCTCTCAAACTAGGCTTGTTTTGCAATTAAGGGATATTTAACTTGGCAATCTGATCATCCAAATAGTCAGTCACTTGCAAGAATGCATCACTTCATTTATAACTACTAGCCAAATTGTTTTGCAATCACTTTGCAGTAATATATTAAATGCTTACTATTCAACTATAACAATAGCGTCAATAGACTTTGAATTAAGTCCTGTTATCGCTCAATCATCAACTATTTGATAAAATCTGAGGCAACAATTATGGCAACAGTAGCAGACCCCATTATAGGTAGCTGGTACAAAGACTTAGAAAACAACTTGAAATTTAAAGTTGTAGCGATCGATGAAAAGGATGACACCATTGATGTTCAATATATAAACGGCGATATCGGAGAATATGATAGTGAGAGTTGGTTTAGCTCAACTTTTGATTACATTGAAGAACCTGAAGACTGGGGTGCCGCATATGATGATATGGAAATTGATGATCTTGGTTATACTGATACAGATGAACACAAGCCTAACCCTGAAGATTTAGACTTAGACGATTATCTGGATTAATCAGGAATCTATTCTATGAAAATGAGTTCTCAGGAGTTTATAGACTGGCCATCAAAAAGAATCACCTTGCTTGCGATGTCGGGCGCTGGTAAAACAACGTTGGCAAACAAGCTACCAAAATCCAAATGGTTTCATTACTCCGGTGATTATCGCATTGGAACGAGATACTTACGTGAACCTATTTTAGATAATATTAAGCGACAGGCGATGAGTGTGCCGTTTTTGCGAGACCTTTTATTATCTGATTCAATCTATATCTCTAATAAGATTACCGTTGATAATCTCGCCCCTGTATCTACTTTTCTAAGTAAATTAGGTGACCCCTCAAAAGGAGGGCTACCCTTAGAAGAATTTAAGCATCGACAACATCTCCATCATCAAGCAGAAATTGCGGCAATGAATGATGTGCCTGAATTTATTCATAAAGCGGAGGATATCTACGGTTATCATCATTTTATTAATGATGCGGGGGGGAGTGTTTGTGAACTGGATAGTCCAGAAGTTTTAGAGACACTGGCGCAAAACACCTTAATCATTTATATCAAAATACCTGAAACCCTAGAGCAAACAATTATTGAACGCGCCAAAACTGATCCTAAACCATTGTATTACCGAGAAGCCTTTCTTGAGGAAAAGCTTGAAGAATTTATGACGCTAAAAAACTATTCCTCAACTGATGCTATTCAGCCTGACGAATTTGTTTCTTGGATTTTTCCTGAATTATTTAAGTCACGATTGCCCCGCTATCAGGCAATTGCTGACCAATATGGCTATACCGTTGATGCAAACGACATTGCCCATGTTAAAAATGAAACGGACTTTATCCAGTTAGTTAGCGCAGCACTAGATAAACAACCATGAACACATTTGAGTTAACACTATGCCTTTAGTTGCTCATATTGATTTACCAACGTTTAATCGCCTGCGTGAAGAAGGCGAAGAAATTTTATCGCCTGATAGAGCCTCTAAACAAGATATTAGAGAGCAACACATTGGCCTTTTAAATATGATGCCTGATGCCGCCTTAGAAGCGACTGAGCGCCAGTTTTTTCGCTTGGTAGGGGCTTGTAATCAAATCGTACAATTCCATGTACACCCTTTTACTATAACGGGTCTTAAAAGAAGCCCTGAGGCTCAAGCGCATATTGATAAATATTATGAAACTTTTGAACACATCAAACAAAATGGTTTAGATGCCTTAATCATTAGCGGTGCAAATGTAACCCATAATAACCTACCCGAAGAAGACTTCTGGCAACCCCTCATGGAGGTTTTTTCATGGGCAAAAGAAAACGTTACCTCTATATTGTGTTCATGTTTAGCCACTCATGCGGTTATTCAATACTGTTACGGCATTGAACGTACTCGCTTACCAGACAAACGTTGGGGCGTTTTTTCTCACAAACTGATTAACCGAAATCACCCTTTAATTGCAGAGATAAATACTCGTTTTGATGTACCTCATTCCCGCTTTAATGAAATATTCCAAAGCGACATGGAGCGGTGTGGTCTTAAAGTCCTGGTTGCCAGTAAAGAAGCGGGGGTCCATCTTGCAGTGAGTCCCGATGGTTTTCGTATCATTTTTTTTCAGGGTCATCCCGAGTACGATGATATCAGCCTATTGAAAGAATATAAGCGAGAAGTGATGAGCTTCTACAACAATGATAGAAGCGATTACCCGCCATTTCCCGCCCATTATTTTGATGAGACTGTACAAACTATTTTTACTGCTTATGAACAACATGTTAGAGCCGTCAAAAATACCTCTTATACACTGGAGCGCTTTCCAGAAGATCAAGTTATTGAGTATCTTGATAACACCTGGAAAGATACAGCAAAAGCTGTTTTTAACAACTGGCTAGGAAAAATATATCAGTTAACAAATGAGAACAGACGATTACCTTTTATGGATGGTATAGACCCACACAACCCGTTGGGACTATAAACTTGATAATAGATTGACACTTATATTTCTTCCTGTAAACGTTGATAAATACCCCCGAAACTACCGTTGCTCATTAATACAAAATGCCCACCTAAACAGGCTTCGACTTTAAGTTTTGCAATAATTGCATCAATAGACTGAAAAATTTCAATATTATCAGCATAATGATTGAGTCTACTTAAATCCCAATCCAGATTTTTAGGTTGATAAATAATTGCCACATCGGCATTAGCCAAAGACTTGGCTAATGTTTCTGTGTGCACACCTAAACGCATCGTATTTGATCGAGGCTCAACAATAGCAACAATTCGCTCGTTACCCACTTGCTTACGCAAACCATCCAATGTAGTTGAGATTGCCGTTGGATGATGGGCAAAATCATCGTATATCGTTACGCCTTTGATCCTAGCTATGACTTCCATACGCCGCTTGACATTAATAAATTGAATTAAAGCGGCTATTGAATCTTTTGGTAAGATACCAATATGGTTTGCAGCGGCAATCGCCGAAAGAGCATTGTAAACATTATGTTGCCCAGTTAACGACCAATCGACAACCCCTTGTTCATTATTTTCAAACAAAACTGCAAATTGACTTCCATCTTCTTTCAGTAATTTTGCATTCCATGGTGAACACCCATTGATTGAAGTATTTTCAATCGGTGTCCAACACCCCATTGTTAAAACATCATGGATATTGTCATCTCTTTCAGGGCAAATAATCAAACCTTCACTTGGAATGGTTCTGACCAAATGATGAAACTGCCGCTTTATTGCCTCAAGATCCGGAAAAATATCAGCATGATCAAATTCTAAATTATTGAGAATTGCCGTACGAGGCCGATAATGCACAAATTTGGAGCGCTTATCAAAAAATGCAGAATCATATTCATCAGCTTCAATCACAAAAAAGCCTGACTTGTTCTCCACTCCACCATCTAACCGAGCTGAAATACCAAAATTTAACGGAATACCGCCAATTAAAAAACCGGGATTAAAGCCCTGATATTCAAGTATCCAACTTAACATACTAGTCGTTGTTGTTTTACCATGCGTTCCAGCAACACCCAACACCCACTTATCATGCAAGACATGCTCTGCCAACCATTGTGGACCCGATACATAATTCAAGCCTTTATTCAATACTTCTTCTACTTCTGGATTTCCTCTAGATAGAGCATTACCTATGATAACCAGATCGGGATTACTATCCAGATTCTCTGCTCGATAGCCATCCATTAATTGAATTCCTTGTTGTTGCAACTGTGTACTCATGGGAGGATATACATTTTGATCAGAACCACTGACTTCATAACCCAATTGCCGAGCAATAACAGCCAGCCCACCCATAAAAGTCCCACAAATACCTAAGATATGAATATGCAATTTCTTGTCCTAATTGATAATAATAAATAATATTTTTATAGCGTCTGGCTATTTATATGAAATAGTTACTTGCGTTTAATGATAAGTTAAGATGAAATAATCATGAAATAATTTACATATGATCTAATAATGACTGAAAAAAATAAAATATTAGTTGAAGCTACACCCTATTTTATTGCTGAACAATCAGCACCAGAAAAGGATCATTATGTGTTTGCCTATACTATCACAATCACAAACAAAGGCTCTGTACCTGCACAACTTTTGAATCGCCACTGGTTAATTACCGATTCGAATGGCAAAGTTCAGGAAGTAAGAGGTGATGGTGTCATTGGCGAACAGCCTTATCTTAAACCGGGAGAAATATTCCGCTATACCAGTGGAGCAATACTTGAGACGCCTGTTGGCACTATGCAGGGTCAATATACAATGCATTCGGATGATGGCGATGAATTTAATGCTACTATACCGAAATTTACTTTATCAATTCCTAGAACACTGCATTAGTTAAATGTCTATTTACGCGATTGGTGATATACAAGGTTGCTTTGATGACCTATTAAGGCTATTGGATACCATTTCCTTTAATGAAAATACTGATCAGTTGTGGTTTGCTGGCGATCTAGTTAATAGAGGACCCAAATCCTTGGAAACCCTGCGCTTTGTTAAATCATTAGGTCGTTCGGCAGTCACTGTACTCGGCAACCATGATATGCACTTACTCGCGGCCTCCTGTGTACCGAAGGTAGCCGATAAAAAATGTACGCTTAGTGCTGTGCTGGAAGCTCCAGATCGAGATGAGTTAATTGATTGGCTTAGATATCGACCATTGTTTCATTATAATGACGATTTCTGTCTGCTACATGCGGGCTTACCTCCGCAATGGGATTTTAAAACCACAAAAAAAATGGCTCTCTTCGCTGAGCAGACGTTAAAGAGTCCCGATTATCAAGTCTTTTTAAAACAAATGTATGGTAACAAACCCAATATTTGGTCAACCGACTTAAAAGGAGCTTCAAAGTTACGCTTTATCATTAACTGTTTTACACGCATGCGTTATTGTGATGTTAATGGTCGCCTTGACTTTGCCAACAGCGGACCGTTGGGCTCTCAACCGAAGAATTTATTGCCGTGGTTTGACGTTCCAAAACGTAAAAATGCCGACATGCGTATTGTCTTCGGACACTGGTCAACTCTTGGGTATTACGAAGGCCGCAATTGCTATGCCATTGATACGGGCTGCTTATGGGGTGGGCAGTTAACAGCACTAAAATTAGATAAAGAAACTCAGCGTTTCAGCATTGACTGCCCTGGCGCAAAAAAACCTAATAAATCTTATAGCGTAGCTTAAACCATACAATTGTTTAATGAAATTAATTGGCATTATCTTCAACTTCTGAAAGACTATGAAGCAATAGCTGCGGACTTACCCCTACTTTCATTAACTTTAGTTAATAGAACTAAGCCAAGGATAAAAAACAGGAGTGTCGAGATTAGCGATGAACGATGATTTCCATCAGTAAAATAATTGATCAAACCATAACTTAATGGGCCAAGGATTGCTGACAAACGGTTCACTAACCCCCATAAACCTAAAAATTCACCTGCTCGTTCTGTAGGTGAAAACTTACTCACTAAAGCACGCCCAACCGCTTGACTTGCTCCCATCGCTATTCCGATAATATTTCCTGCAATCCACATATCTGTTGGCGTGCTTGCGAATAAAGCGAAAATAACGGCGACAATCCAGATGACCAGTGTAATAGCAAGCGTTGGAACTGAACCGATTCTATCTTGCATATGTCCACAAATCAAAGCACCTACCGCCGCTGTGACGTTCACAACCATAATGAGTATAATCAATGACTGAGTGTCGAACCCAATAACCTCTTGTGCATAAATTGCAGCCAACACCACAACGGTGCTAACGCCGGACTGATAAATACCAAGCGTTATCAAAAACCAAAGCAAATCCCGAAACCTAGCCGCTTCTTTAAAGGTGTTAGCCAATCGAGTGTAGCTAACCTGAAGATTTGATAGCGTATTATCACCCGCTACGGGTATGGCTCGTTCTTGTAACCAAATAAAGGTAGGTGCAGCAGCCAAAGCAAAAATGGATGCTGTAATCAGCAACGTCACTGGCACGTAATGAGTTTCTGGCAAACCTTGTTGCTTGGCCCAAGTAATATAAGCCAAACAAATTCCCAAAGTGAGTAATCCTCCAAAATACCCCAAACTCCAACCATAACCCGATAATCGCCCCATATTCTCTTCTGGCACAAGTTCCGGTAGAAATCCTGCAATCAGGCTTTCTCCACTTGCAAACATAATGGCAGAACTAGTTACCAATACCATTCCCAGCCATATATCGCCTGGCCCAACCAATGCCAGTAATGCCGTTGCTGTAATACAACCAACGGAAGATATTAAGAGAAAAAACTTTTTACAGGCACGATGATCGGCAATTGCTCCAAGTAATGGACCACTGATCATCACTACAAAATTAGCAATACCAATTGCAATCGACCACAACAAAGTTGATAACCCTGGAGAATATCCTTGTGAAGCACCTGCAACTACGGCTACAAAATAAGCGCTAAAGATTGTTGTTTGCACAACCGTTGTATAGCCAGAGTTGGCAAAATCATATAATGCCCAAGAGATAAGCTCTCTTCGTCCAGCCCAACTTTTACAATCCATCGAGATTTTATTCGGAATGCTATTCATACTAAAGAATCCTTAACAATTGTTTTTTACAGTTCTTTTATGCTTTAAAAAGAGCTTATTCATTAGTCTCTATAAGCCATCCACGCAAAAAATTTCTTACCAACACAGTGACTATGTCTTCTATCTCTCTTGTTTCTGATTTGTCGCTTTGTTCATTTATCAATAATACACAGATGCCTTGAATCCCTGTTGATAATGCAAGGGCAGCATACTTAATTTGCTGTTCAGTCCTAGCAGGTTTAATTCGAGCTAATCTTTCTCTGACTGGAAAGAGTATTTTATCAATTTTAGTCTGATACCAGGCATGAGTTTCTTGCTCAATCTTAGTAGGCAGAGGATATTTAAGTGCTTGGGACCACTGATTAAAATTCTGAATGGCATAAGAGACATAATTCACCGCCCATAACTCAAGGAACTGTTGATCATTGTCATCATTTACCATGAGCAAGTTTTCAGCGAGCTTATCCAGTGTTCTTGCGTTTATTTGCATGATCAAATCTGCCATATTCGCGAAGACCATATAGATACTACCGACGGTATAGCCAATTTCTCTTGCTATTCGGCGCACATTCAATGCCGAAATTCCCTCTTCAGAAACAATGATTTCAGCTGCGTTAAGAATCAAGGCTTTTAATTCTTCAGAACTATGTTCACATCGTTTTGCCATATTTTCTCCGTTTGAGGAACTGTCCCTAGTTAAGCACAATATTTAAACATCAACGTTATGCGATGCAATCAATGACTGACAATATTGACTGAATAGGAGAATGATGATTATATTAGGGAACATCCTCGATACTTCTCAATAAATCAGCATAATATCATTAGGAAATTCATGATTATCATTCTATAAGTTGATTTTCAGTATACCTGCTGACAGTTACGGGACAAAACACTCATCAATTAAAGGTACTATATGCAGCATTTTCGTCTTTCGTTTATCGTTACAACAATATGTTTATCTGTAGCAGTTTATTGGGGCGGCGCCATGGGCGCGTTTATCGCTCTAATTCTCGGCATCCTTGAGGTGAGTTTATCATTTGATAATGCGGTTGTGAATGCTTCAATATTGAAACGCATGGATGAACGTTGGCAACAGTACTTTTTAACGTGGGGAATTTTAATCGCAGTCTTTGGTATGCGACTTTTATTTCCTATTTTAATCGTAGCGACAGCAACGGGGCTTGATTTTATCGCTGTCACCCAAATGGCATTGCATGACCCCAATACATATGCACACCATCTGGATGAGTCCCATGTACAAATTGCCGCTTTTGGTGGCATGTTCTTAATGATGGTCTTTTTCTCTTTTATTTTTGACAATAGTAAAGAGTTACATTGGTTAGGCTATATTGAAAGGAAGCTATCCGACTTTGGAAAGCTTGAATCTATTGAAATTATTTTAGCATTAGCCATTTTGTTGATTGGTCAGCACTGGATTCCCGAAGCCATTCGTTTAAAAGCACTGATTGCGGGCATATCAGGACTCATCCTATTTGTCATCGTAGACAGTTTATCCGCATTATTCGAAGACGAAGAAGAAGGTGAAGAAGTTTCTAACGCTATTAAAAAAGGTAGTGTAATGAGCTTCTTATATCTTGAAGTTTTAGATGCTTCGTTTTCATTCGATGGCGTTATCGGTGCATTTGCAATCACACAAGATGTGGTTATTATTATGTTGGGCTTAGCGATAGGTGCTATGTTTGTTAGAAGTCTGACTGTTTATTTAGTTAGAAAGGGAACATTAGACGAATATGTATTTTTGGAACACGGCGCTCATTATGCCATCGGTTCACTCGCCGGTATTATGCTTGCCAGTATTAACTACTCAATTTCTGAAGTTATAACAGGGTTGATTGGCGCTGTTATGATTGGCTTATCGGTTTTATCTTCAATCTTTTATAAAAAGAAACACGCCAAATAATCTGATTTTTAAGGTATCATCCCATACCTTTTATTTTTTACGGTAACACACTATGACACAAGATGAATTAAAACAAAAAGTAGCCTTAGCGGCCATCGAATACGTTAAAAACGTTGCGATTATCGGCGTAGGCACTGGTTCAACTGTTAAGCACTTTATTGATTATTTAGCGGATATTAAAGGCAATATCGAAGGCGCTGTTTCTAGCTCTGAAGTCAGTACAGAACACTTGAAAAAGGTAGGAATTCCAGTATTCGATCTTAACGCTGTCGGTACTTTAGATGTTTATGTCGATGGCGCTGATGAAGTCAATCCACACAAGCACCTTATCAAAGGCGGTGGTGGTGCTTTAACTCGTGAAAAAATTATTGCAGCAGCCAGCAAGAAATTCGTTTGTATCGTTGATGAAACTAAAACGGTTGATGTATTAGGCGCTTTTGCTTTGCCTGTGGAAGTTATTCCAATGGCAAGAAGTTATGTAGCCAGAGAATTGGTTAAATTAGGTGGTCAACCAGTATGGCGTGAAAACTACATCACCGACAACCACAACGAAATTCTAGATGTACACAATTTATCGATCTTAGATCCTATTGAACTCGAAAAAATTATTAACAATATTACTGGTGTTGTCACTAACGGTCTTTTCGCGATACGTCCTGCTGATATCGTTTTAATTGGTAAAGGTACAGAGGTAATTACTCGTTAATTGCGTAAAAGCGTCGAGCAAGTAAGTTAACTTGCTCGACATCATTTCTCTAGTGTCACCGAATCGCCTAACGCAACCAATGAACCTAATTTGCGTTTATAACTTACTTTTTATTGAAGTAGCTTCCTAATTAACGTGGGAGTCATCTTGATAAATCCCAGTTAATTTGCGCTTAAACTCATTAGAAATCACCCTTGAATCTTGCTTACTTGTTACGACTCTCGGTGTGATTAATACAACTAATTCTGTTTTTTTCTTTGTCTTATCGGTACTCCCGAATAACTCCCCAACTAGTGGCAAATTAGTTAAAAACGGAAACCCCGTTTTAGTGATTGTATAATTGTCAGCTATTAATCCACCTAGCACAACAGTTTCTCCGTCATGAACCACTACGGAACTGTCAATTTCTTTTTTATCAAAAGTTGCAGTTGAGGTAACGCCTGTTGCAGGTGCTGGAGCTACATCACTGACGATTTGCTTTAACTTCATAATCACCATGCCATTTGCATTGACTCTGGGTGAAACTTCCAAAGTAACCCCAGTATCTTTATATTGAATTGAAGTTCCAAGAGCGATACTTGGTGTTCCTGATGTAGCAACAGGAAGTGATGATGTACTAGTTTGAACCGGAACTTGTTGACCTACATTGATTTTAGCTTTCTGATTATTTAATACCATTAATGATGGAGAAGATATAACATTTAAATTAGAAGATTTAGCCAAAGAATTTAAAAGTGATTGCACAGCACCGGAACTATACAAAGCAGTCAGTCCGCCTGTTCCCAATGCTGCAGCTGTTGCAGTTGCAGCCCCTCCAAAAGATACGGCACTGCTCCCATGAGACAAATACCAAGATATACCGTAACTTAATTCGCCAGATAATGTAACTTCGACTACAGTTGCGTCAATCAATACTTGTAACGGCATCACATCAAGTTGATTAATAATTGGCAATATCACCTCATAATCCTGTGCGGTTGCTACAATAATAATTGAATTATTCGGCTCGTCAGCAATGATTTTTACCTTACCCACATTAGCAATTGAACCACTGGCTATCGGATCACCGTTACTACCAGCTCCAGTGCCACCGTTTTCCAATTCGTTGGTAGCAAAAGCGCCTAAATTCCCGGACAATCCATTGCTCATATTAGTATTACCCATGCCGGTACTACCCATACCAGTATTTCCCATATTGGAAGGTGAACTTCCCATACTAGACGATGAGGAATCTTGACTAGAAATACTGTCAGCTATTTCACCTGGGGCAACCTTAGCAGACGTATCCGCACTTTTAGCACCCGTAAAAATCTGATTCAGTGTAGCAGCCAATTTCTTCGCGTCAACATGTTGAGCTTTATAAACATTGACCCCACCACCAGAAGCAGTGTTAGCCTTATCTAATCTAGCTATCCAATTTTCTATATCATCTAGATAGTGGGCTTGGTGAGTCACTGCCATAACGGCATTCAAACGCTTAATCGGCATAAACTGAAAAAATTCAGATTCTCCACCCTTACTACCTTTCTGATAAAAAACACTTTGCAACTCTTTAATGATCGTTTCTGGATCTACATGGGTCAGTGGAAATACACCAAAAGATCGTCCCTTCAATATATTAATATCAAATGTATTGATCATATCTATCACTCTGGCTATCTCATCGGCTGTGCCAGAAACAACCATTATATTTCTCTTGCTGTCTACATTTAGTATTGTTTTATCATGAACTAACGGCTTTATGATATCTGCAATATCTTTGACCGCAACATTTTTAACCGGGATCACTCGAGTCTGATACCCAGCCGCTCTAGCAGAAAAATCTGATGTATATAGTGCATCCGCTGCTGGTTCAATGTGATAAATTTTTCCATCTTTAACCAGCGCCGCATTATTCATTCTAAGAACCATCTCTAATGCTGGCAACAACTCTTCCTTGGTTAAAGGTTCCGTAGTTTGCAATGTCACCTTACCTGTTACTTTTGGACTTAAAACATAGTTCTGACCCAAAATATCACTCAACACGACCTTTGCTACTTCACCAAGATCTGCTTCATCGAAATTAAGACTATATGAGCCCGATCCTTTTGATGCTATATTCCTAATTTTCTTAGGCTCACTGGTAACTGCACGGTCAGTGCCAAGATACCGTTCACTGGCGGGCGGAGAAATAATCGTTTTGTTTTCTAATTGATGGAAAACCTCAGCTGGGGCCTCCTTTTTCACTGGCTCCAAAAGCAGTTTATCTCGTTGCTTAAACCCTATTAATTCACATCCGGCTAATGATAAGCCCATAACCAACACACAGCTATTGATACTGATTTTTCTAAAATCTTTATTCATGGGTATTCTCAAGTTCACCTTGTACAGGCATTTGGACATCTTCTGGTTTAGGGACATTAAATTTATTGGGTACATTCATTTTCTTGGACGAATCTTTTACCTTTACTTTTCGCAAAAGCAATTCTTTTTGCTGATCACCTTGCTTTACTATAACCTTATCTTGATGAACCTCAGTGAGCTTCCAACCATCTAAATCAGCACCTAAAGCAATTCTTCTGTATTTGTCTTTTGCTGTCTTACCGCTTTGCCTATTAAATAAAGCAGATAAACCTTTTTCTGTCGAGTAGATACCCATTAACTCCCAGTCAAAAACAATCGGTATTTCTAGGCTTTGCGCCGCTGTTGCAACTTCTTGCTGAGATTCATCAACTGGACGTCTACCCTTAATAAATAACGGACGCGCCACAAAATCAACATAACTGTCTTGTGGCTTTTTATGAAGGTCAATTTGTGGCATGTCTTCCAGTGAGGTTTTAACATCATTTGGCATTAAAGACTTCATAATAGAGCTTTGTGACCATCCCGCATAAAGCCACTCACCGGCAATTATAAATAAGCTAGCAACACAAATCGATGCTAACAAAAATACTAATTTAATATTCATTATGCTGGTTTTCTCATAAAACTAACCGCCTGAAAATTAACGTTCAGTTCGTTACTATCCTCAATTTGCCGGGTTACTTTATTTCTAGTTCCCCGCATAGGTCTTATATCGATTTGATTAATTATAATAAGCGGCTCAGATGTCTCTAATTTATATAGAACTGCCTGTAAAACTTGACTATTTCCAGTCATCCTAACACTTACCGTTATACGCTTAAAAGCATCTTTATTACTAACCGGTAAAGCTTGCGTACTACTTAACTGTCCGCCAGCATCAACAATGGTTTTTTTTATAAATTCTTGCATTTCAGCGGAAGCTAAGGCATCTGTCGCCTGACGATTAAAATATCCTTGCTGCTCCTGCTTTTTTGATATATCAGCCATACTATTGGTCACTGTATCTGAGTTCGCTAAAATGCGTTCATATTGCTGGAGTTTAAAGACCAGACTCCTCTTCGCTTCAAGCAAATCAAGTTCTTTGCTTATTAAAGGTAAAAAAACAACTAAACCTATCACCAGTACAACCCCCACTAACAAACCGACGGCAAGCAAACGCTGTTGAGATACTTGTAATTCTACATCAGCGCTTTTTAATTTACTCTCCACTATTACCCCCAGCTTTTACTACATCAACAGTAATTTGGAATCGTTCTAAATTACTAATTCTATCCTGTGTAACGGGCGAAGCAAATCGCGCATTTGAAAATAATTTAGACTCTTCTAAAACGGCCAATAACGCCGATGCTGCAGGTGACTCCCCTTGTATTTGCAAATGACCTTCTGAGTATTGAGCATAATTAAGTGATGTATCATCTTTAATTAATAAGCTTAAAGTATTTAGAATATTAATAACATCTGGGCTTGAATTTTTCTCTTTAATGAGCTGACTAGTTTCATCTATAACGGCATCAATGGATGATTGCATCGCCTTTACCTTCTTAGCCTCTTTCTCTAGACTTTCTGCTTTTAATTGCAACGTATTAACGGTTTGCGATTCAAACCAAACCGGCATAGCAATAACTAAAACAAGTAAAATACTTGTCAATGTTATGAGCACACCATTTAGTAAACGCGGCAAATTAGCAGTTTTTTGCCTAAACTTCTCTGGTAACAGATTATAGGCTTCATCAAAGCCATCAAGACTATTAGGAGAGTCTTGATAATCAACAAATAAAAGAGAGATTCCCATTGCTTTTACATCTTCATAGAGCCCATCGAGTAATTCCCGAGTTGTTAGTATCATCATTACTCTTAGATAACCTGGCTCATTCTCTCCAGCAATAAGCTTAACCGAAAAATAAACCTGCTCTGCTTTAAACGGTGTATAACGATCTAATTCATATGAAACAACTTGATGCAGATTCTCTTTTGCAGCGATGGGCAAGCTAAATTCTTTTTGGATAGCATCTTGTGATGATAATCTTAGAATTATTTTAGCTTTAGCTAATCGTTCATCCTTTGAATATAAACTTTGCAATGTAAAAGCTCTATCCGTTCGATCTACTGTTACAAGATGCTCATCTTTATCTAAAAATCGGTAAGTCAATACTAACTGGCTACCCATAGTGCTAATAATAATAAAACCTTGTTCATTATAGAAAAACGGCTTTATTCTCTCAGGAACGAGAAAAGCAAGTTCCCGCTTCCACCAGTGGAAGAACTGTTTAAAATTCAGATCAATTGTTGAGTTCAGGTTCAGCATATTTTTTAACTAATAATTCGCTCATTTTAGCAGTAAATAATGTCTTGGTATTTGCAGTAACCCGACTCCATTTCAACACCTGAAAAGGAGTTTCGACATTCTGTTCAGATTTTTTAATCACTGCATTAATAATTGCTTTGGAATGATCATCTAAAACTGCTTCAGAGACCAAATTAAAAACATTACTTTGTCCTGCAGGGTTATTGAAAATTGAATTTAAAGGAAAAGAGGGGGGGAGCTGATTATTGATTGCACTTCGTAATCTTGCGAAAATATACGACTCAACTAAGCCTTGATCTAATCCGGGAATTACCTGCAAAACCTCTTTACTAGCCATTTGCATGTTAATTTGTGACTGGCCCGAATAAACGGTCACTAAAGGCTCAATCCATGCAAATATTGCTTTATCCATACCCAATACCAATTGTAATTCTTCGATTGATTGAAAAGACTTGTTAGCAGGCTGATAATTTAAACCTGCCTCCTCATATTGTTCCTTTTCAGCGCCATTAAGATTGACCAAATCATCAGGATCACGCCAATCAAGAATGGCGCCCACCAAATGACTTTGTTGATCTTCATCTACAGGTGCATGAGCCATTAAACTTTTTAATAATTGCTGATCAGCTTTGTTAATATCAATCTTTCCAGCTTCGGAAAACAATTGTATTCGGATTTTTGCACGATCCGCAATTATTTCATAAACACGTCCATCTGCTTTCCATGCTTTAAAAGGATCAGGACTTGATAACATCATCTCAGCTATTGAAATACCCGACTCAGCAATAGACATTGCCTGCGCATTATTTTTAATCGTTGAAACAATGGATGCTTCTCTACGCATAGTTAGTGCAAAACTGCCTGCCATGATTATCAACAAGCTCAAGACCCACAATACCAAAATCAAGGCAACACCTTTTTGTTGCATTACCTAAAACTCTCCGTGGGATTTATAGGCGACAAAGCCATTGGATTTATGGGCTGCGCACCCACAGCATTAAGTCCAGAACCTATATTGTTTGCTATTGTATCAGTTACTTTAAGCTCAATAATCATCTCCGGCCAATAAATCCCGCTTTCAAGTTCAATATTAATTTTAACTAACCGGGGTAATATATTCTTATTTAGCCAATCATCAGCCCACACACCTTTACTGCCCACAGTATCCGCACCAAAATAAGATAACTTAAAATCTTTAACGTGCTTGATTAATGTAATCTCTTCTTCCTTCGGCTCATCCCCGTCTATCGGTTCAACGTACGGAACCAATGACACGTTAATTAGCTGTTCATTATCCACTTCAATTTTACTTAAGGAATAGCGTTGTAATCCCGGCCGAGCAGCACTTGCAGGAAATTCAGAAACAAATTTTAAGGACTGAGCATCACCCTGAAAAGAAAAACCCTGATCTTCTCCAGATGAATCATTTGATAAAGGTTTTGCAACAGACAAATGTTGTTGAAAAAAATTATAAACAACCGCTATTTCGTTAACATCAGTAATTTTATTTTCACCTCTTTCCCAACTATCCGTACATATTTTCAAACTTGCAAACAATAAAACGACCATTACACTTAGCAAGGTTAATGCAATAAGCACTTCAATTAATGTAAAGCCCTTCGAATTAGATCTTAGTCCAACTGGATGTTTCTCACTAGATCGTTTATCAGGAGATCCAATAAGTGGTGCTTTTTTTTTCATCTATTTTGATTGGCTAATTTTAAAGTTGTAAGTTCTACTCGTCTACTGTTTACAGCTTTACCCCAACTCACAATAACTTTAATTTTAAAAAGTCCCATTGTCGTAGTTACACTATCAGCATTACCTGGCTCAAACAGGTATGGATTCACAGTCAACAGCCATTCATATTTTTCATTTTCAGTACCTGAATCCTGACCTGCCTGCAACGAATTTTCTAACCCTGTTTTAGCCATTAAGCTTTCCGCAATTTGAACAGCTGCAGTGTAATCCTCGGCCACAATAGCCGTATCAACGCCGGATGAAAATATTTTTAGCAAAATACCCAAGGAAAATGCAAGAATCGAAAATGCAATCAGGATTTCCAATAAAGAAAAACCTTTCTGTTTATTCACTTGAATCTTTATCATCAAGCTCAACTTGACCCGTTAACCAATTGATATCTAATTGCCAAGATGACTTATTCTTCTTCAAAGTTACCCTTCCACCCGTTGAAGAACCATCCGGAAAAAACCGAACACTTCCCATTCCTTTACCAGTTAACTCTCTCTTAGCTGTTACTAAGGTCACACCTATTGACTTAGGAATAGCGTAGATCTTATCTCGTCGACTGACTCTATAAGTATTTTGTGTAAGATCAAAGTTAACGGTCATTTCTTGATGAGAAATTAAAGCCTCACCTCTTGCAAACCGTAAGGCAGACACGATATCCCTAGAAGCAGCTTTAAGTGTAGTGGCGTCATTACCAGACGACAAACTAACACCGACAACAGAAAAACCCAAAACCACAATAAATAATACAATCATTAACTCTAGTAGAGTAAAACCCTTGGATTTATTTAATCCACTAGACATGCTGCTCATCTGTGTTTTCTTTAATTCGACTGTTATTCCCAGCTAACAACGTCCTGATCTTCGCCTGTTCCGCCTTCTTTACCATCCGCACCATAAGAAAAAATATCAAATTTTGAATGTTCACCAGGGAACACATAGTGATATTCATTTTGCCATGGATCAAGAGGGATTTTAGATTTAGATAGATAAGGACCACTCCAATGTTTAGCATTATCAGGAGCTTCAACTAATGCCTGCAATCCTTGTTCAGTGGTTGGATAGCCGCCTGCATCCAGCTTATACATATCTAAAGTTGAAGCTAGATCCTCAATCTGTACCTTTGCTGCTTTAGTTTTGGACTCGCCCATATGTTTCATTACTTGTGGCCCAACTATGCCGGCTAACATTGCGATAATTCCTAAAACAACCAACAACTCAAGTAAAGTAAATCCCATTTGCTTACGATTTTTTATATGTTTCATTGTTGCCATTATTTCCTATTAAAAAGCCAAATCATTAACACTCAAGATAGCAAGTAAAATTGACACAATAATACCTGCGATCATAAGCCCAAGAGTAATAATCAGCACTGGCTCAAGAAAAGCCAACAAACGCTGAATAGCAACTCTAAGTTGTTTATCATAAATTGTTGCAACCCGAAGTAACATCTCTTCTAGTCGCCCCGTCTCTTCCCCCATCTTTATCATTTGCAAGGCCATTTTTGGCAGCAAACGCTTTTCCATTAGGGCATCAGATAAGTGCTTACCTTGCTTCAAATGCTCTTCAGCATCAGCAATAGCATCAGCCAATACCAGATTATCTACGGTTTCACGAACAATAACCAACGCAGCTAATATTGAAACTCCATTTCCAAGCAAAGTCCCAAGCGTTCGACTGATATTAGCTGTTTCTTTATTCGTTATAATAGTACCCGCCAAAGGTAATTTTAAAAAGCGAGCGTCCCACACTTTTTTTCTGAAAGGATCAGCCATCTGATATTTCATATAACTAGAGATAAAAATAATCCCCATCAGCAAAGCCCACCAATAACTTTGTAACCAATTAGCCAAACCTACAACTATCTGAGTAGACACAGGTAAAGCTTTCCCTGCACTTTCAAACATTTCAGTGAATTGTGGCACAACAAAAGTTAACATCACAAATAATGAAGCAAGTGACATGACTAACAAAATAGCGGGGTAAATTAAGGCCGTACTCACCGTATCTTTTAATTCCTGAGAACGCTCTAAATACTCTGACAAGCGTGTTAAAACCTCATCAAGACCTCCGCCTGCTTCACCAGCACGCACCATATTCAAATAGAACTTGCTAAAAATACCTTGCTGCTGTTCTAGAGCATCTGCCAAAGAAACACCCCCTTTAACTTTTTCTAAAACCTTAGCAATTAACTTTGTTAAACGTGGATTATCTTCCGTCAAATCCATTAAAACAGACAAAGATTTATCAATAGGTAAGCCAGATTCTAATAACGTTGCTAACTCTCCCGTTAGCAATCCAATGTCTTTCTGCGACAACTTTGCCTGTTTATTCTTCGACCAAAAAAATGATCTACTATTAGCTGGCGCAACTCGAATAGGAATATAGCCCTCGGACTGCAATGCGGCTATGAGAAGCTTTTCATCAACTACGTCACGGACCCCTTCCTCCGTTTCACCTAAGCTATTTATCGCTTTATAAGTAAATAAAGGCATCTTAGTTTTCCGAAGTTACTCGCATTACCTCTTCAAGAGTGGTAATGCCTTCTATAACCTTAACTAATCCATTTTCATAAAGCGTTTGCATACCTTCAGCAATAGCCAATTTTTGAATAGCTCCAGACTCCTCATGTGACATGATAAGTTTACGGATTGGATCAGTCATGGGTAAAAGCTCAATAATGGCAAGTCGACCTCGATAACCCGTGCCTGCACAAGCTGGACACCCAACTGGTTTGTATAAAACAATTTCACTCTGAGAAGAAAAACGCTGTAATTGTAATTCCTTAACCAATTCAGGCGCAGCAACCATACTTATTTTACAGGCTGGACATAATTTCCTGACTAACCGCTGAGCGAGTATGCCATTGACAGTGGATGTCAGTAAATACTCTTCTAAACCCATATCAAGTAAGCGTGTAATCCCACCAGCAGCATCGTTGGTATGCAATGTAGATAACACTAAATGACCTGTGAGCGCAGACTGAACAGCAATTTTTGCAGTTTCCAAATCCCGCATTTCACCAATCATAATAACATCAGGATCTTGTCTTACAATAGAACGTAAAGCAGAAGCGAACGTCAAACCTATTTGAGGCTTGGCCTGAATTTGGTTAATACCTTCCATTTGATATTCAACCGGATCTTCAACAGTAATTATTTTACGCTCAGGCGTATTTAACTGCTTTAATGCTGCATACATGGTAGTCGATTTACCACTACCAGTAGGACCCGTAATCAAAATGATGCCGTGTGGAAGAGCCAGTACATCGATAAAGTTTTGTAAATGCCTACCAGAAAAACCCAAAGCCTCAAAATCCAGTACCGTATTTTCCTTGTCCAATAGACGTATCACAACACTCTCTCCATACATTGTAGGTATCGTAGATACCCGCAAATCCAACTCTTTCCCTAGCATTTGTATTTTGATACGTCCATCCTGAGGCAAACGACGTTCGGCAATATTCAACTTGGCCATGATCTTAATGCGGGAAATCACAGCGGCCGTTGACTTTACATTAGGCGCATCTATCTCCTGTAGAACACCATCAACACGCAACCTTACTTTTAACGATTGTTCAAAAGGTTCTATATGAATATCTGACGCCCGGGTTTCAATCGCTCGCTGCATAATCAAATTAACCATTTTTATAACAGGTGCCTCACTTGCTAAATCCTTCAAGTGTTCTAAATCTTCTTCACCAAGATCATCTAAGGCTAAGTCATCGATCAACTTATCCATTTTCGAACGATCTTCACCATATTGAACATCTATAGCAGTATCAATTTCTGAAAGTAATCCCACTTTAACAAAAACCGACTTCCCTATCATCAAGCTAAGCGCGTTAATAGTAAATTGATCTTCTGGATCCATCATCGCGATGGTCACATCATTATCAGTTTGACCCAAACCAATAATGTGGTAATTCTTTAAAAAACGTAAAGACACCTCTTCAGGCAATTGTCTTTCTAATGGATATTGGTCTGCTGCCACTTTCTCAAACTTACCCGATTCGACAAATGCATCGGCTACATCGAGCTCAGAACATAATCCCAGCTTTACAAGTAACTTGGGCAAACTCTCCCCTACTGAGGTTTTTTGCACACGCTCAACTTTCTTTAATTCCGAAACTGACAGTTTATGCCTGTCCTGTAAAGTTGCTAACAAAGACTGATAAGTCATATTTTTCCACTAAATTTGAATTAATATCTATAGAAATAATAAATTGGATTGGGAATCGAGGTATTATCATAATAATCCGCAACCCTGCAAACTAGCGGATAACTGAAAAGACGGGGATATTATGTTTGAAACTAAAACTTTTCGTTCCGTGACTTGTTCGTTAATCTCAGGCAACTTTGTCATTAATAAAATAGCCAAGGCAAAAACACCTACAGCATCATATAAAATTCAAAGCTACCTATTGAAATAGAGATTGGTTCAAACGCTCCTTGACTAATAATACTATCCTTTATTTTTATAAGTCTACATAACCGGTTTCTTCGTGCAAAACAGTATCTAAACCTTGCATTTCTTGATCGACCGTGACACGTAGACCCAACACTTTATCTAGTAATTTTAAAATCAAATAGCTAAAAAATGCACTCCAGAGAGCTGTAACAACGATCGCTAAAGCCTGAACACTAACTTGATGAGTCATTGAAACACCATCGGGTAATCCCAAGCCACCTAAATCTGTACTCACAAAAACCCCAGTCAATAATGAACCAGTAATACCGCCTATACCATGCACAGGAAACACATCTAATGAATCATCAATTTTTAAAGTACGCTTGACGTATTGAGTTGCATAAAAACACACCACTCCAGCAACGACTCCAATAACTAACGCTCCCGATGGACCAACAAAACCTGAAGCAGGTGTGATTGTCCCTAAACCCGCCACCATGCCAGTAACAATACCCAACACACTGGGCTTACCAAAACGTTTCCATTCAATAAACATCCAGGTTAACGAACCAGAAGCGGCTGCAATATGAGTGACTAACATAGCCATCCCTGCACGTCCATCTGCTGTTAATGCACTGCCTGCATTAAAACCAAACCAGCCTACCCAAAGCATACCAGCTCCAGTCACCACCATAGTCATATTATGAGGCGGCATTGCCGTGTTTGGAAAACCTTTTCTTTTACCTAGAACTAGAGCAGCCACTAATGCTGCGACACCCGCATTAACATGAATAACAATACCACCAGCAAAGTCCATTGTACCGAGATCAGCTAACCAGCCACCACCCCATATCCAATGACAAATGGGCATATAGACAAGAATCAGCCATAAACTACTAAACCAAAGCATAGATGAAAACTTCATACGCTCAGCAAATGCACCCACAATAAGAGCGGGCGTGATAATAGCGAAGGTCATTTGAAACATAAAATAAACTGTTTCTGGAATGTCGCCCGTCAGCACAGTGGTATTGATATCAGGGAGAAATACTTTTGATGCCCCGCCGATAAATTTCTGCAACTCTCCGCCATTAGCAAAGATAAAACTATAGACACCCGCGAGCCAAAGAATTGAAACTACACACGTAATAGCAAAGCACTGCATCAATACAGATAAAACGTTCTTACTTCTTACTAATCCGGCATAAAATAACGATAAGCCGGGGATAGTCATAAAAAGAACTAGTGCTGTGGATGTTAAAATCCACGAAGTATTAGCCTGATTTAATGAATCTGCTGATGCTAAATCAGGTAGTATAAATAAACCTAAAATTAATTTCTTAATCGTAGTAGACGACATTTTAAATCGCATCCTCTCCAGTTTCCCCAGTTCTAATACGAACAACTTCTTCTAGATTAGAAACAAAAATCTTCCCATCACCGATTTTTCCTGTATTAGCCGCCTTGACAATAGTACTCACCGCTTTTTCTACCAGATCATCTGACACAGCGATCTCAAGCTTAACTTTAGGCAGAAAATCAACCACATATTCAGCACCTCGATAGAGCTCAGTGTGCCCCTTTTGGCGACCAAATCCCTTAACTTCAGTTGCAGTCACACCTGAGACCCCTATCTCAGATAAAGCTTCTCTGACGTCATCCATTTTAAATGGCTTTATTATTGCCGTTATTAGTTTCATTTTATCTCCTGTTATTATTTTATAAAAACAATTTGCTTTACAGTGTTGCATGATAGTGAATTATCAATCAACATACAATTATTAGGCAGTTTTTTCGCCTTTAAAATATCATAGTATTATGACTAACCTTTTAAACGTCTATTAATAACCTGAAATAAATCTATGCTAAAAATATGTCTACGATGGTTACTGAGCTTATTATACAGGGTCAAAATAACAGGCTTAGATAACTATACCAATGCAGGGAAAAGAATTTTGATTGTAGCGAACCATACTTCTTTTCTGGACCCTTTACTTCTGGGTGTTTTTTTGCCGGATGATATAACCTTTGCCATCAACACCCAAATATCTCAACGCTGGTGGCTAAAACCCTTCCTCAGTTTATCAAAAGTATTTCCTATGGACCCTACTCATCCTTTATCACTAAAGGATTTAATTCACCATCTCGAAAATGATACTCGAACGGTCATATTTCCCGAAGGTCGAATTTCAGTGACGGGTACACTGATGAAAGTCTACGATGGAACGGGTATGGTCGCAGATAAAACACAAGCTACTATATTACCTATACGCATAGATGGTGCTCAATACACCCATTTTTCAAAGCTACACAAAATCGTCCGATTGCGTTTATTTCCACCCATCAGCATTCATATTTCAAAACCAACCCGCATGTCAGTCCCTGAAAATCTTAGGGGTAAAGAGCGTCGCGCCTATTGCGGCCATTTATTGGCTGATATCATGTCCAATATGATGTTTGACACTAGCCATTATCAACAACCCATTTTTTCTAGCTTGCTTATGGCCAGGAAAATTCATGGTGGACAGCACATAATAGCAGAAGATCTTGACCGCACAACGCTCTCCTATAATGATCTCATTACCCGTAGCATAGCTATTGGTCATGAATTAAATAACATCACCACACAAGGCGAAAACGTAGGCGTTTTCCTTCCTAACTCCTATAAAACGTTATTATGCATCTTGGGATTACAACTACATGGCCGAGTTCCTGCCATGTTAAATTATTCAATGGGGACAGCAAATATTGTCTCTGCCTGTCAAACGGCAAAAGTTAATAACATCATAACCTCTCGCCGTTTTATAGAGTTAGGTCACTTACAAGACGAAGCTGCACAATTAGAAAAACATGGCAATTTAATTTTTCTAGAAGATTTAGCAAAAAACATATCCACATTCAACAAACTACTTGCGAAACTAAAATCTGCCACAACCAACCTTTGGTATAACCCAAACCTGATCGACCCCAATAGCCCTGCCGTCGTTCTTTTTACGTCTGGATCAGAAGGTACACCCAAAGGCGTCGTTCTGTCACACACGAATGTCGTTGGCAATCTTAAACAGTTGGAAGCTTGTATTAGTTTTAATGCTCGCGATATCGTCCTCAATTTTTTACCCATGTTTCATTCATTCGGATTTACCGTAGGAACAATACTTCCGATTATTAGTGGTATGAGAACTTTTTTCTACCCAACACCTCTCCATTTTAGCGTTATCCCTGAAATTGCTTATGAAACCCAGGCGACAATCATGTTCGGGACTAATACATTTTTTGCCGCTTATGCTAAAAAGGCACACGCTTACGACTTTTATAACTTGCGTTATGTCGTGGCGGGGGCCGAAAAACTACAAGAGAACACTCGTCAACTCTGGGCAGATAAATTCGGCATTCGAATTCTGGAAGGCTATGGAGCCACCGAAACCTCGCCAATTACTTCTGTTAATACACCGATGTATCATAAAACTGGGACTGTCGGTAGATTTATGCCAGGTATGAAGTACAAATTAGAGCCTATTCAAGGCATTAATGATGGCGGACAACTTCATGTGAGCGGCCCCAATATCATGCTGGGCTATATCTTGGCCAATAACCCAGGTACACTGGTTCCATCTGAATCAATCTATGGTAAAGGCTGGCATGATACCGGCGACATTGTACAAGTCGATGAGGAAGGTTTTATCAGCATTCGCGGACGTAGCAAACGTTTTGCTAAAATTGGAGGAGAAATGGTCTCCCTAGTCGCCGTAGAGCAGTTAGCAATAAATGCCTGGCCAGATGCTCATCATGCGGTAGTAAGCTTACCTGATGCAAAAAAAGGTGAACAGATCATTTTATTGACAACCCAGAAAAACGCGACGATTAACGACCTAATGGCTGCAAATGATGGCGTTTCAAATTTAAGTATACCCAAGAAAATTCTAATCGCTGAGGCCATTCCAGTTTTAGTGACTGGCAAAACAAACTACCCAGAAGTTACCGAGTTAGTGACTTCCCTCATGACACCCAAAAAGAATAACACAATATTTTGATTGCTTGATAAGAAGTATAACCATCATCTATGGGAAGCTTATAAGACTTACTATTATAACTTTCATTGCTGAAACCGATCAATTCGCATAGAATTAATCTGGTTTTAAGTACCTCGTCATACGACTGGGCGCATCACAGATACAGAGGAATATATAATGTCTGAAACAACAAAGGTCGGGCTCGCAATTATTGGGGTTTTTGTAGCTGGATTTATTATGGTTGGCATCAGTAAAGATGAACCAAGTATTGCACAAAAAGAAGCAGCAGCGGGCATTAGAAACTATGTTGCCATACAAACAATGGCGAGTGAAAAATGTCCCGTACTGATCAAAAAAGAAACCGGTGAGCAGGTATTTTTCCCATCAGAAACAAAAAGTGATAGAGAAACCTACATTACTCTAATTTGGTTAGGTGAAAACACTAAAACAGGTGGATTCAAAAAAGCATCATGTACACTGCAAACTTCTTTAGGTGGAATATCAGAATTAATTATCGATGATAAAGTAATAGTAAATAAAAAGTTCTAAGCTAAACTTAAAGAAAATACCGATATTTTGTAACTCAAATATCGGTATCCCTCCAAAGAAGCACATGCTCACTAAAACTATTTTACGCCTCTGCTTCAAGCGTTTTGCGTGCTTCATCTAACATTTCTAATTGGGCCTCAGACAATTTAGGGAATTTAAGCTCTAAGCCTCTTAAAGTTGAAGTAATAATATCTGCGACTAAAGCCCGGGTTACCCATTTATTATCCGCAGGAATAATATACCAAGGGGCAGACTCAGTATTAGTTACTCTAATAGCCTCTTCATAAGCATGCATATAATCAGTCCAATAGGCTCTTTCAGAAAGATCGGCTGCAGAAAACTTCCAATTCTTCTCGGGACGCATTAATCTGTCCATAAAACGTTTCTTTTGCTCCTCCTTAGAAACATTCAAGAAAAACTTTATAATCACGGTACCATTCCGAACCAAATGACGTTCAAAAGTATTGATATCTTCGTAACGATTCTCCCAAAAAGCACTATTTCTCTTACCATCAGGTAAATTCTTAAGCAACTCAGGATGAACTTTAACCACAAGCACATCTTCATAGTATGAACGATTGAAAATACCGATTCGACCTCTTTCTGGTAAATTCTTCATATACCGCCAAAGAAAATTATGATTCATCTCCTCATCCGAAGGCTTTTTAAAACTAAAAACCTGGCACCCTTGTGGATTTACACCCGACATCACATGCTTAATAGTGCCATCTTTACCCGCTGCATCCATCGCCTGAAAAATAATTAACAGAGAATAACGATCATCCGCATATAACAGTTGTTGTGCTGAGGTCAATTCCACTAGATTTTGCTGCAAAAGAATATTTACATGCTCCTTTAATTTATCCTTACCATATTCTTTGAGCCCTTCAATCTGAGTCCACCCCGTATCAAAGTCTTTAAGATGAATCTTTTTGCCTGGTAAAACACGTAAATGATCGTTATATTCTTGTTTTATCATCTGTATATCCTGTTAGTAATGAAGTAAATGACACCAAACAACAAATTAATCTCCTTAATGGAATCTTTGGCATAATAAAGGCTTCTGACGAATACCGGCAAACAACTCAACATGAATCAAAAAAAGCGACTAGCCATTTTTGACAAACTATCACTGGCAATCCCAGAACCTAAAACAGAGCTTATTTATAACAGCCCCTTTGAATTATTAATTGCGGTAGTCCTATCAGCACAAGCCACTGACAAAAGTGTCAACAAAGCTACTTCAGTCCTATTTGCTATTGCCAATACACCTCAAGCAATTTTAGAACTCGGTTTAGCTGGCTTAAAAGACTATATCAAAACCATAGGTCTATTTAATACCAAGGGGGAAAACATTATTACACTTTGTCAGCAATTATTGAAACACCATCAAGGCGAAGTACCAAAAAACCGCGAAGAACTTGAAGCTCTGGCAGGCGTTGGTAGAAAAACGGCCAACGTTATTCTTAATACCGCTTTTGGACTACCCACTATTGCCGTAGACACACATATCTTTAGGGTGTCTAACCGAACTGGATTAGCGCCCGGTAATACCGTTTTAGAAGTAGAGAACAAACTCAATAAATGGGTGCCAAATCAACATAAAAAAGATGCTCACCATTTACTAATTTTACATGGCAGATATACTTGTGTAGCCAGAAAACCTAAATGCAACAGTTGTATCATTGAAGACTTATGTGACTTTAAAGAAAAACTCAATGAGAGCTGAATTATTACTTACCCAAATTCTACATAAAGTTAGCCTGAACTAACCACAGCATCACTAAAATAAATGTATATTCCTTCTTTATTTTTTGGTCTTTGGTATGATAGTTACATTCGATAAACCTAATTTATCGAATATTTATAATAATATATGGGAGCCAACATGAAAAAAATCAACAAAACACCTTTAGCAGCGGCTATGGGTGCAGCTTTAATTTCAACTTTGTCAGTCAATGTAGCTAATGCAGAAGCAAACCCTTTTGGAATGACTGAACTATCTACTGGCTATATGCAAGTTGCTGAAGCAGGCAAAACAGCAGAAATGGCTTGTGGTGCATCAATGAATATGGCTAAACCTAAAACTCCAGAAGGCGCTTGTGCGGGTAGTGCAGCACCAGCAAAAAAAGGGACTGAAGGCTCTTGTGGCGATATGATGAAAGACGGCAAAATGAAGCCAGGTATGGAACACGCTTGTGGTGCTATGATGAAAGGCAAAGAAGGTGCTTGTGGCGAAATGATGAAAGGCGAATCAATGAAAGGCAAAGAAGGTGCTTGCGGTGCAGGTATGACACCCCCAGCGACTCCAGCTAAATAAAAATTAACACCGCTAACTTGGAGGGTAATAACACTTTGCCCTCCAATTCAAAACTCAATAACTCAAAAGGTGTTCACATGGACACAACCCCATTTTTATTTGAAGGGGCTGGCTTAGGTCTACGAAGACCCCTTATTACCCAGTTTCTCGAAACACAACCTAAAGAGGTCAGTTTTTTTGAGGTAGCGCCGGAAAACTGGATCACCATTGGTGGCAAATACGGTAAAGCTTTTCGTGCAATGACCGAACGCTTTAATTTTATTTGTCATGGCTTATCATTATCACTCGGTAGCACTGACCCCTTGGATGAAAAATTCATCCGGGAAATCAAACAATTTATGACGGACCATAACATCAAACTTTACAGTGAACACCTCAGTTACTGCAGTAAAAATGGTCACTTATATGATCTTATGCCGATTCCTTTTACCTCCGAAGCCGTCAGTCATGTCGCTGAACGTATTAAACGCGTTCAAGACATTATGGAACAAAAGATAGCGGTTGAAAATGTCTCTTATTATGCTGCACCTGGCCAAGAGATGACGGAAATTGATTTCTTCAATGCTGTCGTTGAAGAAGCGGACTGCAATATTTTGATCGATATTAATAACATTTACGTCAACAGCGTTAATCACCAGTATGATGCAGAAGCTTTCTTAAAAGCCATCCCTGCTCAACGTATCGCTTATGCACACATTGCCGGACACTATGCAGCAGCCGATGACTTTTTAGTTGATACCCATGGCGCTGATATTATTGATCCCGTTTGGCGTCTTTTAGGTAAAGCCTACGAACTCTATGGTGTTTTTCCTACCTTATTGGAAAGAGACTTTAATCTACCCCCAATAGCTGACTTATTAAAAGAAGTTAATATCATCAGAACGATGCAAAGTACTTGGCAAACCCAACATGAAAAACGTTATGCATAAAACGCTTGTGCCTGTAGACTTTAAAGCTAAACAAGCAGAATTTGCCGCCTATATCAGAGACCCTGATAAAAATCCGCCTCCTGCGGATGTTAAAGAACAACGGATACAGATGTATAGAGAACTGTTCTTTAACAATATTGAGGGCTTTCTATCCGGCAACTTTCCAGTTTTAAAAAAGATACTCGGTGAATCGCAATGGTTAACATTGGCTGAAGATTTCTTCGCTAAACACCAATGTCAAACGCCCCATTTTTCGGAGATTCCTGAAGAATTTCTAGACTACCTACAAAATGAGCGTGATAGTTCGGAAGACTATCCATTTATGTTAGAGCTTGCGCATTATGAATGGGTAGAAATGGCGCTATCTGTATCAAGAGATGAAACTAGTCCAGAAATTCCCAAACTCGATAACCTGCTTAACCAAACACTCGGTTTATCGCCTTTAGCCTGGTCATTAGCCTACCAATACCCTGTCCATAAAATTGCACCCGGATTCTTACCTCTAGAAGCACCCGAACAAGCTACTTTTCTGATTGTCTATCGAGATCCAGCCGACGAGGTTAATTTTATTGAGATAACTGCAATGACTTACCGATTACTGGAAATCATTCAGGAACAAGACAACTCAAATACCGAAACATGTTTAAAACAAGTTGCAAAAGAAATGAACCACCCTAATCCGGAACTTGTGATTTCAGGAGGCCTACAAATACTTAAGGACTTAGCTGAAAAAACCATTGTTTACAGGGTGTAAAAGCCAACAGGAAAACGCTTAAGGTGTCGGGTTAGTTAACCAACCCGACACTGACTCTTATTTAAATCAAGCGCTAGAAAAGTTTATTAAAGAAGCCTTCCTTCTTAACTTCAGGCACCTGATACGTTTTAAAACCTTTATCTATCGGTTGTTGCTGCGTGCAATGATAAGCCGCACTATTAAACTTGATTTGTAACGAACGTGGATTTTCATGCTCATCCAGGTATTTCTCAACCTCTTCATCCGTTAGATCTTTAAGCATAAACGTGGTAACGCATTCACACGATTTAGTAAAACGCACCTTATCTTCTTCTACGTTAACCGAATTCTTTAGCTCTCTTACGACACATTGTGCTGCAAAAGCATCATGAAACTTATGCTTTTCAGCCACAGTAACAGGTGCATCTTGAGAATGATCAAAAGGATTAAACACTGTTTTAACGGGCGTCTTTTTTTGTTCTTTTTCGGCATCAGAACAACCCGTAACAGAGAGTGCAAAAATTGAACAGGTCAAAGCGACAAGAAATAAGTTTTTTGTAAAGCTGTGTATTTTCATAAGCTACATCGCAAAGGTTAAATTGTTACTGATAAAAATACGGTAACTTTATCATTTAATAAGGAGTAGTTCTAGTTATCTTCCATTTGAAAACCTCATAATTGAAAACATACTCTCTTCATTTATGCGATACTACGCAGCTTTTAAATAGTCAAGATTGTACTGATAGCATCTTTTAAGGAGTAATACATGACAGCACTGGTTGGCATCATTATGGGTTCAACCTCTGACTGGGAAACCATGCGTTTTGCAGTTGAAACACTTGAGCGCCTAGGTATCCCTCATCAAGTTGAAGTCGTTTCCGCACATAGAACGCCAGACAAACTTTTTCAATACGCCGAAACCGCTGAATCAAAAGGCTTGGAAGTCATTATTGCTGGAGCGGGTGGAGCTGCGCATCTTCCAGGTATGACTGCAGCCAAAACAGCACTCCCTGTTTTAGGTGTACCTGTGCAATCTAAAGCTCTTAATGGCATGGACTCACTCTTATCGATTGTACAAATGCCCGCTGGAATCCCAGTCGGAACACTGGCAATAGGCAAAGCAGGTGCTATCAATGCCGCGTTATTAGCCGCCGCAATTATCAGTAATAAACACACAGAATACCGTAGTGCTCTAAATACCTTTAGAAACGATCAGACTGAAGCGGTACTTGCACACCCCGATCCTCGTGAGGAAGTATTATGAAAGTTGGCATACTAGGTGCCGGACAACTGGCCAGAATGATTGCCTTGGCAGGTTACCCTTTAGACGTTGAGTTTGTATTTCTTGACCCCTCGGCTGATGCCTGTGCAAACCCTTTAGGCGAACACCTGCACGGTGATTATAATGATCCCCGACTACTCGCAGAACTTGCTGCGCGTGCAGATGTTGTTACCTACGAATTTGAAAACGTACCGGCTGATGTCGCTGAGTTTTTAGCGTCACATACCCAAGTCCATCCTGCACCCAAATCATTAGCCGTTGCTCAGGATCGCTTGATCGAAAAAGCTTATTTTCGAGAACTTGATATACCTACTGCTCCTTATGCCCCCGTCTACAGCTTTGAAAGTCTGGAGCAAGCCATCTCAAGCATTGGTTTTCCTGCCATATTAAAAAGCTGCACCATGGGCTATGACGGTAAAGGGCAATCTGTCGTTAAATCACTTGAAGACTTAAAACCCGCTTGGGAACAACTAGCCGGCGCCCCTGGGGTATTGGAAGGCTTTGTGCCTTTTAATCGTGAAGTCTCAATCATTGCTGCTCGGAGTATTTCTGGCGATATCGTTTTTTATCCTCTATCAGAAAACGTCCATCGTGACGGCATTCTTCGCATTGCAACGAGCTGTGAAGGTGATTCCATGCAACAACAAGCCGAAGCTTATGTTTCGAGGTTAATGGAAGCCTTAAATTATGTCGGTGTACTGGCCCTTGAATTATTTGAAGTGGAGGGTGACCTCATTGCTAATGAGTTTGCCCCTAGGGTTCATAACTCAGGACACTGGACCATTGAAGGTGCAGAGACTAGCCAATTTGAAAATCATTTACGCGCTATCCTAGATTTACCTTTAGGCTCAACGGCTGCAGTGAGTAAATCTGCGATGGTTAATTTTATTGGTAATGTCCCTGCAACTGAAGAAATATTGGCTATTCCTAATGTACATGTCCATCTTTACAATAAAACACCCCGCAAAGGCCGTAAAGTCGCGCATGCAACTGTAAGAGCAGAGACCAAAGACCAATTGGATTCGCTCGTAAAACAATTAGCTACACTGGCTGATCAGGTTGATGATTCTTAGTTTTTACCCCATCAATCTGCACACGCTATGACCGAACAAGATAGAGTATTTCAGCAAACCGCCAGAATAGAAGATTTTACCTTTGATGAGAAGGTCGCTAAAGTCTTTGATAACATGGTTTCAAGAAGCGTGCCCTTTTATAATGAGATCCAGCGTATTCAGTCGGATCTCATTATGGATTTTTTACCTAAAGAAGGGGGGATTGTTTGTGACTTAGGCTGTTCTACTGGGACTTCCTTAGAATACTTAACCCAGCATCCAAAATGTCCACCCAGCACCCAATTTATGGGTTATGACAATTCAGAATCGATGCTGGATAAAGCCAGAGAGAAATTATCCTCTCAGATCAATGCGGGCAAAGTCACTCTCATTACTGCTGATCTCAGCGATCTTCCGCCATTGCCTGCCTGCGATATTGTCATCCTTAACTGGACACTTCAATTCGTCAGACCTATTGGAAGAGAGAAATTACTTAAAGCCATTTTTCAATCGCTTAAACCCGGTGGCATCATCTTATTGTCTGAAAAGATTCTGGTGAATGATCCTGTCTTAAACCGCTTGTACATTGATCATTATCTACAGTTTAAAGTATCACAAAGTCATTACACCGACTTTGAGAATCAGCGAAAACGTGAAGCCCTAGAGAATGTTTTAATCCCCTATCGCCTCGATGAAAACTACGAGTTATTAGAAAGAGCCGGCTTTGGCAGGATTGGCACTTACTTTCAGTGGTTTAACTTTGCCTGTATGATTGCGGTTAAGATTTAATTTCACCCCAAGATGTCAGCTGATTATAAAGCTCTCGGTTAACCCATTCAGTTTGTTCTTTCAGAATTGAAATACTGCGCTTCAAAACGATAGAATAAAGTTGTCCTAGTCACAGGCAAATAGCTGAGAAGTTCTACAAACGTGATAATTCATGGTGATCACGAATCATCGTAGTCAACTTATCCACATTCATCGGCTTACTCAAAAAACCGTTAATACCTGCATCCAGTGCATTCTGTTGTTCATCAGGAAAAACACCAGCAGTCAGCGCAATAATGGGTAGCTTGTCCAACTTAAGTTCTTGTCGAATAAGGCGAGTGGCAGTAAGTCCATCCAGGATTGGCATATGCACATCCATCAGCACTGCATCAAAGCCATGTGGATTAGCCGTCAGGCAATCTACTGCCTGTTGACCATCTTTTACCAGCGTAGTGACTGCGCCCTCTCTCTGTAAAATTCGATCAGCAACAAACAGATTCAGTTGATTATCATCAGCGACCAAAACTCTAATGCCAGTCAGACGGGGTCCGATAGATTTAATTTTGGCATTGCTCTCTTCAGAAGTAGACGCTTCACTTTCAATACGATCAAACGGTAGTTCGAACCAAAAGGTACTGCCAACGCCTACTTTGCTATCCACACCAATCTCACCCCCCATCAGTTCCACTAGCCGTTTACTAATGGATAACCCCAATCCTGTGCCACCAAAGCGTCTAGTGATACTACCATCGGCTTGAGTAAAAGGCGTAAACAACGTAGACATCACTTCTTCTGCAATTCCAATACCTGGGTCCTTAATTTCAAATCGTAGGCGAGTGTATAATTCCGTTACTGAAAGTGGTAAAACCCGAATCAGGATTTCGCCCTGTTGAGTAAATTTAATGGCATTACCGATCAGATTAATAAACACTTGTTCTAGACGACTGTCATCACCTATTAATCGCCCACTAACAGGTGAAGGTTCATCTATCCTCAGTGTTAAACCCTTTTCGTGGGCAATACTACCTATCAAAGACTCAATGTGATTAAGTAATTCTCTTAACGTAAATGGCTGCCTTTCAATGGCTAATTGGCCTGCCTCTATCTTAGAGTAATCCAGAATATCATTGATGATATTGAGTAAGGATCGGCCTGCCGAGCTAATTCGACGTACAATATTTAATTGATCAGCGGACAGTGTTTCTTTCTCTAAAAGCTGGGTCAACCCTAATACTGCATTCATGGGAGTACGGATTTCATGACTCATATTGGCAAGAAACTCGCTCTTAGCTGCATTGGCAGCGACTAACTGCTCGGTTCGCTCTTCAACTTTCTGTTCCAACCCGGCATTCAGCGCGCGTATTTCTCTTTCCAATACGCGGCGTTCAGTCACGTCAAACAGAATACAGTGACTGCGAACAAAACAGCCTTCCGCATCGCGCTGTATACAACCGGAAACCTGCACCGCAATTAACAGTCCATCCCTGCGTCGTAAGACCAACTCCTTATCCATGTTATGAGTTCGCTTGAAATCACCATAGTGATCACTGAATTTAGCATAGTTCGCATCATCCCAATAGTCGGCAAAATCCAATCCCAACATCGCTTCTGGTTCCTTAAACCCCAACAGATCTGCCAGTTTCTGGTTAGAATCTAACCAACGCCCCTCTATGTCCAGAGATTGATAGGCGATCGGTAAATGTTCAAACAACTCACGGAAACGTCCCTCACTTTCAATAAGTCGAAGTTCGTTTTCCTTCCGTTCGTTTATATCGATGGTGATTCCGACAAGCAGCTTCTGCCCGCTGGCATTGATATAAGGTAACGCAGCCCCCTGAACCCAGCGAATTTCTCCATCCTTACGCCTGATGCGGAATTCAGCTTTCCTAACAGCATGATCCGTATTTGGGTTAAGAAAAATACTATCAACATATTCACGATCCTCTGGAATTACATGCCCCAGGAAAATCTGATGTCCCCAGTCGGGCAGCTGCCCGTTATAACCAAAAATGTTTGCATTAGTCACTGATTGAAACAAGACAAGATCAGCCAGATTAAGCTGCCACTCGCCGATATCCATAATTTCCAGCGCCAGTCGGTGACGCTGCTCGCTTTCCTGTAACTTTAATTCCATATGCTTATGCTCAGTCACATCATAAACAACCCCTTCCATGTTTTTGGGTTTCCCATCCGTCCCCACTAAAACACGACCTATACCAACTATCCAATGTTCTGACCCATCTGGCCAGATAACTCGATATTCCTTGACGTAATCATTTCTTTCATCCAATGCTTTACGAAGCGCTAGCTCAACAGACTCCCGGTCATCAGGATGTAATGTAGCCAGAAAGCTATCATAATTTACAGGTGTACCCATGGGCAAACCAAAGAGCCCGTACATAAAGTCCGACCAGATAACGATATTGGAATCAATATTCCAATCCCAAACACCCAGTTTGGCCGCATTAGTCGCTAGATTGAAGCGTTGCTTGCTAACTTCAAGCTCTTGCTTTTCCTTGTTGAAACGCTCCGTAATATCCTCAATCATACAAAATAGACGATCTTTATCCTCTAATAAAGAGTTGACCGTCATACTAACCCAAACGACCGCCCCATCTGGTTTTAAATAACGTTTATTCATTTTAAAGCCAGTGATCTTGCCCGCTTTCAATTTAACTATATTGGCTTGCTCTTCCTGTATATCATCTGGATGAGTAATAGCCCGCCAATCTATCGCAGATAATTCCTCATGAGAACGTCCAGTGATACTAACAAAACTCGAATTAACATCATACATATGCCCTGTTGTTAAATCTTTAACCGCAATACCAATCGGAGCCTCCTCGAATAAGGTTCGAAAACGCTTTTCGGACTTCAGTTTAGCCACTAAAGCCTGTTGGTATCGTTCATGAAAAATAGAGAACACCCCCCCCATAACACCAAACAAGGCTATCGTCAGGACTTTTTTATTATCAGCTAGTGCAAAAGAGTGAATAGGCTCCAAAAAAAACCAATCCACCAATAGGATTGAAATCAGCGTCGCCATCAGGCCCCCGCGTAAACCACTCAACCAGGCACTGAAAAATACAGCAGGATAGAAAAAAAACCATGCATAGGGTTGAACGACACTCCAGAGCAAAAGCTGGAGTCCGTATGCCAAAAATGGGAGCAGAACCGACAGGACAATCCTTAAAGGTTTGTTATGGATTAACATTGCAAACTCCTTTATACATCAATGGACTGATGATTTTTATTCTGTTTTCCATGCCATTAAGTCGGTAAAAGGGAGCACTATAACAGTACCATTATATTTTTCAAGGTATCGTTTTATTCCTTTTACTCCCTATCGCAAGGCTTTTTCCCACTTACTGACCAATGCTGATGCCATACTGTTACCAAATACATTGGTCGCACTACGGCCCATATCCAGAATTTGATCAATACCCAGTAACAACAGCAAACCCGCCTCTGGAATTTTGAACATAGACAGGGTTGCTGCAATCACAATTAATGAGGCTCTGGGTACTCCTGCGACCCCTTTACTTGTAAATAACAACACAAACAACATAATCAATTGATCGGCAACGGGCATATCAATACCGTAGGCTTGAGCGATAAATAAGACCGCAAAAGTCATATACATCATGCTGCCATCCAGATTAAACGAGTAACCCAACGGTAAGACCAGGCCACATACTTTTTCATCACAGCCAAAGCGCTCAAGTTGTTGTAGTAACTTAGGATAAGCACTCTCACTGCTGGCTGTACCAAAAGCCAGTAACATAGGCTCACGAATATGGCTTAGCAAGGATAAAACCCTGCGCCCTAAAAATAAGAAGCTCACGCAGCCCAGTAAGATACACAACAATAACAGCCCTAAATAAAACTCACCAATAAATTTTCCGTAAGACAATAAAACTCCAATACCCTGCTGTGCCACCACAGAAGCTATCGCAGAAAATACCGCGACAGGCGCATAGTGCATCACATAACTCGTGATTTTCAGCATAATATGCGCCAATGAATCCAGCAGCTTAACGGTGGGCTTGGCTGGATCTCCAATAGCCGCACAGGCGATACCAAAGAACATGGAAAACACCACAATCTGTAAAATTTCATTGGTTGCCATCGCCTCGGTAAAGCTTTTGGGAACGATATGAGCGACAAAATTACCCAGGGTGGGCTTAATTTGCGAAAGCCCTGTTTCAGTTCCTATGGCAGGCAGTGTAATATGTAAAGAACGACCTGGCTCAAATAAATTGACCAGCAACAAGCCTAATAACAAACTCACCACTGATGCTGAAAAAAACCAGGCCAGAGCCTTAATACCAATGCGTCCGACCGTTTGAATATCGCCCATCTTAGCCATACCCACCACCAATGTTGAAAACACCAGCGGGGCAATAATCATTTTGACTAGCCGCAGAAAGATATCCGTTAAAACAGAAAAGACTTCGATAATTTGATTGAGAATTGACTTTGTCTGCACTGTATCAGAACTACCCAACATTACATTGAGAAGCTCCCCCACAATGATTCCAGCTACCAGTGCAATAGCAACATAAAGCGTTTGACGATTAGGTGGTGCGATGTGAGTTTGAGCCATCATAAAAGTGTCTCTTTAAAGTGATAGTATTGCCTGGATCTAAACCTCAGACGCTTTGGGTACTTTATGTTCAACAGATTTTGGGTTACTGTTTAGTCAGTCGCTTTAAAATATCAGTTTTTGTTAAGAAATCATAAAGATAATGTTAAAAACTTCTTCCAATGGGTTACTGTAATTTATGCAACGGAACATAAATATATTTTTGGGGTTGCTTTCAGTGTTTGCAGGTATTCTGTTCACTCTCGCCTTTGCGCCTTTTAATTTTTCATACTTAGCGCCATTAGCACTGTGTTTACTGTTTACTGCCTGGCATAATACTAGCCCTCAACAGGCCTTGCTCAGAGGCTATTTGTTCGGCTTTGGGTCATTTGGCTTAGGGGTCTCGTGGGTCTATATTAGCATTCATGATTTTGGTGGCAGCAGTCCACTGATTGCCGCTTCACTGACTTTCTTATTTGTCGGTTTCTGGGCTTTATTTCCAGCACTAGCCGGTTATCTCTCAGTAAAAATACAGTTGCTTAACAATAGAAACCGTTCATATCTAACATCGCCTATCGTGTGGATGCTGGTTGAATACTTACGAGGAAATCTCGTCCTTAATGGCTTTCCATGGCTGCAAAGTGCCTATTCTCAATTAGATACTCCCTTGGCCGGTTATATTCCTGTTGTCGGTGGTTATGGTACGGGGCTTTTAGTTGCCTTGACTGCATCAGGTTTACTGGCAATCGTTCAAAAACCCCGTTGTAGATACTTTCTGATGTGTGCCTTGTTAAGCATCTGGGGAACGGGAAGTTACTTACAGTCTTTATCATGGACTCAGGCTGTTGGTGAACCCATCAAGGTATCCTTGCTGCAAGGTAATATTACCCAGGATCAAAAATGGCGACCTGAAAATAAGCTTAATACCTTACGATGGTATCAAACCATGACAGAAGCACATTGGGATTCAGCTATTATTGTCTGGCCTGAAACGTCCATTCCCGCATATTTATCGGATGTTAACGACTGGTTTCTACGTCCCTTAAGTCAAGCCGCTGAAGAGCATCAGACCAGTATTATCGTCAGTCTACCCATCAACAACACTGAGACTAATGAAAAATACAATGCGGTTATGACCTTAGGGAAAGATACAGGCAACTATAAAAAAACCCATTTACTTCCCTTTGGCGAGTACTTACCCTGGCAACCTATCTCTGGATTGATCTTAAATAATCTCGGCATGAGGTTAGGTCTGTTTACCGAAGGCGCGATTGATCAACCCCTTTTAAAAGCTGCTGGTTATCCTTTTATCACGACGATTTGTTACGAAGATGCCTTTGATGAATTAGTACTTAACCAATTATCCGCAGCAGCCTTCCTGATTAATGTTACAAATGATGGTTGGTTTGGTCAGTCCATTGAACCGCATCAACATTTACAAATTGCCAGAATGCGGGCTTTAGAAACGGGACGTTATTTGTTACGGGCTACCAATACCGGAGCCACTGCAATAGTAGACCCAAAAGGCAAAATACTCCGTCAAGCCCCTTTATTCGAAGCTACTGTACTCACGGATAGAATCATACCCATGCAGGGCTTAACCCCTTATGCCCGCTTAGGAGAAAAGCCTGTTTTAATCTTCTTGATGATTTTATTTTTAACACTATTGCTACCCAATAGTCTATTTTCATATCTTGTTAAAAACAAACCGGAAAACTAAAAACTAGGGTCGGTTATTAAATAGAAAAAATGTTAGAATGTCCGGCTATTTACACTATGAACACCTGCAAATTTATCCATGACGACTACTTTAAAGCTTCCCATTGAGTCACTAAAACTAAATGTCGATTTAACAGGCATTGACTTCCCGGAAGCTCCCCGCTCGCAAAGCGGCATTTTAGGACAACCCAGAGCACAATCCGCCTTAGAATTCGGCATTGCAATGCCAAACCCTGGTTACAATATATTTGTGATGGGTGAGCCTGGCTTGGGTCGTCTTTCCATGATTACTAATCATTTGGATCTATTGGCCCACTTACAGCCAGCCCCCTCGTCTTATGCCTATGTCGATAACTTTGATAATTCCAGAGAGCCTGTAGCTATCGAGTTACCTGCTGAATATGGTCAGGTGCTTTGTAAGGATATTGAAAAACTATTGGATAATTTATTAGCTACTTTTCCTGCTGCGTTTGAAAGCCCTACTTATCAACAAAAGAAATCCGCTATCGAACGACAATTTAGTCAGTGTTATAACGCCGCTATTGATCTGGTTGATAAAAAAGCCCAAGCAGAAAGCATTGCCTTATTTAGAGAAAGTGAATCCATCACTTTTGCGCCTATCAGAGACAACAAATCTCTTAATGAAGAACAATTTACCCAATTGCCGCAAACTGAACGTGAGAGTTTTCATAGTCATGTTGAAGCATTAGAAGAATACTTAAGTGACGTGTTGTTGGATCTGCCCCAATGGCGCAGAACCATGGTCGAAAAAATCAAACAACTAGACAATGACACCATTAGTTTGGCCATTGATCCTTTATTCTCTGAGCTGAATGAGAAATATCAAAATATTGATGATGTTATTACCTATTTAGCAGAAGTTAAAAAGAACTTAAGCCTGACCATTTCTGACTATTTAATGCCGGGGCGTACACTTGAACCCCGAGAGACTGCGGCCAGACGCCTTGCTCTGAACGAACTCTACGCCCCCAACATTCTGGTTGATAACAAACTGGAAAACGGCGCACCGGTTATTTACGAACCCCATCCCATCTACCAAAACCTGTTTGGTAGAATTGAGTATGTCAGTGACCAAGGCACTTTAGTCACCAATTATCAAAAGATTTGTGCGGGTTCATTACATAGAGCCAATGGTGGATATTTAATTCTTGATGCGGAAAAGCTGCTCACCTACCCTTTTGTCTGGGAAGGTCTTAAACGCGCGTTGCAATCAAGCCGTATTGAAATTGAATCACCCTATTCAGAACTTGGCGTCAACACCATTACCTTAAAACCTGAAGTCATTCCACTCAATGTAAAAGTCATTCTGGTCGGTTCACGCGATATTTATTATCTGCTCGAAGAGATGGATAGTGAGTTTAATGAAATGTTCAGAATCCTGGCTGATTTTGATAATTACATTCCACGCACTAATGAGTCGATGCAAGGCTTTGCGATGCTAATGCGGAAACAGGCCGCTGACTCAGGGGCAAAGTCCTTGTCACATGAAGCTATTGAAAGTTTAATTGAGCATAGTTGCCGCCTGGCAGAAAATCAGCATCATTTTTCTGCGCATATAAAGGATTCCCTGGACATTATTGCTGAAGCTAATTTGTTTTGTAAGCAAGCGCAACATCATCAGATTGACCGCTATCATATTGAACAAGCATTAAGCGCTAGAGAACACCGTAATGGTCGCTTATCTCAAGCGATTCTTGAAGAAATGCTGGACGGCACTATCTTGATTGATACCCACGGAGAAGCGATTGGAAAAATCAATGGATTAACAGTGCTGGAAATTGGTGGTAGTAGCTTTGGTGCGCCAGCAAGAATTACAACCACTGTCTACCCGGGTTCACGCGGCATTGTGGATATTGAGCGGGAAGCAGAACTGGGTCAAGCGATTCATTCAAAAGGCGTGATGATTTTAACAGGTTATCTGGGACATTCTTATGCTCAACAATTCCCATTAGCTGTATCTGCAAGCATTGCCATTGAACAATCTTATGGTTATATTGATGGTGATAGCGCATCACTTGCCGAACTGTGCTGCCTTATTTCTGCCTTAACGCGCACGCCTGTAATACAATCGTTTGCTGTAACCGGTTCGGTTAATCAATACGGTGAAGTTCAGGCTGTAGGGGGTATTAATGAGAAAATAGAAGGGTATTTTAGGCTTTGCCAAGCCAGAGGCTTAGATGGTCAACATGCTGTTATTATTCCAGTAGCCAATAAACGCAACCTGATGTTAAAACAGGAAGTGATTGATGCAGTTGCTAACGGCTTATTTGCTGTCTATGCAGTCGCTAGTGTTAATGAGACATTGGAGTTATTGACTGGACACCTTGCAGGTGAAGCAAACGAAGAAGGCCAATACCCAGAAAACAGTATCAACTTTAAAGCCATATCCCGTCTAAAAGAAATTTCTGATATGGCGACAGATGATGATAAAGAGGACGAAGGTTAAAGGAAAATCAATCGTTAACTTCTGTAATAACAGCCGAAATACCACGCTGCTTTAATCGGGCACTGATAGTATTCATACTATCAGTCTTGGCATAGGGACCCATTTTAACCCGATACCAATGCACTGTACCAACCTTGCCCTTCTCGACTTTCGATTCCAGACCCATTGCAGCCAGTTTAACTCTTAATTGGTCAGCTTCTTTAAATGAATTGAACGTACTACCGGCTTGTATAATATAGTGTGTAGCCTTTGCCTTACCAACCCTCTCTTCCCTGGCCCGGGTCTTAATCTCATACTCAGGAACCACCACTTCTTTCTCAGGGAGTATGGTGTAAAAATCAAATTGTGGCCCTGTCTTAACCTCTGGCTTGGGTTCTTCTTTCTTTGTAACCTGCTTTTCAGTACTCGCAACCCCAGAGTTATGCTTCGCTCCAGTACTGCGTAAGTAAACTAAAAAGACCGCAAACAAAATAATAATCGCGGTAATCAACATCCATTTCCACAAACCAATACTGGGCTTATCGTCATAGTCCTGACGACGTCGCCCCGTTTTTTTATCTAGGTTTCTTGGTTTATAGTCTCTGGACATTACATGGATTCAGGTGTGTTAATATTCAAAATACCCAAGCCATTTGCCAACACTTGCCTCACTGCACAGATTAAGTTCAATCTGGCATCACGAATACAAGCATCTTCAACAAGAAACTGATGAGCATTGTAATAAGTATGAAACTCATGTGACAACTCACGTAAATAGAGCACTAATTGATGCGGCTCATATTGCAACGCGGCTTTTTCAAGAACTTCCGGGTAACGCGCTAGGCTTACTAATAGAGCATTTTCATGCTCTTCAGTCAATTTATTTAAATGCTCCATTCCCTGCTCAACATTTCTTTCCAAACTTTTCTCATCCAATTGCCGCAATACGCTGCAAACCCGTGCATGCGCATATTGCACATAAAACACCGGATTTTCATTAGACTTAGACGTCGCTAATTTCAAATCAAAGTCCATATGCTGCTCTGATCGGCGCATCACATAAAAGAAGCGTGCAGCATCTTTGCCCACTTCGTCCCTTAATTGCCGTAAAGTCACAAACTCACCAGAACGAGTAGACATCTGTACTCTTTCTTCGCCACGATAAAGTACAGCAAATTGAACCAATAATACTTTCAGCTTGGACTCATCAGCCCCTAATGCCTGAATAGCGGCTCTTACCCTTGGCACATAACCGTGATGATCCGCTCCCCAGATATCAATAATCTGATCAAAACCCCGATCGAGTTTATTCATATGGTAAGCGATATCTGAAGCAAAATAAGTATACTGCCCATTCTCTCTTACGACTACTCGATCTTTTTCATCACCCAATTGACTAGAGGCAAACCAGATTGCACCATCACGCTCATAAAGATGGTCTTTCTCACGCAGACGGGCCAGCGCTTTTTCAACAGAGCCATCATCCATTAAGTGACGCTCTGAAAACCACTCCTGATATTCAACACCAAATTCTTTTAAATCAACTTTAATGTCATCCAGAATGCTATCCAAGCCAATCTGAAAGAAATCGCGGTATTGCAAGGCTCCAAGTAATGTCTTGGCTCTCTGTATGAGCGCATCAATATGCAAATCTTTATCACCACCTTGTGGCTCATCAGGCGTTATGTTTTCAAAGACCAAATCAATGGGTCTACGATAATCATTACCAGCATTTAGGTAAATGTCTCTAGCAATATCACGTACATACCCCCCACGATAGCCATTGCTAGGAAAAACAACTTCTTCGCCACATTCTTCAAGATACCGTAACCAAACACTGGTTGCCAAAATATCCATCTGGCGTCCTGCATCATTAACATAGTATTCACGACAGACATCAAAACCAACCGCCTGCAGTAAATCAGCAACAGCAGAACCATAAGCGGCTCCTCGACCATGACCTACATGCAAAGGTCCGGTAGGATTGGCAGAAACAAATTCGACCTGAACCTTTTTACCCGCACCCACTTTACTTAACCCATACTCAAGCCCTTGAGCATAAATCTGACTAACAACCTGGTACTGAGTATTCGGGTTAATAAAGAAATTAATAAAGCCTGGGCCTGCCAACTCTACTTTTGTAACCGCATCATGGGCCGGTAATGCCGCGATAATTCGGGCAGCAAGCTCTCTTGGATTTGATTTTGCTGGTTTTGCCAACAACAAAGCCAAGTTTGAAGCAAAGTCTCCATGCGAAGCATCACGAGTGCGGTCTATCGTTATCTGTGGAATAGTTTCTATATCCAGAACGCCTTCTGCTTTAAGACTTTCAATGGCTTGCAGAATGAGTTCTTCTAATTTCTTTTTCATTGCTTCACTGCGTAGTTAAATCGGATAAATATTTACACATTATCCATTAAAATAAGCGGATTATCCATTCAATCAATCTCAATATAAATCGACAGGATCAACATCTAACGACCAGCGTACTTTTTTAGCCTGTTTAAGCTTGGCAATTTCTGTTATTAATGCATCAAGCAAAACATGCAACTCCTTTCGCCTTACGTTTTGAAACAACAATTGATATCGATAAAGACCGGCACGCCGGGCCATAGGAGCAAAGACAGGACCTAATACCTGAGTCTGTCCAGTGTTATGTTTTTCTATTAGCATAGTCAACGCCTTAAAGAAAAGCTGTGGCATCTTGATATCTACGGCTTGTACTCTTAATAAAGCCTGATAACTAAAAGGGGGTAAAGCGGCTGCTTTTCTCTCTTGTAAAGCAGATTTAGCAAAACTACGATAACCTTGTTGTATTAACGTCACCAACAGAGGATGATCAGGTTGTCGGGTTTGCATAATGACTTTTCCTGGCTTATCAGCTCTCCCCGCTCGACCAGACACCTGCACAATCATTTGGGCTAATTTTTCAGCCGCGTGAAAATCAATACTAAATAGGCCACTATCGACATCCAGAATAGCCACCAGGGTGACATTAGGAAAATGATGTCCTTTAGCCAACATTTGAGTGCCTAAAATAATATCAACATGTCCTGCATTAATTTGTTGCAAGTAATTCTCTAACGCCCCCTTTCGTTGCGTAGAGTCACGATCTAAACGAACCGTGACTTTATCTTTAAAAATATCGGCAAGCGCTTGTTCAACACGCTCAGTCCCTAGTCCTAAGGGAATTAACTCTCCAACCTTACACGCTGGACATTGTTTAAGTAATGCTTGTTCTTGACCGCAATGATGGCATTTTAAATGTGCCGCATCGAAATGGATCACCATATTGGCATCACAGCGCTGACAACGGGCTACCCAACCACAACCATGACAAATTAACGTGGGAGCAAATCCACGCCTATTTAAAAACAGTAAGACCTGTTCATTTTTGGCGAGGGTTTTATGCATCTCCACTACCAACGCTTCAGACAAGCCTTCCTGTATTCTCTTATTACGAATATCCATTAATTGTAAGACAGGTGCCAGTGCAGTACCTGCCCGCTCGGGTAAGTGTAATAATTGATAGCGTTGTTTATCGACGTTATACAAACTTTCCAGGGACGGTGTCGCCGAACCTAACAGAACAGGAATATGTAACTGTTTTCCCCTGACCACTGCAATATCCCGCGCCGAAAACCGAAAGCCCTCTTGCTGTTTAAAGGAGGCATCATGTTCTTCATCAAGGATGATTAAACCGGGGTTCTTGAGTGGCGTAAATAAAGCCGAACGGGTACCTAACATAATTGAACAAGTGCCCTGTTTCAACTGCACCCATGCTGCTTGTCGTTGCTTATCGGTCAGCTTGGAATGTGATAGGGCGATATCAACAGCAAAGCGTTGTTTAAAGCGATCTTCAAGTTGAGGGGTTAAGGTAATTTCTGGCACTAGAATTAATACTTGTTGCCCTCGCTCTAATACCGACTGGATAATCTGTAAATAAACCTCAGTCTTACCGCTGCCCGTTACACCTTCTAATAGAAATACCCCAAACTGCCCCAGCTTTTGACATACACTATCAATCGCCTGCTGTTGCTGAGGATTACAATTCAGTGGAGGATTACGAATAATTGCTTTAGACTCAGCAAACACCGAATCGGTCAGTTCCATACTTACTAACTCTTTACGGATTAACGCCGTCACAGCAGGACGCCAGTGATCATTCCACGCAGTTAACTCAGCCTCGGATAAATCATGCGTACTGGCCTGAAACTTATCCAGAACACTTTTTTGTTTAGGGCTGCGCTTTAAAGTATTGCTATCAGTCGTTCGCCCTAACTCAGTCAATGCAAAATGCTTTTCTGTCTTGATCGTCATCGCTTTGCCTTGACGAAGTGCATTGGGAATAGCTGTACTAATCACTTCACCTAAGGGATGATGATAATAATGGCTCGCCCAATGCAATAACTGTAAATCTTTGGCTGACAACAAGGGCTTATCATCTAACACACTTAGTACGTGTTTTAATTTATCCGTGTCCAACTCACTGTGTTCAGTCACTTCAATCAGCACAGCTGTCTTGGTACCTTTTCCAAAAGGTACTTCTAAGCGCACCCCTGGTTTAATCAAAGCACCATCAACGCCTTCAGGGGCAAGATAATCAAACAAACGGTAAAGAGGCACCGGAAGAGCAACTTTAAAAATCAGCGGTCTCATAGGTTATAACCAGATCGCTTCTTGTTCTAACACTTTACCGTAGCGTTGCGATAACTGGCCCAGCTTAATAAAGTCTTCTGTTAATAAGTCCAGCGTGCTGAGTTTTTGAAAGGCGTTTTCAAAGACTTGTCGAGTGTTTAACCACACCTCTGCATTACCGTAGCGGGGTAATTTATCTTCCCAATCCGATAGCCAATAAAACTGTAAAGTCGTCTCAGGAGGGAGTGCTTGTTTTAAGCGTACATAGTTACTTAAGCCCACGCCATCATAATCGGGAAATAAGATCACGGTATCAGCACGTTTGTAGCTTGAGAACCAGTGTAATAATAATTCAGATAACTGTCCGCCATAGTAGACAAGGCAGCCTGTAAAATCGGCAGGCAACCAGTCACATTGATCAAACAAAGCCTGATTTTCGACTAATAGTATCGAACCAGTACACTGCCAAGTCGATTCAGCTTTAATTTGCAGACTGGCTACCCCAAAGCGTTCGGTTAAATCTGCGACCTTCAAGCTATGGGTGTAATCTTGCCAAACGACCTTGGCATCCCAAGCTTTCATAAGCAGATAGTAACAAGCGTGTCGGGTCTTTCCGGTCTTACTGCTTCTATCCAAGCCTATATTACGACTGCGTTCTGGAATATCAGCCGGTAAGTCATTCACGTCTATCGGGTGCTGTTGTCGTAGATAGTTGAGTACACTTTGGCGATTAAGCACTTTATAAACCGTACTTCTACCTTGTTTAACCAGTTCTAGTAACCGGGTATCCCGAGCAAACTGTTCTAAGGCTTGCCGTTGTTTCGATGTAAAAGCAGACGCTGTTAAGGTCGGCTCATCCTCCTCTATCAGACGCCTTAAAGCTTCTGTAAGCATACTCATGCAGGTTCATTGACCAGGTCATCAAACGCTTCATTACTCAGGGGTTCTAAAATTTGCCAATTGATGCGGCTAATATAGTTCTTACCGTTTGTAGTGCCAATCGGCACACAATACCGTGCGGTGATTTGAGGCTCAGGGGAAGCGAAGATCAGCGTAAAACCAAATTCAGCGGCAATTTCTATTAAGTTGCGTTGATTACGTTGATCCAATGAGGCCGCTTCATCCAGATAACATGCGGTCTTAATGGCTTTACGAGGATCTTGCATTTGGTTCAACATCGCCAAGCCGGTAATCAGTTTAGCCATTAATACGGTTCCATTAGAGGCGGCACTGTCCATATCTTCAAACTCTGCGGGGGCCTGATTTTCTTTAGCAATAATAAACACCAGTCTGAATAGATGCTCTACCCTTAGACCGCCTCGTGCTTCACCTTCTTTAATTAAAATATCTTTAGCGCGATTCAGCTCTTTATCATCCAGTACGGTGTTTTGATCAAATAAATCGAATGAATCTCCCGACTCAACTAATTCAGAGGTAGAGATTAAGATTTGTATGGCTTTAACCAGTGAGTCTTCCTCTCTGGGTTCTATTTTAAAGACCTTTAAATCAGATAACTGGCGTTTATTAATCTTATGATTAAACTCGCGCATCCGACGTTTAAGGGTTTCCAGGCTGTCTCGTAAATCACGTAAAATTGCTGCGACTTGTACCACGGCAGAACGGGCTTTGCGTTCGATGGCGGCTTGTTCTTTACTTAAATTAGCTGTGTAGGCAAATAAGGCTTCTAGCTCTTGTTCAATGGAGTCCTGGTTTTGAAACTTATTCACCCCGTCGATATGTAAATCACTCAATTGACGATGCAAGGTATCATCTAAATCTCTAAGGCGGCGGCAATCTTTATTATAAATCTCGATATGATCCGCTAAGCTAGACATCACCCACGTGGCGGTTTCCATGTAGGGTATAAACGGGAGTTGTTCCAGAAACGTAAACGGCGCTTGTTGATCCAGGCGTTGTTGCCGCGCTTGATGAATGCGTTGGTGCTGATTCAGTAACTCTTTTTGGGCGCCTTTACTGTGTTCTTGTTGCTGAGTGAGATTTTTCTTCTGATCTGAAAGCGTCGCTTCTTCGTGTGTTAATTCTGCAAGCTTTGCTGTGCAGTCTGTGAGTTGTTGCTGTCTGGCTGAAGCCGTTTCTTGTAAGGATAACCAGATTTGATAGTCTTTTATATCGGTATCTAACCGATTTATTTGTTGTTCTAAGTGAGTTTGCTCGGCCTTTTGTTTCGCTAGGGTTTCAACCGTTTGCAGTAACTGTTGATACTCGGCTAATTGACGGACGATATCATCAAACTCTGTTTCCAGTTCTTGCGCGGTTTTAATTGTTAGATTGGGCTCTAAGGATGATAAATCTAACGATAAGCCCGGAAGTGTTAATTGTTCTGCTGTTAAGTGTTTGTCTAGTAAGGCCGCAAAGGATTGAAAGGCGGCGCCGTCGGTTAATTGCGCAGTATTATCTGTTCCTACAGGCAAGCTTAAAACCGATTTAGCTAATAAACGGGTTAGCAGATCAAACTGATGAGTCGGTAATAAGCTTTGCAGTTGTAGATATAAATTATTATGCAGACTGGCTAATTGGCGTTTAAGAGCCTGTTGCTCTTGTTCCAGTTTCGTAATAGTCCGTTTAATCGCGTCAGTGGAGGTTTGTTGTTCGGCATTTTTAATCACTCTAACCAACTCATCGCGTTGCTCTTGCAATAGTTCGCGTTGGGTTTGCAGTTGTTTTAAGTCACTGACAAACTCAAAACGAATACTGAGTTCTTGATGTTCCTGATCAATTTTCTGTTGTACTTTTAAAGTGGCATCTACCCCGGCCTGTTCTTTGTAAATGGCTTTTTGTCGGCTTTCTAGGTTTTGAACCGTCAGTGTTAAAGCCTGTTGTTGCTGGGTAAACTGCTCATTCTCTTTATGGTAGTACGCTTCCCACTCATTAAGTCCGTGTTCTAAGGTGGGACGCCAAGCAATTAATTTGCCTCTTAAACTGCGTTGCTGTTGTTGACTGTCTTCCATACTGGCAATACGTGCTTGATTGCGAAACACCACGTCATACTGGGATTTATCATAATTAACATCAGCAAAGGATTTATCCCACTCGTTTTTAAAATCAACATTACGATCCTGTAAGTCGTTTTTAAAGATTTCTAGTAGATAGTTTTTAACTTCTCGACTGTCTAAACGATCTAAGCGTAAAGTGCGCGTTAAGATACGTTGATACGTGGCAGCTTGCGAGGTGAACTCTAAAGGGAATATGGTTAAATCGGGTTCATCAGTGCGTTGTTTTTGTTTGTTGCCATAGAGTAAGGCACGCAATTCTGGTTGTGGATAAATCTTGGCGGGTTTTCCGCGTTCAAATAAGCGGGCCATTAATTTTGGTTGCGCGACTAGCTTGCCATCGTCTAAACGATAGTCGTCTAAGTCAAGGCTGCCTTGATAAGCAAAGTATTCATAGTCATGACTTAAGCCTTTACCCACACAACCAATCACTGCCATGCCTGATGGCAATAATATCTCTAATAAGATATAAGCGCTGTTATCCGGAAAATAAAAGCGCTTGGTGTTTTCAAAACTATGCGCCCCAAAGTCCATGTGCTGCTTGTTAAGGATTAACAGAAATTGTAAGGCATTAATCAAGCTGGTTTTGCCCGTATTATTGGGTGCAATAATAGACACCGAATCATCCAGCGGTAATTCGGCACGACTATAACCCGCACTATTAAGTAAGACTAGCTTTTGAAAGCCATATTGAATAAGACTCACCGTCATTCCTGCTTCAAGATTTATAAAGATATTGATTTGATAATTCGCGTTCTGTTGATAGATTAAACCAAGAATCTCGAAAACCTGAATTTCTTAAGATTCAACTTATGGTATTTGACATCTAATATTCTCTTTTTAGAGTAACAGTGTAGCAATAGCTGACTTAGCATTACACTGTGCTATGGCTTCTTCTAACTGTACTTCATTCAGTTTATGTTTAATAGCTTCAGCGCCATTGAAATCAAACGCCTGATAATCTTTTTTGGCAAAGGTAACGATTTGGCATTTCTTGAAGGGCATATTTTCAAACGGCATTGTTGCAGGGTTCTGGCTTATTGGTGCAGTCTCTTCCAAACTGGGCGCATAAATCAAAAACTCACCTTTCATAGCGAGTACAGCACGATATTGATTGGCAGTGGTCAAATATAAACTACCGACTTCAACCTCTTTTTCTTTTAATCTCATCTTGTTAAATACCTGGGTTTATTTTGATTCTACAAGTTTAATTAGCATTGATTTAATTATCACATAAAAAAAAATAAGACATAAAATCGTATGTCAAAATGGCACACATTCAACTACGCAAGGCTGGGATAATTTCAAATGCACCCGTAAAAAACGCCTTATCACACATCTTACCTATACGGTACTTGGTAGCAATTTCCCAAGCGGATGCACCGCTGACAAAAATTTGATGCTTTGGATTTTTAATAATTTCCCGACTTTCAGAGCACAATTTAGGATCATCAAACACCCACCACAATAAAACATGGGTATCGAGCAGATAATTCATTCCCATGCGTCTAACTCTATATCGGGCAAAGGCTCAAAAAATGCGTCACCTAATTGGCCTTTTAAAAGTCCAGGTTTACGCTCAACATTTGTTGATACCGGATCAAGTGTCATAAAAATAACTTCCGTACGACGATGACGAAACTCAGGAGGAATCGGAATCACATCTTGTGGGTCTTCAATAATCTGGCGAATGGCAAGCATGTTTTATACTCCTATTGTTTTATCATTTCTGCAGTCAATTATTATGGTGACGGCTATAGTATTCATAGTGTTTCCGGCTCTTGAATAATAACTTAAGAAAGTCTAACACAGTCATTCATGGCTATTCCAAGGGCTGCGTTAAAATAGTATCCACGAAAATTACAGGCGGGTGTTATATCAACTTCTATCTCAAGTGCCTGCATGAACAATTTACCTCGTCATAACCTCCAAACTATCCATATCTAGAACTTTCAAGTTTTTCAGAAGCTTATCATTAACCAATTTAACCAACTGTTGATCATTGGTCCAAAATTGATCACATACGTCTAATGCGGCTGCGAGGTGCAAGGCATCGGGAGTTTTCAAGTTATGAATAACACGTAACTCTGTTGCTTGCTCAAAAACGCTTCTATTCAAATCAATCAAATGGCAGTCTTTAAAAAAATACTCATAGACGTTTAAAAATATTTTTTGATTCTCGCGTAACGCCTTTATTCTCGATTCAAGCCGGACTAACTCACTGCTAAAAACAATTTTACCTAGCAAAGCCCGTTTTAAAATTTGTTGCTGCTGCGAATTTCCTTCAATTAAATGAATAACCATACAGGCGTCTAAATAAACACGCTGCATTAGATTTCACCCCAACTATCTCGCTCTTCTTTTATCTGTTTTATAATATCTTCATCAGAGCGTCCTTGTACATTCAGTGGCAACGTGGATAAAAATTGACTAAGATTCCCTTTCTCAGTCATGTTTTCTTCTTTCTCATAAATCACTGCGATCCGAACTCTCCCTGCCGGAATTTCATCGGGTAACTGAAGATTTAAATGATGATTTACAGGTAAAATAACTTCTGTTTCAAAATAGGCTTGCATAATCTTTTCCTTGGTAATTTTACTGATTTAATCAATCAACACGGTATCATTTATTGGGTTTTTCTTGAGCGTGTGATAAATATTGGTTCTATAAGAATTTACAGCCGATGCCCTCGATTCCTCTGCGTTTCATCGAGGCTACTTGCTAACAAACAACTCATTAGCTGGATCATTACAAACAAGATGCAATGCGGGTGATAGTTTTGCAGGCTCATCATTAAGCTATAAAAATATATGGGTATCCAACAGAAACCTCATGTGGAACCACCCAGCCAGAAGTTGTCTGGCAATTCGTCATTAAAATTATCCTCACTATGGATCTTGCCTTTAAAGTTGGCCAAATTGACGCTTCTTAATGGGTGGTGCGGTAATCGTTTCAAGCAAAACAATCACTTTTGCTACCTGAGGTGGAAAATCCTCAGGCAATTGCAGATGTATCTGGTGATTTTCATCTATTGTGGCTTGTAGTTCAATGGCTTGCATAGTGACCTCTTGAGTAATTTACTTCTTAGAAAATTTGAATTTCATGACACGTATCAAACGCATCTTTAAAAATAGTCTCTTCATCAGTTGAAATAAGCCTTACACATCGAAGATTAAATTTAGCTCTTGAGCAAGCCACGTATATCAACTGCATATTCTTCTCCTTTTTTCTAAGGTCTTTTTCATCGGGATCAAATGCTGCACGAAAGTTGTATTCAGGCCAAAAATACTCATCAAGAACTACCAATACATTATTAATCCCTGTACCCTTGGTCTTGTGCATCGTAATAAATGGCGTTTGATCGTCCTCATATTTGAAATAATTAAGCACTTCTGAAAATGTAACTTTATTTGAAAAAAGAGTGCTATAAAACTGTTTCTGTTTTAAATTTTTCTCTTGTTCTTTGAATGTATCCTCATCCATTTCAGGCTGCTTTTTTTGCATTTTTACTAGCGTATTCCCATCATTTTTATAGTTCTCTTCAAAGTTTATGAAACTGGCATCCTGATTTATGTCCGCCAAAAAGCTTTCAGCTCTATCCTTATATGCCGTGTATGATTCTGATTTTTTCAACAGGTTTAGTGTAAAAGCTTGTTCAACAGTTTCTACTGCACCTTTATCTGAATCAATGATGGCCTGGATATTAGTGCTGATGCTTACTTTATCTGCTACTGTCTTAATTGAAAGTCCAGACTTTTTTAACTTTGAGATAATAAAATTGTAGTTTTTATTTTTATAAGCATCGCATATTTCAAATAAGTCTAGCAGTTGCAGTCTTGTTAATATTTTTGCTAATTCTTCTTTAGGCTCAGGATACCTATCTGAAAAAACTTCATATAAATTAGGAAAATTTGCTTTTATGGAAACGGCTTTGTTACTCAATAGTAATGTTTTGGAATCGTCAATATTAATAAAAGAGGCTTTCTCGATTAGGGTGTTGAGGGCATTTATATATGCTTCCTTTTCAGCATAATCACCCCAAACATTAGGTTTGTTTTTATAAAAAGAATAAAAAAATTCAACTGTTCCTTGTCGCTCTTCAATAGACTCTTCTTTTCCATCTTTTATTTTTAGTGCTAGCTCCTGATTTAAGTTATCGTTTCGTAGCTTATTGATAAACTCAATCACTTGGGTCGAACATCTATAATTATCTTCCTTATCTATTCTCTTTAAATTGCCAGTAGTAACATACTCTTTAACATTACCTATACCATTACCATAGATTGATTGCATAGAATCGCCAAATAGTCCTATCACAGGTTTATTTTTCGGCGGTAATTTTGTTAAAAATAAATCTACTATTTTCTGATGTGTGTCTTGATACTCATCAATGAAAATATAGTCAAATTTATCGTTTAAAATCTTACCTAGAAGCGGATATTTATCCATCAATAAAGCAGCAATATCTAATAAGCCATCGTGACCGTATGTAAGATTTTTTAGATCATTAAAACGTGTCTCATTGTACTCAATCGACTTAAATCCTTTTTGTTGTATATCCTCTTGTATTTTATTATTTAGAGCTAGAATTTTATTATTTAGGATGATATTAAATTCCTCTGGTTTCGGGTCGTAAACTCTTTTACCCTCAACCTTATCTATACGGTCTCCAAAGACTAAAAAATATCGATCAGAATATTTTTCGTAAACCTTTTTATATTTTTCATGTTCTTTGCTTTTCTGCTCTTTTTCATCGCTGTAATATGACAGTTCACATCTTTCAATAGAATCAACTTTAAATAACTCATAAATCACTTGATGAATATTTTTCTTATAATCCTTGATTAGAGTGTTTAAAAAAGAGTGGATAGTGCTAACGATATGCTCACCATCAATCCTAGATTTTATCTCGTCTGCTGCTTTATTCGTATGAGTGATACAGGCGATTTTTTTGTCGGGATATACCGTCGAAATAAAATCAATTAATTGCTTCAACGTTTCAGTTTTGCCACAACCTGCCCCACCTTGAAGTACAAAGTCTTCATCTTTTAAAAGACAATCTTTAATTTTATCTAATGCGTTTATTTTACTAACCATGAAAGTGCCTCCCTAATATAGGCAGGCATTTCCCAGTCTAATTCATCCTCAGTTAACGCTTTGTAGAGTAATGATGAGGCAAAAGCGGACTTGTTATCCAATATTTTATCCGTCAAATCGTAAGTATTCATCGTATCATCATTGATATACTTTACATTTTTCAATCCATTAAAATCACTACCAACTAGGCTTTTTAATTTTTCCCTATTAACGTGCAAAAACGCATCTTCAAAACTCCTCGCATGATAGTCATTTTCCTCAAGTTGATAAGCTACTTTAACAATATCCCCTTCTTTAAATAAGTTATATTCCTTTAGTCGATTATACCAATCTGCAAAATCTGGTTTATCAATATTAGGGGCCTTGTAGAAATGCTTTATGGTGTAGTTGCTTGTGTTGTCTGAGTCTTTTACACAACTTGCAGGATATGAAGTTTTTGGCTCTCCATCTATAATCTTTATAGTTTTCTTGGTTGAATCAATATCAGTAATAATTAATGTTTTAATAGCTAGAAACTCAAGAAATGGTGCAAATACTTTGGCATTTGCACCGACTTCTAATATTGAAATGTGCTGTGATGCTAATGAAGTTATTTCGGCAGGTTTAAACTTTTCGTCGAATAGTTTTATGAAGTATGGAAGTAAAATCTTTTCTGTTGTCCCTTCAATAAAAATTATTTTATCCGCAAAAAATAACTCAGAGGATTGGAGTGTTAAGTACTGTACTAAAAACTTAAAGTGATCCTGTTCATTTTCGTAAGCTACCTTTAATTCATCATAAAAGTTTTTGATTTCAATATTTACTTCATTTTTATCGCCATCAGTTTTCGATAAATATCTGACATCTTTAAAATCACACTGTGAAACTATATGGGATGAATGCGTTGTAATTAAGGTTTGTAGATCTTTTGTTTCTTCAATTATTTTTTTTATTTGCTTTGCAAACACATACTGCATTTGAGGGTGAGTATGCGCTTCAGGCTCTTCAATAAATAAAAGATTAATAGGTTTCTTGTCTTTTGAAATGTAGTCTTTTTTAATCTCTATATCCAATAGCAAATAGAGAATATTCATGTAACCCAGACCATTAAGATGTTCAGGCAACACATGGTCATCGTCTCCATAAACAACTTGGGAAGAATTTGAAATTAGTTCATTGGATTGAAGATTTGAAATGACTTTAAGATTCTTTAAGTTCAAAAAATCTTTAGCATTTTTTAAAAATCCATCAAATACAGTAGCATACTCGGTATCAAGATTCTGATCCATTTCAATCATCTTTTTATTGATGTCAGTGAAATCGCTATCGGATGACTTAAAATTATCGTTATAGTATTTAGTCGTTAAAAAAGATAATGCTTGTTTATCTCTGGTGGATTCCTCTGAGCTAGACACATTACGTTTAGCGTGTATGATCTGCAAATTGATGACTTCTTTGAGTGTAGCCAGATTCTTTTCTACTAAGTTGCTCCTGTCGTTCCAATCTAGGTCACTTTCATTCTGAAAAACAAAGAGTTTATTTTTTGAATACTTACCGATGTTTTTTGAAATATATCTTGCTTTAGCTGTATCTGTATCTGATACCCCAGCGATACTTTTTAATAGCTTTGACTTATCAATCTGGCATTCAAAAAGAACATTCACGCTATTTATTGAGGGGTCTAAATCCAAAATAAATTCTGACAAATACTCCAAGTTGTCCTTGGCGTCATATTTAATTTCAACAACCATTTGGATTGTTAAATCACTCTCTTGAGTAGAGTCTGAAAGTGCTAAGATTTTTTGACGTTGGCATAGCGGATAATCATCTAAATTAAATTTATTATCCTGAAAAAACTTTTGAAAAATAACTATCAACGAGGTTTTACCGCTATTATTTTTTCCAATTAGAAGAGATAATCCTTCTTTTACATCTAAGGTCGTATCTCGTAATAAGCGGAAGTTTTTTATTTGTATTTTGCTGATGCGCATTTACGATCCTTATGATTTTAGTTTTTTAACGTGCTACATTTAGCAAATAGCCTCGTTTAAGTAAAGTAGAATCGATGAATTATTTTCAATCCAAGCATTGAGGTAAAGCACTTCTGCATAAAGTTTAACCGTCAGAAAATTATAAAAGCCTTCGCCTAAGTCTTCATTTTCTAAAACCAGCGATACATTTTCAAAAGTTCTATTAATGGCACTGGCATCGCTATCGGGATTTATTTTTAAAAGACTGGCTGAAAATATATCAGTAAAGATATTAGTGCTCTCGTCTCGCGGTGTTTGATTTAACGATAGATAAGAATAGCCTAAACGACATAAATGCAATATCGCCGGAATCTTGACTCGGGTATTTTCGTTAAAGCTCATGCTGATCCTATTTAAAGTGGCTACCGCGAATTGCTGGCAAACTATAATGAAGGCATCATAGCAAATAACGCCCCTACTCACTATGATTCAAAAAAAACCCCTAAAGTGATCGATGAAACCCATTCATGGACTCACTTAATTTTCATCCTCAAAAATAAATAGTTCCGTTACATATCAACCACTCAGCACCATTTTCTCGTATCATCCTGAAAATAAAACATTTTTTAACTATCCCTTATCCAAAATAGGGCCTATAGTCTCGGTGTCAGTTATATTTTTCCGGGTAATAGCACTATTTGCACCTGTTTTAGTTGTTGATATAACGGTGATGCAACTGACTTTAGGATCTTGAACCTGATTGTTAGGGGTATTTTTAGGGGTGGTGGTTGAATAAACCACTAAACTTGCTCTACTCAAGCAGTTCGATGCTTGTCACAGGAGTATTATTAGCACCATTAGGGGGCATATCAGCTACCCGACACGTTTCAAAGAGGTGTTAGCCTTCTCTCCCCAGGTATTATAGACGGCTTCAAAGCAGCAAGGATGGCTCAGGATTAGTTTTTATAAGTGCGCGTAAGGTCTGGAGTTCTCTCTACAGACATTGAGAATGCCAGCTATTTTGTTTTCTTAACAATGGATTGAATTATTATGTCTAATCAAGGCTATTTCCCAACGAATGAAGCCGAACGCTCAGTTTGGCTTGCGCATTTTCGTACCAAGCTTCCGGTTCATTGCGTGGAGCTTGGCTTTTCCCTCGATGATATTAACAGTACCCTGGCGGATATTGATTTTTATATCTGGCTGGTACAGAGTTGGAACCCCGCCGTTCAAAAAAATGCGGTAGAAGCTTCGGCTTTTAAAGCGCTAATCGGCACTGGCTCAGGTAGTGAGCTGGTTGCATTACCTGTCCATGTAGTATTTGATCCAGAGCCTTTGCCAGTGTTACCCGGTGTTTTGACGCGCTTATTTAATCTGATCCAACGCATTAAAATGGCCGCGACTTATAACCTGGTGGTGGGTAAAGATTTAGGTATTATAGGTACTCAAAGCACGGCTGACTCTGATGTGCCTGATTTTACCGTGACAACAGAACGTGGACCCACCATTGAGCGAGTCAAACTAAACTTTACCAAATACAATCATGGTGGAGTGGTAGTCGAGAGTCGCCGTAATGGCGGTCCGTGGGAGGTTTTGGGTATTGCAGTAACGAAACCCTGGTATGATGAACGCGCTTTGCTGGTTGATACCGCGCCTGAAATACGTGAGTATCGGTTAAGATGGTGGGATAAAGGTGATGCCAATGGTGAATATACAGCGGTACAAAAAGTCACTGTTGCGCCTTAATTTAAGCACCAGACACAGACAGCTAATGGTATTGTTTTAAATCTTATATCACCAAGTCGGACGGCTGAGTTAAGTCGGCCCGTTCGGCTTGAGCGAGTTCTTCAAATAAATCCAAATATCGATGCACTGCCGGTAACAGCCAATACACGCCGTCAGTACAGACCAGAAAACCAATACGCGCGGCGCTATCCAATATTTCTTTTAGCGATTGCTGATGATGGATTTCTTCTGCTTCCAGGATAACCTGATAATGCAGCATGAGTTTTTCTAGCAAGGTGTCATTCAACGGCCACTGCTGAAACTTGAATAAATGCAAGCCTTGATCAGCTTGGTATTCAAACAATAACATCAGCACTAACGCCAGGCGACGGGTGAGTTTTCCGGTATACGAACTGGCTTGATCAGTCTTAAAATAAGCAAAGCCGCGACCGTCCACCACCAGGCTAAAGCCTAAACTGGCAAATAATGTTTGGTAAGAATCTTGATGCGTTTCAAGCTCTACCCAGAGCTCTGTTTCTTGTAGACGATTTAAATGCGCACCCGAACTCAATAGTTTAAAGAGCGGTTGTAATTGCTTGAGGTGTGATAAGTCAATAATCATAAGGTGTTGAGCGTATGGCTGTGTAATGAAATAGCCACCCGTTTAAGTTCAATACGGGTTTGGTTTGCCTGAGGAATGGCGGTGATATCCGGTAATCGGATTAAGGCATGGTACTGCCGTAATAAAGTAATATCCTGGTAAGTGCCATAATGATTCACCAACCAGGCCATTAAATCAGCAACTGGTAAGCTTTGATACAAGTGCTGACGAATGGCTTCTTCATCTATACGTTCTAACTGAATTTGAGCTTCTTCTATATTCAGCTCAGGAAATTCAACTGCTTTGGGCTGATAGTTTCGGACTTGCTCCATCAGAGTTAATAATTCAGGGCCGATGGCAATAGACGTGGCGCGTTCCTTACGCCACAGCGGCAAACTGTTTTGAGGAAACGTTCGGCTTAAGCCTTTTTTACGCACCTCACCCAGCAATTGGCCAATCGCAGAACTAAGCTGGTTGTGTCGGCGTACTTCTTCCCGCAGTGGCATTAAGGTGTTGGTACATTTCTTTAAGGCCGTTAATCCGGTTTGACGTAATATCTTAACGCGCAAGCCTATTTGGCGTAATAACCGCTGATGGCTGTATAAACCGCCTTGTATAGCCAGTTGGGTGCCAAGCGTTTCAAAGACCCGCTCTGCTTCTTCTAATAACGGATAAAAACTGCCGCCTGCTCCAGTATCCATGAGTTCGGTCATGGGTAAGACATAGCGGTCATAGGCCTCTAATACTTCGGCATAGCGCCTCGCTAAAGGCATGCGTTCATCCGCACTTTTAGCCCGTTCAGCGATATCCTGAATCGCGTGGGTGTCTTGCTCCAGTTGTTGCAGGATTTGTCTCAGTTGATTATCAATCCGCACCGCGCCTCTTTGTAAGGCCGCCATATCATGAGCTTGCAGGGCTTGATGTAATTGCTCCAGTCCGGCTTTGATATCAATAATCCGGGCTTTTAAAATATCCGATAAGCCCAGTTCATGCTCATGCAGTAAGCTACCTACAAATTGTCGAATCGATTCGTTCAGTTGCAAGGTGTTGCTCTGCGACATTTCGATCAATAACTCGGTATTAACCAACTGTTGCAGACGCTCAAGGTGCTGTTCAGTGGATTCGTTTAAATAGGTTTTACCTAAGAGAATCAGGACATCACTGCGCTCATAGGTAATTTGATCACGTCCTAATAACACTAAACGTTCAATAACGTCCCACTGTTTATCCAGTGCCCGAACCAGACTGCGAGGATTAATCATAGTGAATCATGTAGGGAAGATTGAGATAAGTTACCCACAAGCCTGTGGATAACTCTGTGACTAACTTGTTTGTTAACTGTTTAAGCTATTATTTCTTAATACTATTTATCAGTGTTCCAACGTTGTAAAAAGCTTAAGGTCGCTAATATCAAGAATGCTAACAAAGTCCAAACAGGCATACTAAAACCTAACAAGGTCCAATCGACTTTAGCACAATCACCGGTACCGGTTAACATCAGTTTAAGCGTATCAAACAAGGGGAAGTACTGGAACATATAAGCCAACTCAGGGCCACATTCAGGGACTTTATCAGGGGGTAAGTGCTGTAACCACACATGACGCGTTGAGATAGATGCGCCTAATAAAGCGGAGAGTGTTCCTAACAGCGCATAACGTTTGATACCCACTGGACCAGGGTTATGCAATGCTGCAATTAAAAATACAATGCCGGTTAAAAGAATCGCCAGGCGTTGTGAAATACATAATGGACAGGGCTGTAAACCCTCAACCATTTGAAAATAGGCACCCATGCCTAACAAACCGGCACAAGCCAGGAAGCCTAAGAAGAACCAGATTCTAGCGTTAAATTTTAGTGTGTTTAACATTATGACTGTCTCATGTAAAACTTTAAAACCCAATAGAAAGACGGTGACAAAGCAAGATAAGGAAGTGTTGAAAGGGTGGACTAAAGCATTTAATCAACACCCTCTGGGAACATTATAACGACTTGGACTACTTTAAAAAAGTAATGCCAAGGGCAAGCATCAAACTAAAGTTTATTTTTTGACGAAATAATTATAACCGCCGTATTTACCTTTTAAGGTCATCTCCTTATCAGTTAAATCGACCACTGTAAAAAGGTCAAAGCGACTGCTACCAATAATGGCTACTTTTAATTTTCCGTCGTCCACTTCATAAGCAACCGGGGGTTGATCATAATAAGTGCCTTCACGGGGAATATGTAAGATGGTGACTTTTCCATCTTTGAAGACCCAGGTATCTTCTCTTTCGATGGATTGTTTGTCCGTTAAAGAATTCTTGGTTGACTGTAATTTCCACGTACCTTGCACTTCTTCTTTATTTTGTAAGGTAACATCCGCAGAAACAGCCGAACCAAAAGCCGCTAACACTAAGTAGAGTGCTGCTAAATTCATTTTTTTCATTATTATTGTCCAATGAGCGACTAAAGTTTAGTCGAGTCATTCTACTCTTAAAAACAATATTGAACCTAACATCACATAATTTATTGATTAAATACGCTATAATCAAAACCAAGAAAATTCACGATTTTTTATTCTTTTACACCCATGACTACACTTGATAAAACCGGCCTGACAGATGACGAATATGTAGTCTCGATAAATACGTTACCCGCCCCCGAGCTATTATTGGCTGAGTTTCCAATTCATGGTACTGATATAGAAAGTTTGGTCGCCAAAACGCGTCAAAACATCAAAAACATCCTTACTAATAAAGATCACCGCCTACTCGTTGTCATCGGGCCTTGTTCCATACATGACCCACAAGCTGCAATAGAGTACGCACAAAAATTACAAGAGCAGCGAGACATTTACGCTGACTCCTTGGAAATTGTGATGCGAGTTTATTTTGAGAAGCCCAGAACAACAGTGGGCTGGAAAGGTCTGATCAACGACCCCGGACTAGACGAAAGTTTCCGTATCAACGACGGACTACGCATTGCAAGGCGATTGCTCACTGAGATTAATCAATTGGGAGTCCCCGCAGCCGCCGAACTGCTAGACACCATATCACCGCAATATATCGGTGACTTAATCAGTTGGGGCGCTATCGGCGCACGCACAACCGAAAGCCAAATCCATCGAGAGCTGGCATCAGGGGTATCGGCCCCTATAGGCTTTAAAAACAGTACTGACGGTAATATTCGAATCGCTGCCGACGCGATTCAATCGGCAGCAAATCCCCATCACTTCCTGGGCGTACATAAAAATGGTCACGTTGCAATTGTTCGTACCACTGGCAATCAGTATTGTCATGTTATATTGCGAGGTGGCAAGCAGCCTAACTACGATGCCGCCAATGTAGAACGCATTTATAAAGAACTGGAAGCAGCGCATCTTAACTCTCGCTTGATGATCGACTGCTCACACGCCAACAGCAACAAACAGCACGAGAATCAAATCAATGTCGTGCGCAATATAGCTGAGCAACTGGCCAGTGGCTCTCCGTGCATCTTCGGTGTGATGGTAGAAAGTCACCTAAAGGCGGGTGGACAAAAATTCACCGCAGGAAAGGATGACCCAACTAAACTCGTTTATGGACAGAGCATTACTGATGCCTGCCTGGGTTGGGAGGATACAAGTAATGTGTTAAAAATTTTAAGTGACGCTGTTATTGCACGTCGACAATTAAGTTAAAGCGCAGATGCATCAATAATCGGATAACAGCATCAACTTATGTTTTTTTAAACTTCACTACTTTATTCAGCGGGCTTAAGTTAATTTCATCTATGACAATTTGGGCGGGTGAACTTAAAACATAGGCCACTGCTTCAGCAACATCTTCTGGAGCAATACTATTCGTTTCATGATCACCCGGTTCAAAGTAGAGTTGATCAAAGAAGGGGGTTTTCACCATACCCGGATTAATCAAGCTAACCCTGACATTGCTTTTACCACAATCCTCTCGTAAGGCTTGGGTAAAGCCTCGTAAGGCAAATTTACTGGCACAATACACCGCGCCCTTACGACTGCCCTTTAATGCCGCCTCTGAGCCGATATAAATTAAATCACTGTAGGGTTTGCGTTTTAAATCGGGTAACAGAGCCTTGGTTAAATAGACCTGACTGGTAAAATTAACCGTCATCACTGACTCTATCTGCGCATAAGAAAACTCTTCTATTGAACCGAATTGACCGATACCCGCACAAAAGACCACGGCATCAAGGTTTGGATAAGCTTTCTGTAACTCACGTATCTTCTCAGGCAAGTTGTGCAATTGGCTTAAATCCATTGAGACTGGAATATAGTTTTCAACATACTCATTTAACAAAATAATACGCCGAGCAACACCGATAACGGTATGACCCTGTTGTAATAAGTTTTGTACAACCGCCAGGCCAATGCCAGAACTGGCACCGGTTACTAAGATGGTTCGCTTTACAGTATGCATGGAAAAAATAATGACTTGGGAATATAACGCAATAGCTGTTCTGAGCAATAAGTCATTATTTCTTGCTCTAGTTCTTTTTTATAAGAAACCATGCCCTGTTGATGATCAAACGGGCTTACAAATAACCTTTCTTCAGGGTAAAGCTTATGCACCTTTTTAAAATAACTTTCGGGTAGTCTAAATACACCCAGACTCACTGAATGCAATTGATCCAGGTTGATTTTTGAGAATACCTGCTCAAACAGCCGCTGATATTGTTGTTGATAACCGGTTTGATAAATAATCGGATCAAAACGTAAACCTATTTTCCAGCCGTGTGCCTGTAATTTGCACAAAGCCTCAAGGCGGCGCTCTAATGGTGGTGCTTTAGCTTCTACTTTAGTAGCAATCTCGTCAGGATTTAAACTAAAGGCGACGACACAGCGGTCAAACGCTTCTGTATTTAATAAGCTTCTTACCTGGGTGCTTTTAGTTCTTAACTCTAACCAGGCATTGGGTATTTGCTTAAAAATGGGTAAAAAATGTTCGGCAAATCCTGTCACGGGTTCAAGGGCGAGGCTATCACAATCGTACCCTGAAAAGAAATGTACGGATTCATTGGGTGACTCGGCACTACGTTGCTGAATCTCTGCCTGAAAATCTTCGTAATTAACAAACAACACATAGTTAGCCGATTGGTACATGCCCTGTAAAAAACAATAGCGACAGTCATACAAACAATTAAGCATGTGTGAAAAATAATAGTTTTTGCTTGCGCCAATACCGTAACCCAAGGGCGCTGGCATGGTAAAGTGCCGGTATTTTTCTGCCAGTATTAACGCAGGCTTTTGCTTTTGTAATCTAAAGTTCTGCGCTTTAGGATTAAAGACTTCTCCATACCGATCACAGGTAATTGTTCTAGCTTGCGGAAAACGCTTTATAATCTCGGTAACACGGGAGTGTTGCAAGATATTTTCTTCAATATAGATAGTGTCTATCATTCAATGGGCTTATCGTTTCATACGAGAAAGTATATATTTGGTGACTCATTTTATAGGAAAACGCTTGTGAATTATTGCACTGACCTCATATAGGTTAAAATATGTTTAACCTCACCTAACCTTAATAAAAATGAATACACAAAAAATTGGTTTTATCGGCGGCGGCAATATGGCATCTAGCTTACTCAGTGGTTTAATTGCCAGTGGCCATTCTCCACAACATCTTTGGGTTTCTGATGTCAACCCAGAGGCACTTAAATCTCTAGCTGAGAAGCTTCACGTTAATACTTCAATAAACAATGCTGACGTTATCAATGCCGTCGATGTTGTGGTGTTAGCGGTTAAGCCACAAATACTCAACGAAGTCGCTGTTAATGCAGCACCTTTAATACAAGAAAAAAAATCCCTGGTTGTCTCTATTGCAGCCGGTATTAGCCAAACCAGTTTGAGTCAATGGCTAGGCTCCGAAACCGCCATTGTCCGCTGTATGCCTAACACACCAGCACTGGTATTAACAGGCGCTACGGCACTCCATGCGAATGCTCAAGTCAATGCTGAACAACATGATCTCGCTGAAAATATCATGCGCTCTGTAGGGATTGCCTTATGGGTTGATGATGAAAGCGATCTGGATGCGGTTACTGCCGTTTCTGGAAGCGGCCCCGCTTATTATTTTCTATTAATGGAAGCGATGGAAAAAGCCGCTTTAGAGCTAGGCTTAAATGAAACAACGGCTCGATTGTTAGTACAACAAACCGCATTGGGTGCTGCCAAAATTGCCCTGGAATCCTCTGAGTCTCCAGAACAATTACGTAAGCGGGTTACGTCTCCTGGCGGTACAACGCAACGCGCTATTGAAACGTTTGAACAAGGTGGATTTACCGAATTAGTATCAAAAGCATTACACGCAGCAAAAGACCGTTCAATTGAAATGTCCAAACCTTCGGAGACTCACTAATGGGATCTACTTACGTCACTGACCCGATTATCTTTGTAATCGACACTGTTTTTTCTCTCTATATTCTTGCGGTATTACTACGCTTCTTATTGCAATGGTGTGGCGCCGATTTCTACAATCCTATTTCTCAGTTTTTGGTCAAAGTAACACATCCACCGTTAAAAATCCTGCGCCGCTTTGTGCCGTCTATTGGAAAAATAGACACCTCTTCGCTGGTTCTTATTCTCGCCTTACAAATGCTGGCTGATTTCTCTATCAGTTTATTATTGAGTGGCAGCATGGTCAACATTGGAGCGCTTACTCTGACGGCAATTGCTCAATTGATCTCATTACTTCTTAATATATTTGTCTTTACGATTTTTGCGAGTGCAATACTGAGCTGGGTGAATCCAGGTAGCTTTTATTCGACGGCTTCGATTTTAACGACTTTATCGAATCCCTTACTTAATATTATTCGTAGGGGCATTCCTGATCTCGGTGGCATCGACTTATCACCATTAGTCGCATTGTTGCTTTTACAATTAGCAAAAATGCTTATCTTACCGCCCTTGCAACAATTAGCAAACTTGCTTAGTTAAAGAAATAATCAAATAATAATCTGAAAGGAGTGGCTTTCGCCACTCCTGCAAAAAGTTAGCTGTTAAAATGTTTTTTGATAATCTCAAGTATAGGCTGTTTTATCTCGTACCGTTCTTAACAGTAAAGTGCCTACCCCTTGATTAGTAAACAACTCAAGTAATACCGCGTGTTCTACACGACCGTCAATAATATGGACACTATTTACGCCGCCTTTTAAGGCATCAGTCGCGCAGCGTGTTTTGGGAATCATACCGCCAGATATTGTGCCATCGGCTATTAAACCGTCGATATCATCAACAGATAAACCCGTCAGCAAGCCACCTTCTTTATCCAAAATACCCGCTGTATTGGTCAGCAAAATCAATTTTTCTGCTTTCAATACCTCTGCAATTTTACCTGCGACTAAATCCGCATTGATATTATATGAACGACCGTCGACACCCACGCCAATAGGCGCAATAACAGGAATAAAATCACTATTACCCAACATATCAACTACAGATGGATCAATGCTGCTGACTTCTCCAACATGTCCCAAATCTATTATTTCTGTAGCATCGTCTTCAACTGAGGGTTTCAAGTGAATTTTTTTAGCCCGAATAAAATCTCCATCTTTACCTGTTAAGCCAACTGCTTTGCCGCCATTCCTGTTAATGAGATTAACGATTTCCTTATTAACTAAACCGCCCAGGACCATTTCAACCACATCCATCGTTTCACTATCAGTAATTCGCATACCATCAACAAAACCAGTTGTTTTTCCTAGTTTAGTTAACAGTTGCCCTATTTGAGGGCCACCACCATGAACAACGATGGGGTTAATCCCGACCAGTTTCATTAACACGATGTCTCTGGCAAAACTATGTTTAAGTGCTTCGTCAACCATAGCATTTCCGCCGAACTTAACCACGACAGTTTTACCTTTAAATCGTTGAATATAAGGCAGTGCTTCAATCAGCACATCAGCTATTTGGTAAGCAGTTCTTTCTTGAATCATTTTCTGATTTTCCATTATTTAAAAAAGTTTGCTAAGGAATAAAATATTTATTGGGTTAATTTGAAACGTTATGATTAACTACTATAGAGTTGAGTTTTAATGACGACCAGTATGTCCAAAACCACCTTCACCTCTATCAGTATGGGTAGTGAAGGTATCAACTAGTTTAAGAGCGACTTGAACAACGGGTATAAAGAGTAGTTGAGCAATTCTTTCACCGGGCTGAACAGTGTAATCAGACTCACCCTCGTTACGTAAGATAACGCCTATTTCTCCGTGATAATCTGAATCGATAATGCCTAAACCTTGTCCAACCCGAACCTGGTTATTGAGGCACAAGCCACTTCGACTCGCTACGACGGCAACTAAACCAGGGTCTTGAATATTAACGGCTAAGCCTGAGCCAATCAGTTTATTTTTGCCTGCTTCAATCATTACAGGTTCTTCGATACAGGCTATTAAATCCATGCCCGCAGAGCCTGTCGTTTTATAGGCAGGTATGCCGTATTTTTCAAGCAAGGGATTAACTACCCTGGTTTCAATTAATCTTTTCATCTACCCAACGCTCTTAAAATCGGACATTATAACTCAGCGTTAAACGAGTTAAACCGATCGATGTTTGAGAATAGAAAATAAATCCTACTTGAAGTCCATAACTAGTATTTATGCCGTACTGCCATTAATTATGCATTATTTTAGTTAACGCACAGGCAAAAACTATAATAAGATAGTCGATGTTTTTTAATATGAAGAGTCTAGCTGCCATGCGTCGTTTTATCCTACTGAGTTTACTTGCTCTACCCGCATTTGCTGTTGATGAGCACCCCCCTAAACTTGAAGCTCTCCCTGAAGCTCCAGACCCTATTTTGCCTGCTCAAAGTGGAGAAACGTTAGAGCCTGATATCACGATTACGCGTAAAAGTACAAAAACGATAGAAGAATATCGTAGGGGTGGCAGACTTTATATGATAAAAGTGATACCGGTTATTGGCCCAGCCTATTATTTTATTGATAACGATGGTGACGGGCAAATGGATGTCCGTCGAGATGACTTGGATCATGGTAATAGTAAAATTAATATGTGGAAAATATTCGAGTGGTAAACAATTTAAATTACATCTGCTTATAGATATATCACTCCAAATGAAAATCATTTGCATCTAAATAGCTATCAGACTACAATGAATAAACTGACTAGCTTAGGGTATGCAAATGATAAATCAGGAAAAATCATCAATAAAATATTCTTTAATTGCTTTACTAATGGTGTCTAGTGCCTCAGCAAGTGCTTTAGACAGACCTCAATCCATGGATGATATGTGGAAGATTATCCAAGCCCAACAAAAGCAAATTGATGAGATGAAGGCAAGTATGACAGCCTCTGCAGAAACTGCTGCAACTAAAGTTATAACGAACACCACTTCAACGCCAGTCGTTTTTTCGACAACTCCAAAAGTCGATGTTACTAACACTACTCAGCAAACCGTTGAAAATAACGTGAGCTCTAACACAAATCCATCTGCCGATAATAAGGTCTCAACAACCAGTGTTAAAAATCTGGAACGCAAAACAAATATCTTAAGCCAAGAAGTTGAGAAGCTAAGAACTAACTTAGCTATTCCTGAAGAAAAGCAGCTTAAAAGTGCTTATGGCATGGGCCCCGCTGCTTCTAAGGTTTATCAGGTAGGTAAAGGGCTTTCTATTGGTGGCTATGGTGAAGGTTTTTATCAAGATGTAGTTGGGGATAAAGGTGCAGCCCGTTCTACAGCAGATCTTGAACGGATGGTGTTATATGTGGGTTATAAATTTAGCGATAAAATTCTATTCAATAGTGAGCTAGAGTTTGAACACGCTACCACCGGTGAAGGCGCAGAGGCGAAAGGAGAGGTATCCGCTGAATTTGCCTCACTTGATTTCTTTTTTAATCCAGTGATTAACGCACGGGCAGGGCTAGTATTAATGCCTATGGGTATGACCAACCGTATGCATGAACCGTTATTCTATTTTGGTAATCATCGACCCGTGGTTGAACAAACCATTATTCCGACCACGTGGCGGGAAATGGGTGCAGGTATCTTTGGTTCTATCACCCCTAATTTAAGTTATACCACTTATGTGGTGAATGGCTTAGACGCTAAAGGCTTTACTTCCAATGGCATTTATGAAGGTAAAGGCGGTGGAAGTAATGCAAAAGCGCAAAGTTTTGGCTATGTTGCTCAAATGAATTATGATCCTGATGCTTTGCCAGGTGTCACCGTTGGTGGCTCTGCGTATGTAGGCAATGCCGGACAAGACCAAGTCTTTAATGGCTTAAAGCCTAATGTTTTAACACAATTATACGAAGGACACGTGCAATGGAAGTATCGTGGCCTAGAATTTAGAACTTTAGGGTCTTGGGGATTAATCAATGATGCCGCTATTTTAAGTGCGGCCTCTGTTGCTAATGGTGGCACAGTGATTGGCTCACAAAACTACGGCTGGTATTCAGAGTTAGGTTATGATGTGTTGCCTTTAATCATTAAGGATACCCCGCAATATTTAGCCCCCTTTTTCCGTTTTGAAAAACTGAATACTATTGCAAAAGCACCTACGGGTTTCTCAACTGATCCAACTAAAGATTGGCAAATATTCCAATTCGGTTTACAGTACAAACCGTTGCCTCAGGTTGTTTTAAAGGCTGATTATAGAAACTTTGTGGCTAAGCAAGGCTCACAGCCCGATGACTTCAATTTAGGTTTTGGTTTTATTTTCTAGGTTAAGCGCAGACCTATTTATTAAAAGACACTGATGAAAGTATTTAAACAACTTATTTTAGGGGTGGTGCTAACAGCGACGAGCGCGACTAGTTTTGCGACGGTTTTTTATAGTAAAACGGAAGCGATGGAACTTGCGTTTGGTACGGGGGCGACGATTGAGTCCTTATCTTTATTTCCTGATGACACACAAACTGCTAAGATTCAGCAGATAGCTAAAGTAAACTTAGAATCAGGTCTGTTTACTTTTTATGTCGGTAAGAATCAAGATAAGATCCTCGGTTATGCCGCAATTGAAACCAGTACGGTTAGAACCAAACCAGAAACCTTGATGATTGTCTTAAGCCCAGAGGGTGAATTAAGTAAAGTAGTCACCTTGGCTTTTCACGAACCTGCTGAATATCAACCGCCGGACTCTTGGTTTGAAAAACTGTATAAGCGCCCTCTTACTGAGATGGATTTTAATAAAGGTGTCGATGGCATCAGTGGAGCAACCTTAAGTACCCGTACGGGTCTTACCAGTATTCGTAAAGTGATGGCGATTTATCAAGAAATGATAAAAAATAATAAGGGAACAGATTAATGCGGTATTTTGTTACTGGTGAGCAGCAACGTAAATCGTTGTTGAATGCCCTGGTACTAATGTTTTTAGGTTATATCGTATTGCTATGGATAAGCAATGCTTTAATGTATTTTCATCACATGAACTTAAATCCCAGTTCAGTGAGCGCTTATTATCTAGGATCTGAAGAGCAGTTTACACAGCCTAGAAGTTATGAAGGGATGCTTGAAGTATCGCATTTTCATTTGTTTTCTATGGGAATGCTGGTAGTGACCTTAACCCATTTAATGTTAATGACTGAGTTCTCGGTTCGATTAAAAATTTGGTTAAGTGCCGCTACATATTTGTCGGCTATCTCTGATGAAGCTGCCGGCTGGTTGGTTCGTTTTGTACACCCTAGCTTTGTGTACTTTAAAATTGCTGCGTTTTTATCGCTAGAGCTTTCACTGGCACTGTTATTGATTGTGGTGATCACTGCCTTGATACGAGCCAGGTTAAAGCTGGGGTATGAAAGGGATTAGATATTGGATTAAAAGCTGATATGGTTTGTTGTTACTCCGGACTAAAATCAAACACTTTATTTATCCACTTTAACCTCATGCCCCTTCCAGCCATAGTAGCAGATATACAAATATCCGAGGGCTGGTATGAAAAAAGCGTGTTGAATGCCGATGCTGTCTGCAAAAATACCCTGTATCGGAGGCAAGATAGCGCCTCCTACAATGGCTGCGCAAATAATGCCAGAGCCTTGACCGGTATGTCTGCCTAAGTTTTTAACTGCTAAGGAAAATAGGGTAGGGAACATAATAGAGTTAAATAATCCTACGCCAAGAATACTCCATTTAGCTATATCACCTTCAGTAAAGATGGTGATAATGACCAAGCTCATGGCCATGAAGCCATTAAATAATAAGACTTTGGCTGGATGAATCTTTTGCATAGCTAAGGCACCGATAAAGCGCCCAACCATCGCCCCACCCCAATAAAAAGCTACATAATGTCCAGCGTCCTGTTCTGATAAGTGAGCAATGCTGGGTTCACCTAAAAAGCTGATTAAGAAGCTACCAATCGAGACTTCACTACCCACATAAATAAAAATACCCAAGGCGCCTAAAACCAAATGTGGATAACTCCAGGCACTAACAGTGTCAGCAGTTAAGTCCTCAGTCACCCTGCTATCACTGTCAGCTAAGGGTCTGCTAGCCTGTATTTTGGGGAGTTTAAGGAAGGCGAAAATAACGGCAATACCCAATAAAACCGCAGCCAGTAATAAATAAGGACTTTGCACGGCGACCGCTTGAGCCGCTTGATACGTGGATAAGGCATCTGTATCCAGAGTCTTAATTTCTTCGGCACTCTTAACCGCTGTCGATAAAATAAACAACGTTCCAAAATAAGGCGCTAAGGTGGTTCCCAGCGAATTAAAAGCCTGAGTCATGGTTAAACGACTAGAGGCCGTTTCCGTAGGACCTAAAATAGTCACATAAGGATTGGCAGAGACTTGTAATAAAGTGATGCCAGAAGCTAACACGAAAAAGGCCGTTAAAAATAACGGATAAGAATGTAAGCTGGCGGCCGGATAAAACAATAAACAACCCAGGCTCGCTACCAATAAGCCCACAATAATACCGCCTTTATAATCGATCTTTTCAACTAAATAACCACTGGGCACAGAGACCACAAAGTAGGCGATAAAGAAACAAAATTGTACCAGCATGGCTTGTGCATAACTCAAGGTAAAGACAGCTTTTAAGTGCGGAATTAAAATATCATTTAAGCAGGTGATAAAACCCCACATAAAAAACAACGACGTTAAAATAGTTAAAGAGCCGAAGTAAGGGTTTTTATCCGAAGGATTCGTTACGTTAACTGGCTTTGACGTGTTGTTTGTTATATTAACCATGCTAGATGACTCTTAATTCTTAACCGTAAATACGACGGTCTCATTGCCAACCAGCACTTTAAACTCACCTGGCTCAACCATTCGTTTAAGATCAACACCAATGAATGAAAGATCTCGTGGCGTTAAGGTAAAGTTTAATTTTTCTGCTTGACCCGGGTTTAGGTCTACCTTTTTAAAGGCTTTTAATTGCTTGTTAGGTCGAGTCACAGAGGCAGCAACATCATTGATATAAACCAATACAGCCTCTTTACCTTTTAAGTGACCGGTATTTTTAACGGTTACCGATAAATTAATCGATTCATCCATTGCATAAGTGTCTTTTTCTACCGCTAGACCACTGGTTTCAAAGTGACTATAGCTTAAGCCATGACCAAACGGATAGAGAGGTCTATAGGCGTTCGGCTCCAGTGCTTCAATCGGCTTATGATCATATAAGACAATATCATTGGTATTTCTTGGATAAGAGATAGGCAACTTACCATTTGGGTTGTAATCACCGTATATAATATCGGCAATCGCTTCACCACCTTCCATACCCGGCAAGAAACCTAGAATGACTCCCTTAGCCAGTTCTGCCTGAGCGGTAATAACCCGTGGTCGCCCTCCTAAGGTCACTAGAATAACCGGCTTTCCAGTAGCAAGTAGTGCATTCGCCAGATCAAGTTGAGCTTGATCAAGATTTAAAGTATCAATATTACCAAAAACCTCAGTATAAGGTTTTTCACCTAAACATAAGATGATGATATCTTGATTCTTAGCGGATTCAACTGCTTTTTTAATATCTATTCTGTCAGCAAAAGAAGTTCCACCCACATAGGTAACTTTACCCGTGGATTTCTTTTGTAATGCTTTTAAGACCGTTAACTTATCGGCTGGATATAAACTTTCATCATCACCTTGCCAGGTGAACGTCCATCCACCATTAAGTACACTCAATAAATTAGCCGTTGGCCCCGTGACTAAAATACGGGCGTCTTTTTTGAGTGGCAGAATATTGTGATCATTTTTAGCAAGAACGATAGACTCTCTCGCTGCCTGTTGATTAATCTCTAACGCTTCATGCGTTGCAAAGTTACCTTCAGCGGTTAGGGGTACAGTCTGTTGTTGATCAAACAATCCAGCCTGAAACTTTACATTAAGGATTCTAGTGACGGCTTCGTCAATTCGAGCCATAGGCACTTCACCTGACTGTGCCAACTGAAGCAATAACTCGTAAAAAGAAAAGTCGGAGGGTACCATACTCATGTCAACCCCCGCCATGACTGCAATTTTAACGGCTTCTTTAGGTGATGCCGCTAATTTATCACGGGTATAAAGGCGCTTAATATCTTCCCAATCAGACACTGTGAAGCCTTTAAAGCCGAGTTC